>NZ_RIZI01000185.1 GCF_003721225.1 Acidithiobacillus sulfuriphilus | reverse complement strand
CAACGGCGGCCTGTTCGTGGAAGTCCACGCCGCCGCCAGCCTGCAGACCTGCCTCACGCGCGACGCCAAGGGGCTTTATGCCCGCGCCATGGAAGGAACGATCGATGCCTTTACCGGCATCGACGATCCCTATGAAAAACCGCTGCAGCCGGATATCCAAATCGATACTGCACGAGTACCGCCCATTGATGCGGTTGATCGGATCATAAATAGTCTGGTCGAGCGTGGACTCATAAGCGTCTCACCTTCCTCGAACTGGGATCCAGGCGGGGAGTGGTGTGCCCGTAAGACGGGGAATGAGGGTCAAAAAGCATCTTTGCGGCACTGAAACGGGAAAAACCGGAAAATATCGACCCAATGGCGATCAATTCGCAGTCGGTATCGCCAAACGTAAAGCTATTCACTGATGGCATAGCGACACTGGGGATGGCGAAAGGACCCCCATTACGGGGGCACTCTGAAATGGCGCCATTATCCGCCCCTCGGTGGCGCCATATTGCTGGCCGGTGGCTGGGAGGGCTGCGATACCGCCATCCTTTTCATAACTACTTTTCTAGGGAGCGGGCGCGCTGGAAATTTTCCACGTGTGATCGGGGTTGAATTTGGTAATGGCCGGCGCAATAGCCGCCGTGTCGGGACCGAGATCCTTTTCATAGACGATGCCGTTCTGGCTGACAATGAAGGTCATTATCCCGGAATCAGCATACTTCGCCGGAAAGGCAATTAGTGCGAAGCCGCCGGTCATATGCCCATTGACCAGATAATCACGGGCGCCCCCTGGTGCCGACGCTCCTTGGCGCGTCAGGATTCGGTAGTAATAACCGTGATAGGGTGCATGCTGGCCTTTTTTGTAATCGTCCGTGCTGCCGTACCCTTCAGCTCGGGCGCTCGCCATCAGCGGACCGATCGGACTTTCCTTTTCACCAGATCGAACCGGCCAATAGAGCCCATTGTGCCGGCCTGGGCTGCTGACAAATTTCTGCGCATATTCCTTTAACTTATTCGCGCTTTCGCGATCGGCAGCGTAATCATGTTGGGCTCTGGCATAGCTGCGGCACACCTCGATGGCATTCAACTCGTTGCGGCCGATCCGGCGATCGAGGATCTCCCGCGCGCCGGCCTGGGCGTCGAAATGCCAAGAATGACCTTGCTGCACGATGGGGATGGGAAAGGGCCAGTGCTCGGTACCGATGGCCAGTATCGCCTTATCCGCGCCGTCCAGTACGATTTTGCTGCCCTTGTTGTAATGGTCGACAAATCGGGCACGGGCTTCTTTATCGGCGATTTTGTCACCTGAGCTGATCAGATCCCGACTGGCGGGACCAAAGATCTTCAGCAACTCGGTCCGATCGTTGGCGCGGGCGGCAGCGACGAGCGCGTGGACCGCTTGTTCGGGGCTGGCGAAGGTTTCAGGCGCACCGCCCGCAGCGCTCGCGCCCGGCATGGTCCAACACACCACCATAAAGCCAAGCACCAGAATGCGATGTTTTACGACGGCCGCGAAAATCCTGTACATGGCGGTGTCCTCCTTGTTAACGAGAAGTTGATGACGGTCGACCATCAACGTCTCCCGCCCCTGAAGAAGCCCCCACCTCGTCCGCCACCACCACCCCCAAAGGCACGAGGTGCCCCACCTGGCATCCCCCGAAGGCTGGCTTCTCCACGTTGTGACTGCTCCCGAATTGCTTGTCCAGAACCGTAATTCCTGAAAGCGGGTGGTGCCGGGCGGACAGACTCGGCCGGCTCGCCCTCCTTACCCACGTAGCCGCGAAAAGCTCGTTGATCATTTTGCCTGGGCTGAAATTGTTGGACGTTGCGCTGATCGTGAAAGGGCACGCCAGCGCGATGTGCCGGGTCAAAGCGCCACGTGCCCGCCGGCTCGCGACCGGGATGAAATTGATCGTAGCGCTCGTGATAGATCCCAATCGCATGACGGTGCCATTCGAAATAGCCCCAGTCCCAGAACCAGAACGGCCAGGAGATGCCGACGCCAAAGTCGATTATGTAATCCGCCGAGACGCAATAACCGGGCCACGGCGTGAAATAGAAGGGTGCGTAAACTGGATAGGGCCAGGGACCGTACACGCACCATGGATCGTAGGTCGGGACATAAATCACCTCTGAGGCTGGTGGTGAAATCGTGACGATACCGCCGTTATTCGCCACGGTCTGTTGGGGCGATGATTTGAGCATGCCCGCGCTTTGCGCGCGACGCCGCAATCGCTGTACGGCATCCATGACGTCAGCCTGTTGTGCGAGAAACGCCTCGCCGAGGTGCTCTGTCCACTCGAGATGGGCATCCATCGTCTGCAGGATCTGCGGAAACGGCACCAAGGCCTTCACGCTCGGAGCCCAATCCTGAGCAGCGAGAGCCGTGGTCAAGGCATCGCCCTGGAGCGCGGCGTTGGCCGGATCAGCGACCCAGCGCTTGGCCTCTACAACTTCGAGCGGATAGGTGGATGCAGTCAGTATGTCGATGAGCAGCGGGTCGTCATAAAGCGCCACGGGCGCCACAAGCTGATCAAGTTGCTCTTGCGTCAGCATAGCCCCCGCAGACGTCGCAGTGGGCGCAGCTTGGACCGTGGGCGGTAAAGTATCCTGCGCGAAACAGTTCGACGAAATGATTACCGTGGTACCCATCAAGGCGGCGATCACCTGCTGTAACCTGCGTGAAGTCATGGTTTAGTCTCCTTGAGACAAAAAGCCCGTGTCCATCATCACTCCCCTCCGCATTTACCCCTAGAATTCGGGGGCGATCTTGTGGATAGCCGCCCCAAGCTGGTACCCATCCGAGGAAAAGCCACCCCATCGGTTCTAGCGGCACACGCCGTTACTATGCAACCGTCATTCTTTGGTCTATTTTCACACCATTAGGTAACGGATTACTAGGTATCCATGTGCCGTGCCCCTCGGCCTCACTTGATCCTCCCTGAATCAATCCTGGACTGGGCAAACCCATTGCTCATGGACTGCTGCTTCCGCGTCACTTCAGCCCTAACGCTTGGCTCATATCCACTCCATGGAGTTTGCCCGCGGCGGACTCGAACCAGGGAACGGCAATCCCGTATTGGTCTGCCGTAAAGAAGCATGGCGCCACCTCATTCTGCATTTCGACACCCTGTTGTTATTGGCTGACGCAGCTTTGGTGCGGGAAATCGCATATTGCCCGAATTGCAGGGCTCCCCAACCGTTCTACCCTATCCTCCCCACTCCGCACCGATCCGCAGCACGGGCTTGATGGTGTGTCCACTCTTGGCATCGGCGATGGCCTGGTTGATATCGCCGAAGTCGTAGAACTCCTCCAGGCGGTCCAAGGGAAATCGCCCTGCCCGATAGAGCCCGATCAGCTTCGGGATGAAATCCTGGGGTACGGCGTCGCCCTGAATGATACCGAGGGTTTTTCGCCCCCCGGGCAGCGCAAGGGCGCCATTCGGACTGGCGATGAGCGCCATGGTGCCGCATGGGTTCAACACATCGATGGCAAGCTGATGCAGCTTCGCGTCGCCGGTGATTTCCAGTACATAGTCGACGCCGCTGCCGGTGATCTCGCCGATGCGGGCGGCGATGTCCTCATGGCGATTGTCGATCATGTGGGTTGCGCCCAACTCCAGCGCCAGGGCGAGCCGCGCGGGGCGGATGTCGACGCCGATGATCGGGTCCGCGCCGGCAAGCCGGGCGGCCATGACCGCCGCCAGGCCTACAGCCCCCGTGCCGAAAACGGCAATGCTCGCCCCCTTTGGGACCTGCAACGAGTTCATCACCGTGCCCGCCCCGGTCTGCATTCCGCACCCCAGCGGCGCCAGCACCTCCAGGGGCAAGTCCTTCGGAACTTCGACGAGATTGCGCTCGGTCGCCAGGGCGTGGGTGGCGAACGAAGACTGGCCGAAAAAATGCCCGCGGACGCCGCTGCGATGCAGCGCATTGCTGCCGTCCAGGCGCTGGAAACCGAAGTTCAGCAGGTAAAAGTGCTCGCAGTGGGCGGGGCGCCCCTCTCGGCAGGGCCGGCAGCGGCCGCAGGACTGATAGGAGAGCACGACATGGTCGCCGCGCTCGACGCTCTTCACGCCCTTGCCGACCTCCTCCACCACCCCCGCACCCTCATGGCCCAGCACCACCGGAGTGGCGCTTTCGTCCCAATCGTCGCAGATGTCGATGTCGGTATGGCAGACGCCGGTGGCGACGATGCGCACCAGCACTTCGTCGTCCCGCGGGCCTTCCAGTTCAAGGGTTTCGATCCTCAAGGGACCACCCCGCTCGCGCAGAACGGCCGCCCTGATTTCATGCAATTGCGTGTTGGAATAATGAGGCATGGTATGGACGGCGCTCCCGGAAAATTTGGATGGTCTTACCGCGACCCCTTTTTTCACCCCAGAATTATAGGATAAAGACGTGCCGCCACAGCCACCAGCACCGCCAGGACAATGCTCAAAACGGCCAAGTCCGTGCCCAGTCCCAGGGTGCTCTGCCAGCCCACAAGCATCAAGGCCCGCAAGGCGTCGACCAGATAGGTCAGGGGGTTGAGGCGGGCGATGGCGGCGAGCCACGAGGGCATTAGCGCCACGGGGTAAATGGCATTGCTCGCGAAGAAAAGCGGCATGGTCAGCAATTGGCCAACGCCCATGAAGCGTTCGCGGGTCTTGACCAGGCAGGCGATCACCAGGGAAAAGGTGGCGAAGACGGCCGATCCCAGCAGCGTGAACACCAGCAACCCGATGATCGCCGCAGGTTCAAAACGCAGGTGGACCCCGAGGAGCACGGCCAGCACGAAGATGACCACGGCCTGCGAAAGGCTGCGCACGCCGCTCCCCAATGCCTTCCCCACCACCAAGGCCCAGCGCGGGGCCGGGCTCACCAGATACTTGGCCAGGACACCCGAGTCGCGTTCCCAGATGGCCGACAGCCCGTAAAAAATGGCGATGAACACGACGCTTTGGGCGAGGATGCCGGGGGCCAGGAAATCCTCATAGGACACCCCGCCCGTGGGAATGGCATGCAGCCTGTTCATCACTTGGCCGAAAATCAGAAGCCAGAGGAGTGGCTGGATGGCCCGGGTGAGAAGCTCGATGGGATCATGCCGCAGCTTGCGTACCTCGGCTTCCGCCACGGCGAGCGTTTGGCCAAGGTAATCCCGGAGGCTCAACCGTGATCTACCCATGGCGGCGAGCGGCTTGGCGCGTCCGGCTGGCTTCGGAGAAGGACCCCCCTTCCTCCCCGGACTCGCCGGTGAGCTGGATGAAAACGTCGTCCAGCGTGGCCCCCTCTCCGGCCTCTGCCTTGAGCGCCGCCGGCGAACCCGTCTTCACTATCCGGCCCTGATGGATGAAAGCTACGGTTTGGCAAAGCGCCTCGGCCTCCTCCATGTAATGCGTCGTCATGAAAATGGTGGTTCCCCACTGCCGCCATAGGGATTGCACGTGCCCCCATACCGCGTGCCGGGCCGCCGGGTCCAGCCCCATGGTCGGCTCGTCCAAAAACAGCACTTCCGGGCGGTTCACCAGCGACTGGGCGATCTCCAGCCGCCGGATCATCCCGCCGGAATAATGGCGCACCAAGGCATGAGCGGCCTCGGCAATCCCCATGAAGGCGAGTGCTTCCTTAATCCTCACCCGGCGCAGGGAGGCTGGAACGCGATAGAGTTTGGCAAAAATCAACAGGTTCTCGTAACCGCTGAGATCGGGGTCCGCGGACAGCATCTGGGGAACATAGCCGATGTGCTGGCGAACCTGCGCTGCCTGATGCAGCACATCGAATCCGGCCACCCATGCTTCTCCGGCACTGGGCGGCAACAGGGTCGTCAACATGCGGATGATGGTGGTCTTGCCCGCCCCGTTCGGGCCGAGCAGGCCGAAGATGCTTCCCGTGGCAACCTGCAGATCGATGTGATCCACAGCGGTCAACGCGCCGAAGGAACGCGTGAGCCCGCGGGTTTGCACAACAAACTGGACCGGCGTAACAGCGTCACCAAGCATCGGCTTTGGCCTCTGATTCAGATCAACGGTGCTGACCTTCCCCCCTCCCAATCAAATTATAGACTACGGTACAGGACCGCGCGGCCACAACATTTCCACGTCCAAACGCCATGTGGCGATGGGGACGAAGCCCTGTCGCCGGGAGCGGCGAACTCCGATACTTCACCACAGGGAGGTAGGCGCAGCCTGGGCATGGACCCCTGTCCCATCGGCTTGATCGCCCTGGCCGGATCTCGGTCGATCACCCGCTTCACGCCGCCCAGAGGTATTGAATCTTACTTCATCATCTCTGCACCGGCAGATTGTTCTTGAAGTTTTTTTACCACTTCTATGGCGGTGTCTATAGTCGCAGGGTTTCCCGAATCAATCCCTTTTTGTCTCGCCTGACGCAATGCATCAAAAACCTCTTGCAAGCAAATATCGATAATTCTCTTTTCCCACTTGGTGTCTCTGTCCATAACATAATCCTCCATTTACAAACAAGCAGACATTGATCTTCAATGAACAATATGTGTTTTTCTGCTAATGCCAGATATATGATTATTCAATGATCACGATGGAACTTTATCATCATCATGACTCTTTCACTTGATAGTTCTTTTTTGTGATCACATTGCAATCTCGCAAACAGAATCTGCTGAGATTCATAATATGCTGAATGCCATCCGTATATAGCCATGGGAGGGTGGCACCGCCAACTATAAAACAAGGATGTTACAGGCTTGCCGTTTGCTCTGTTTGCAAGCGGCTAGATCATGGCGCCGTCATTCCCTTCTTGATGGTCATGATAGAAGCTCTGGTGGCTTGGAGTGTACTCAACGATACCAAAGTATCTCCGTGGTCTCCATGGGGACTAGCTCGATATGGTCGCGGTGTTGGCTGCGGAAAAACGCCATGCAACAGAGTTGCGGCATGCCTGGTAAGCCAGAAAAACGCTCCTTGAGGAACATTCGGTGCGTGTTTTCATGGTTTTTGGCATGGCTGGCCGCACAGCCAATCGGGAGATGCGCAGAATGTGTACGCAGTAGCTGCGATAGAGAAGAGGAGACCCACACGCTCCAAGCCACGGGATCTGGTTTTCTCCATGCCACCGATGGTCTTCATCCAGCCAAAGATCGACTCGATGCGACGGTGGATGCTCATGGCATCGCCCCCGTGGCGGGTCGTGCGGCCATCGATGGCGGAGCCCTTCCGCTTCCTGGCCACATGGGGGGTCACGTTCTTGTCCCGCAGCACCTGGACGAACTCCCGGCGATCATAGCCTTTGTCGGCGCCCAGGGTGATCCGTTGCGTACCTCCCAGGTCGTCTACCATCAGGGCGGCGGCATCCACCACCTCCGCAGCAGCAACGGAAAAACGCGCGAACGGTGCCGTGATCCAGGAGCCGATCCCGGTTCTTGGTGAAGACCGCATCGGCCTCCCGTTCTTATCCGCAAACATTATACCAGAGACTTTTTCAGCAAGCTGTTAGACAGGCGCCAGAATAAAACCGTCCACTTTTTCACCAATGAAAAATTTGTCATAAAAACTTCACACCAGTGTAAAACCAGTGTCACATTGCCCTGTTAGCATCAACGCGTCGCAGAAATACAACCATCCGCCGACGAGGAACAGGCATGATCCTAGCATTACCGCACGTGGTATGGGGCGCACGTAAGTTATGGGTACTATGGGGCCTTTCCACCCTCTCCGTCCAGTCCATCGGGCAAACGCTGAACCAGTTCCGTGCCGTGTTGCTGGATCTCGATGCCGACCTGACCCGCGACGGATTACGGCATCTCTACGCCCTCGGGGTCGAACCCCTGCGCATCGTCGACGATCTCTCCCAATGCCAAGCCCATGTGCGGCGCTTTTCGGCCAACGCCGTGGTCCTCGTCCCGCCATCGGGGCCCGTGGATGCCCATCACCCGGTCCTGGCCGTGCGCGCCCTCATCGGCCCCGACCTGGGGCTTTGCATAGTACTGCGGGAGAACCTTGCCGAGCGGGAAGAGGAGCTATTGGCGGGAGGGGGCGATATCGTGCTGTCTCTGGATGGAGAAGCCGCTCGGCAACGTGCCCGGTTGGCCGCGCTCACGCGGCGCCTGCAGGAGAGCGTCGTCACCCCGGCCAGCGAGGATCTTTATCTCGATAGCCGGGCCCGCCAGGCCTTTCTCGAAGGCCGGCCGCTGCCACTGACGGACCGCTTGTTCTGGGTGCTGGAATTCATGGTCAAGCATCCTGCGCAAGTGCTGACCCCCGAGGACTTCTGCGCGATGCTGGCTGCCAAGGGGGTCCATATTCAGGCCCTCTCCACCCCCAACCTGATCCATCGCTTGCGCCGGATTCTGGAGAAATACGGCATGGGTGACCGGATTCATTCCGTCCATAAGCGAGGATACCGGTGGGATGATCCCGATGCCTTTCCGTCATCACAGCGTAGCAAGGCGGACAAATTTTTTACCGTCAATATGGATTGGCATCGAGGAAACTTTTCATGAACACTGCTTTTACCTCATCCACTTCGCTAATTACTCTGACGGCGTTCTTTATGGACTGGCCGGCCTTTTTAAGGGTCAGTGATATTGGTATTGCCGCAAAACCACGCCGAAATAAAGGAGAGTATGAGATGTACAAGAAACTGCCGTTAAAACCTCTGCTGGTGGCTATTGCTGCCACGGGCGCACTGAGCATTACCGTCATGGCGGCGGCTCAAACCGGGGTCACCGCGCCAACCACTTCTGCTCCCACTCGTGGCGCAATTAATGTTGGGCGGGTATCTGCCGGGCTGGCATTGAATACCCTGGATAAAGCATCCAAGAAAGTAGATTCATCTAATTATGCAGAGTCGGCACAAAGCAAGTTGGCAGTGAGTAGTGATCAGTTAAAATTTATGGCACCTAATGTTGGTGCTTTTCAGCTTGCTGGTCGTTTGCCCGGAGTTGTTGTGCTAGGTTCTAATCCAAATAGCGGTGTGGGGGGTAATAGTCTAAACATTAATGGCTTTGGCGTAGGGACTGGGCCAACAGTTAATACGCACTTTAATGCGATACAGGTTAATTTTGATGGCATACCATTAAGCAATCCCTTATCGGGCGATGGAGGATTCTATTCGGTCGAGGTGCCTATAGCGCAACTATTGAGCGGGGTAACCGTATCTTATGGGCCAGGAAATCCTGATGATCGATGGCAGTCCAGCATCGGAGGAACGGTAAACTTTATACCGGTACAGCCGTCGTCTAAACCAAGCGTCAAAGTGTCTACATCTTATGGCTCTTATGGCTCTCAAACTGAGCTAGCTATAGCTAAATCAGGTCTGTTTGCAAATGGATGGACTGCCGTTGCGGGGTTTGGACACACTAGTGGAGAGGTAGCTGGTTTGGAGTATAACTATCCAACGCAAGCGAATGTTTTTTACGGAAAAATAGAAAAGTTATCAAATAATGGAGACCGCTACTCGTTCGGATTTTATACATCCCGAGCCCAATATCTATCCGTTCCAACTATCCCACTATCTCCGCTGGGTGGGTATACTGTAAATGGGTATAATGTGCCTGGAGCGCCTCTAAGCGAGCAAACAAGCGGGTTTTACTCTACAAAAACCCCACAACAGTCTTACTTTCAATATAGTGATAATATGTGGCTTTTATATGGAAAACAGCATTGGAAACTTTCCGAAGGGGAGTCGATTGATAATAAAGTATGGTTCAAACATTCCCACAGGGTTCATATCGGGCATGGAACATATTATGGAGATACTTCGCCTACCATGGATGAATATTATCCTCCCATATTTTATACCGTCGGCGATCGTCTTGGATATACCGCAAAGATGTCCAACAATGTAATCAAGCTTGGCGGATATTTATATTATATGAATTATAAAAACCCGTTTATACTTTATAATGCACCCGTATTGCATGAATCAGTTGGCAATTTTTATTACGATGCTAATAATGATACCTCTCAACTATCTGAATTTATTTACGGCCAAGACTCCGTTAGTCTTTTTGACCGTAGATTGCAGATAACTCCAGGTGTGGCCTATGCCGCCTACCAAACAACCGATGCGAACTTGCTTCCGCCGACAGGTTCGCCACTTTTACCTGGCAAGATAAATGGCACATTTGATTCCGGGGTGTTTACCAGTTTTGGTGGATTTGAACCGTCCCTTGGAGTAAATTTTCAAGCGTTAAAGCATCTGTATGTTTACGGGTATGCCGCCAGGACTAATGCCAATCCCGAAAATGAATCTTATGGAAATGAGTATACTTTCTATATTGATCCGCAGAAAATAAAATTAGTAAATAATACGGATTTTGAAATCGGCATAAAATACAAACGCAAAGATATCTTTGCATCGGTAAATTATTTTCACGACCAAGTTATCAACATGGTCGAGGGAATTTACGCAAACGGTACAGCTTTATTTCCTACAGGTTACAAGCTGGGCAATGCTTTATACCAAGGTGTAAATTTTCAAATCTCTTGGACCCCAGTATACTGGCTTAATGTTTATGCGTCAGCGAATGTTCAGCACCCTTATTATACCAAGTTGGAAACTAATTCAGGAGGGAATTTCTCTGGAAACATTTTGTCTGGTGTACCGCTACGAACCTTTCTCGTTGGTTTGTCATACAAGAAGATAGTTGGTTCAGGCGTGGCATCTGTCAATCTTGATGATCACTATATCGGTGCTGCGGGCATGGCAAATCCGATTACCGGGGATGTCACACTACGTACTAATCCATATAATTTGGTCAATCTAACGTTGGGTTATAAGACAACGATATTTGACAAGTATATTCCTGCACTAAAGTACATGGGTTTTCAGCTTGGTTTATATAATCTGCTCGATAGAAAGTATAATGAAAGTGAGAGTATAGGGTCTGGTATAAATGAGCCTGGACTTCCAGCCAACGCTGTTTTTGGGACGCAAGGAGCACCAAGAACTATTTTTGGTACCGTCACGATGAAATTTTAACCAATTTGGAGGAATGGAAGATGACAAAAAATCGGTGGAGTTGTGGGAATCTGCTCTGGGGGTTGCTCTTCCTTCCCCTGTTGGCGATGGCGAGTCCCGTAGTCATCAGCAACTCCGCTGACGCCCATCTGGCCCACGCCCAGGCTATTCGTCGTGTCAATGCGAAGATCATTCCCTTGCTGAATCGCGGTGCCTACCGGGAGGCTCTCCCGCTGCTGCAACAGGCGGCCCAGGACAAAGAGGACGTCTGGGCCGCCGCGACCCTAGGGCATTTGTATCAGGCTGGGCTTGGGGTCAAAGCCGATCCCACCCAGGCCTTCCGCTGGTACCAGCAGGCGGCAGAAGCCGGGGATCGGTTTGACCAACGCCAGGTAGCCAATGCCTATCTCAATGGCTGGGGGGTGCAGCGGAATTCCCAACGGGCGGCTTTCTGGTTTCGCCAGGGGATGATGGTACCGCAAGTGGTCAATGCCGATTACTGGCTAAGCAAGACCTATGTAGAGGGCAAAATCATACCGAGGAATCCGGCCAAGGCCGCTTGGTACCAAGGGCGCAATCTGGCACGGTTGCGTCAGTTGTATGCAGAGCATGTCGGCGCTGCTGCCTATGATTTGGGTATCGCCTACCTGCACGGTTCTGGCGTGGCAATAGAGCCCGCCCAGGCCGAAGCCTACTTCCGCGAGGCCCTGGCCTGGCACTATCCAGCGGCGACGGCCGCCCTCAAAGCACTGGAGGAGAGACACTCATGAAACGTCGCGAATTTCTCAAAACTCTCGGGGGGGGAGCGAGCCTCACGGCCTTTTTGGGGGGCTCCGTCGCTCGGGCGGCGATGTTACCGGCGCTGAGTCGTTCTGGAACCCTGGAAGACGTGGAGCACATCGTCGTCTTCATGCAGGAGAACCGCTCCTTCGACCATTATTTCGGACATCTTTCTGGGGTACGAGGCTACAACGACCGTTTTCCCTTGCCGCTGCCCGACGGTAAGCCCATCTGGTTTCAGGGGCGGATGGACGATCCCGCCCGCTGGATTCTTCCCTTTCATCTCGATACCCAGAAGAGTTCCGCTCAGTTAATCCAGGATCTCGATCATAGCTGGGCCTCCCAACACGGGGCCATTGCCGGCGGCCTGATGAATGCCTGGCCACTGAACAAGACCAACCTGACCATGGGGTATTTCCAACGGGAAGACATTCCGTTCCATTACGCCCTCGCCGATGCCTTCACCATCTGCGATCACTACTTTACTTCCATCGCTGGGCCAACAGAGCCAAATCGCTGCATGTTGTTTTCTGGTTCGATCGATCCGGAAGGCGAAAATGGGGGGCCGCTGATTGATGACGCGAACTATTGGCCAGGTAATGGTCCCAATGCGTTTCATAAAACCAAGCCTTTTACCTGGCCGACCTACGCCGAGAGATTGCAAGCAGCAGGGATCACTTGGAAGGTCTATCAGGAACAGTTGCACACGATAAATCATGACCCAATGACCGGCTGTTATGGAGACAATGCGCTTTTATATTTCAAGCGCTTTGTGGATGCACCCAAGTCTTCGGAGCTTTATCGGCGTGCGGTAACCGAAGGGGGCGTCAAAACGCTCCGCGATGACGTCCTCCACGATCGTCTCCCCCAAGTGAGTTGGATCGTGACCCCGGCAGGGTATTCAGAACATCCGTCCTATCCGCCCGCCTACGGGGCCATCTACATCGCCCGGGTGCTCGACGCCCTCACCAGCAATCCCAAGGTGTGGGGCAATACCGTGTTGCTCCTGGACTACGATGAGAACGATGGTTTCTTCGATCATGTACCACCGCCCCAACCGCCCACCCCGGTGCGGCCCGGCAAGTCTACCGTCAGTACCGCTGGCGAGGTGCACGATCAAATCAACTCCGACTGGCCGGTGCTCTACAGTCCCGACCAGTTGCCCTATGGATTGGGCCCCCGGGTGCCGATGATCGCCATCTCGCCCTGGAGCAAAGGGGGATACGTTTGCGCGGAAGTCTTTGATCACACCTCGGTAATCCGCTTCATCGAGAAGCGTTTTGGGGTGAGTGAACCGAACATCACCCCCTGGCGGCGGGCGGTCTGCGGGGATCTGATGTCGGCCTTTGACTTCTCGCGTCCCGATGAACGCAGTGTCTCTCTACCCAGCACCGTCCAGTATGTTGCCACGGTGCATCACGAATCGACCCTGCCGGCCCCAGAGGTGCCAGAGGAGCAGGCGGTGTCCATTATCCCGCAGGAGAGCGGTCTACGCCGCCGCCGCCCGCTGCCCTATGACACCCGCATGCGTCTGGAAGCCATACCTACGGGCGTCAGGTTGCGCCTGCAGAATCCGGCACCCATTGGCGTTGTCTGTGCCGCCTATTGGCATGACAGTCATCAGCTCCCACACCATTACACGGTTGGGGCCCATACACATCTGGAGGACGAGATTCCACTACCCATGGGCCAGCGCTTGGCGATGTCGGTATATGGACCCAATGGCTTCCTGCGCCGGATCAGCGGGCAGGGTGCCTCCAACTTGCTCTTGGATAGCGAAGGAGAGAACGATGGCAGCCTGCGCCTGATCCTGCGCAATCGGGGCGGGGAGCCCATTGATCTACGCATTGAAGACCGTAGTTACGGCGAACCGACTCATCGCTTGCAGCTTGCGTCGGGCGAAACCAGGCGTATCTCCTGGCCAGGGGCCAGGGGTCGGCACTGGTACGACCTGGAGCTGAGCACTGCCAGTCACTCCTGGCGCCTAGCAGGGCATGTGGAAGACGGCAACGAAAGCTGGTCAGACCCCGCCGATATCGCACCGGCGCTGACATGAAGCCGATTACCTAGAAGCAATCTACTGCTAGTGCTTTTTCCGATTTACACCGCTTTTTTATTTATGGAGACGTCATGAATCTGAATCTGCGTCTTAAAACGCTTCTCATTGGCCGCACGGCACTATTACCGTGTCAATCACTTTCACCGGAGAAAATGGCGCCGGCATATAGAAATCCGGCAGATCCTGGTCAAATGTCTAAGCCATGTTATAAACTGAATTTTAGTTGGAAGGCCAGACGGTTTTCCTTGGTTACATTTGGCATTGCAGGATATCTGTTAAGTTCCGGACTGTCTCTAGCCAATACGGTCACCGCGCAGACGGAAAGCACTGAAAACAGCCCACTCAATATTGGCGAAGTCCTCAAGGCAGCCGGAGCCATTGGATCGAAAGCCACGGCACTGAAAAGGCTTTCTACTATTCCCATAGAGGAGCTTGCCAACTCTACCCAGTCCCAGCTACAGGTCGGAAAAGATCAGCTTACTTTTTTGTCGCCGTTGGCCGGCGGCCTCCAGCTCGCGGAAAAATTGCCCGGTGTATATGTAAGCGGAAGCAATCCAACTGGAAGTGTTGGCGATAACGCCATAATGATCAATGGATTTTCAGTCGGCTCGTATTCCAATACCTCGGCAACTCCGAATTTCAACAGTATTGCGGTAACCTTTGACGGCATCCCGATGAATAACCCTCTGTCGGGGGATGGGGGATGGTATTCTGCAGAAATCCCGATTGCTGATCTGCTGTCCAGCACGAATATCGTCTATGGCCCAGGAAACCCGGATGCAAGATGGCAGGCCAGCATTGGAGGGACACTGAATTTCATTCCAGTCCAGCCATCCATGAAGCCTAGTGTAAAAATATCCGGATCGGTCGGAAGCTATGGTGCACAGACGGAAACCTTCGATGCGGAAACTGGTCTGCGGGATGGATGGACAGGGGTTCTGGCGGGTGGATATACATCCGGAAATGTTCCCGGCCTTCAATACGGTTACCCATATAGGGCGTACGCTTTTTTTGCAAAGGCAATAAAGTTCTTTGACGGAAATGACCGGATTTCTTTCGGTGCCTATGGGGAAAATGCTTACTATCTTGACAACTCTACAGTACCGGTAACGCCGGTAGCTGGATATACCACCAATGGATACGGAGTCCCAGGTCCACCCCTGAGTGAGGCTACCTCCGGATTCTACTCCACGATGACCCCGGAACAAAGCTATTTCTACTATCGCGATAACTCCGCGATATTCTTTACGAAGCAACATATGGCCCTGTCCCGCACCGGACAGTTTGATAACCAAATATGGTTCCGGGATTCTTGGCGCGTACATTTTGGATCTGGAAATTATTATGGAAACTCCTCTCCCGACCAGATAGAATATTATTATCCGAATGACACCACGGTTGGGGACAGAGTAAAGGTTTCCTTCCTTTCTCCTCATAACGACGTGGCATTCGGCGGATACATTATACACCGCAACTATCACTCCGCCTGGGACTTATATAATCCGCTATATGGTACGTCAGAATCTGTTCCAAATACCAAAAACAATGTAGATATGAGCCAGTTGAACGAATATGTTTATGTGCAGGATCGTCTACATTTTCTGCAAGGAGCATTTTCGGTTACCCCTGGAATCGCCTACGCTGCCTACCAGACCACACTAGCGAATCTGTTCTCCCCAACCGGATCTCCATTGGCCAATGGAGTAACCAACGATACGCTGGCTCAGGGCTGGTATACGAATTTTGGTGGTGTCGAACCTTCACTCGGAGTTAACTGGCGGGTCATTAACGGGGTCCATATTTACGGGAACGTCGCCTATACGAACGAAAATCCTAATGGCGAGGCCTATGGTGACTATTATGAGATCTACATCAATCCGAACAACATCCAACTGACCAGAAACCTGGATTTTGAAGGTGGAATCCGTTATCACAGTCATGCTTTGCTTATCAATCTGAACTACTACCATGACCAAGTTGATAACCAAGTATACGGTCTGTATGCGCAGGGAACCAACTTTGCTCCAACAGGATATGAGTCGGCGAATTCGTTATATCAGGGCGTCAATCTTCAGATTCACTGGACACCCATATACAATCTCATGGTATATGCCACCGCCAATGTCCAGCATTCCTATTACACGTCACTGCAAACCAGCAACAACCAATCTTTTTCTGGAAATCTTATTCCAAGCATTCCGCTGCATCTCTTCTCATTGGGGGTAACTTATTACCATATAGTTCTGGGAGGATTGGCAAAGGCAAACCTAGATGATCGATATATAGGTCCCGCCGGCATGGCGAATCCTATATCCGGAGCAGTAACACTTAAAACAAATCCATATAATGTGGTTAATCTGTCGCTAAGTTACAAGACCCCAGATGTTCGGGGACTGATACCGTTTGCGCGTTACGCCACTTTTCGGATCGGGTTGTTCAATCTCCTAAACCGGAATTATAACGTCAATGAAAGCATTGGTTCTGGTGAGATCGAACCCGGCCTTCCGAGCAATGCGGTTTTCGGTTATCAGGGTGCGCCACGCACGGTCTTCGGCTCTCTGGCGCTGAAATTTTGATACAGAATGCTGCAAACCGCTATCATCTAAGGAGCCATCATGTATTGCGCCACTCGATGTGCCGTGCTCGTTACCTTGGGAATTCTCTCCTGTGGACCCGCCGCTTTTGGCAAGACGGATCAGTCAGCGAGAAACATTTGGGCGCCAACCACGGTCTCCACTACCAATCAAGAGATTTATAGCGCCACCCTACCCACCGGGCGGAAGATATCTCCGGTTGGCACCATCAATGGCACGCCCAATTTCCCGACCATGATCGCCGCCCGGGGGCCGGATATCGCGGTGCTGGCCAACGGCGCCACGCCCTTCCAGACCATCACCCTGTATAACAGCCAGAGCCTGAGCCGACTCTCGCGTTTGGCGGTTTTTCCCCAGGCGGCGCCACACAAGCCGCGCGTCCGGGCTACGCCGGGGGGCAGTGGCATCGCCCTTAATCCCAGACATACCGGCGCCGCCGGGGTGGTCTATATCCCGAAAGACCCTGCCGCCGTCAAAATCCTGGACGCCAAGGCGACACTCGCGGCGGAGAGCAATCCCCACCCGGTGCAGACCACGCTGCTTTCCCACAGCGATCTCTTTCAAGGTCTCGCCGCAGGACCCGGTGGCATCTTCTATGCCACCGGTGGCGGCTCGGACAGCGTCCTCGCCATGCGTATGGCGGATGGACATCTTCAGGTAATACGCCAGTATACGCTGCAGTGGCAACCGTTTCCCAAGGACCAATATCCCTACCAGTACCAGGGTGATCACCAAAGGAAATATCTTTTTTATCCGGACTCCGTGGTGGTGGGTCCGTCGGATCATCACCTTTACGTCACCGGCATGCTTTCCAACAGCCTTGCGCGCATCGACATCGCCACGGGCAAGACCGATTACGTCAATGTGGGCGCCTATCCTTTCGCGGTGACCCTCACCGATAACGGGAAACGCTTGGTGGTCAGTGATTGGGGTGGTAATGGCGTTACGGTATTGGACCGTGCCGACTTCCGGATCCTCGGCCACATCGCCACGGGGCCTGCTGAAGGACCCGCTACCGCTGCGGCCGGCGTGCATCCGACGGCGATGGCGGCCGTCCCCGGTAGCCCCGACGTCTTCGTCGCCGATGCCAATGTCGACAAGGTGGTGGAGGTGAATGCCGAAACCTTGCGTCGGGTGCAGGTCATCAAAGACAGTCCCTATCCCGATGCCCCCCCTGGGAGCTATCCGGATGGCCTTGCGGTAGCTGACGGCAAGCTCTTCGTGGCCAACGCGGGCAATAACGATGTGGCGGTCTACGATGTGCACAGTGGTCAGCGACTCGGTTTGATACCCACCGCTTGGTACCCCACGTCACTCGCCGTAGCCGATGGCGCTCTCTACGTCGCCTGTGCCAAGGGTCTCGGTTCCGGCCCCAACCTGCAGTGGCAGTATATCGGCAATATGATGCATGGGGTTCTGCAGAAGGTGGGGCTGTCCAAACTCCCAACGCATCTCGCGCAGTGGACCCAGGAATCCCTCCACAACGATGGATTCACCCTGGCGCAGCGCACGGCACGGCACACGCAGGATGTCCAAACCACCGCCTTCCTCAAAAAGCATATCCGCTACGTGGTCTTCATCCTCCGTGAGAACAAGACCTTCGATGAAGACTTGGGCGACTACAAGGCCGCCGGGCACTGGGCCGACCGGCACCTTGATCTCTATAACCAGAAAGAACTCCCCAATCTCTATAATCTTGCCCATCACTATGCGCTTTTCGTCAATTTCATGGCCGACGGCGAAGTCACCGCCCAGGGGCACCAATGGGTCGATGGCGCGTCAGACTCCGATGTGGTGCAAAGGCTCTGGCCCGAGTATTACTCCAACCGCGGTCTGCTCTGGAATGCCGGACCCGGCGGTTCAGCATCGCTGAATCCCAAGGCAACCGGCGCGCATGATCCCTATCACTATTACGAGAAACTGGGAGACTTCACCAATCCGTGGATCAGTTATCCGGAACGGCTGTATCTCTTCAACGATCTCCTGCAAAACCACGTGTCATTCGAGGACTTCGGAGAAGACATCACCCGTGCCCGTGATGGGGTGATTCGCTCATCCCTCAAGTCGCACGTCGCCAAGAGCTATCCTTCCTGGGATCGAATGATCCTTGATACCGACCGTGCCAGGCTAGCCATCGACTGGCTCAAGCGGCATCCGGGGGCGAAGTTCCCGCATTTTGTGTATATCTGGCTCCCCGATGATCACACCGCAGGACTGGCTCCCTGTTATTACACGCCTGATTACTTCGTCGCCAACAATGATTATGCGACGGCGAAGTTCATCCATTATCTGTCCACCACCCCGGAATGGAGGCACATGGTGGTCTTTCTGACGGAGGATGATGCCCAGTCGGGGGCGGATCACGTCAATGCGCATCGGACTTTGGCATTAGCCATGGGTCCTTGGGTCAAAAAAGGGGCTTTGGACTCCCATCTCGACTCCCAGGTCAATATCGTCAAGACCATCGAGGCGATCCTGGGTCTGCCGTCCCTATCCCAGTGGGACCAGAATGCCGCCGTAATCTCCGGCATCTGGACGCAGCACCCCGATTTCGCCCCGACCAAGGTTTTGCCCATGCAGGTGAAAGTGACTTTCAACCCCGGCAAATGCGCGGATCGTCTCCTCCTGCGGCGGGAGGCGGGCGCCACGGGTCATATCCTGACCCCTGCCTGGCTCGAGGCGCACACCGACCCCCATGGACGACACCTGGCTCCGATCAGCCGCCAAAATGCCTATGCGCCCACATCGCTCCTGAAAGTGGGCGGTCCAGAACAGATGCAGCAGGAATGGACCGCCAGCAAAGGGACCAAGAGTTATGACCGGGTCATGCGCTATTTGCAGAGCTATGCCAAAGAGCATCATGGAACGGTGACCTATTATCAGGCCAATGAGGGCAATTGAGATGCGATCTGGGTCCGCCCCGTACTCATGGGCGAAGGGCATGGATTTGGTATGGCCGAGATCCCAAGCAATGGAAACCACTCCTCATGGATCGGCCCTTTTCATCAACAGGCCGGTTGCACGGCTCAAGGGTCATGTCAAGCCTCTGTATCGCCCCAATACCATCCTCGGCGGAGCCGGGATGGCTGTCTAAATATCATGATAATCCTCCTCATTCATCCCGCTCCGGCGGGATTTTTTTATGAGAAAAATTGAAATGTCACGAGAATGTCATTCTGGTTTCATCATAGTGTCACATTGTTACGTTATTCTTATCGATGTGGCAATTAAACCGCAGACACAGCATTGTGCAAGGAGATAATAGTTATGACGTATTCCCATCATCGCCCGCTGCTCTTGGCCCTGGCTAGCGCTGGAATGATTGCTCTGATACCCCAGGCCTATGCGCAAGGAGACAACGGGGAAACCGCTGTTCAGGTCGGCCAAGTATCCAAAAAAGCAAAGGCTATTGCCAATAAGAAGAAAGTCCCCTTAAAGGCTACCTACTCGGAGCACGTCATTAGTGCCAAAACGGTGCGGCGCGCCTCGCCGATGCAGAATGCCCAAACGATTCTCGCCACGAAGCCGTCGATAAACGCATACAGTACCGGCCCCAACGGCGTGCGCAGCACCATCACCTTCCGCGCCTTCAACAGTGGGCAGTTCTCCGAGACCTTCGACGGCATCCCCCTCAATGACATGTTCAACGGCGGGGCCACGAATCAGGCATCGAATCGCAACGCCATTCCACTGACCCTCAACGATATTTCCGGCATCAACATCTACAACGGGATCAACAATCCTTCGGTCAACTCGTACAACTCCCTGGGCGGCACCATCAATTATCAGCCGCGCAAGCCGAGCAAGACCCTGGGCGGGTCGGCGGGCATGGGCTACGGCAGTTTCGGCACCTTTCAGTGGAATGCCTCCTTCAACACCGGTTCCATCGACGGCTTCCGTTCTCTGTTCGCCTACAACCGGCAGACCAGCAACGGCTGGCTGCAGAATTCCGGCAACCAGAACACCAACTACTACTACGCCGGCATCCTGCCCTACGACCACGGCATGTCCCGAATGTCGGCATATGTGATCGTCAACCGCAACGTGGGTTATACCCCGCATAGCGTGCCGCAGGCCCTGATTTCGCAATATGGTTACAGCTACCAATGGCCGTTGAATTATTCCACCACCTCGAATACCGATACCGAGCTAACGGCCATCCTGGGCGACAAGAGCGTCATCAACCGCCATGTGATCCTGGGTGCCAAGGTGTACGTGCAAAACAACAACTACCATCGCACCTCCTATGCGAACCCGGCTTTCGATCAAAGTGCCACTCAGCCTTACTACCTCCCCAACCAGGGTACCGGCTATCCCTTCTGGCTCTCCTATCCGGTCCCTCCCACCTATGATCCCAGCGCCATCTTCGGGTCGACCCACTATGGCACCGATTATCACCTGTACGAAGACATCTCCACGGCTCTTGGGTTTTCCCCCAAGGCGCAGTTCATCCTGCCGCACAACCGGGTAACCCTCGGCGGCAATGTTTCCTACGGGATGCTCCACAGTGCGGAATACTGGTATGGATCGTATGCCATGCCCAATATCCCACAGTACAACAACGCCTGGGATGAACATGACACTCGCCTGCTCTCATCGGTCTATATCCAGGACAATATCAGCCTGTTGGGCGGCAAGGTGCATATCACCCCGGGCATAAAGTATCTGTATGCTTATACGACAAGCTCCGATGATATCGGCTTCTATTACCCCATCGGCGGGACCGTAGCGAACAGCCAGGCATTTACCTCTCCGACCATTGGCATCAGCTATGCCCCCCTCCATGGCCTGAGTTTCTACGGCTCTTGGGGCCGGAACATCAAGTTCCCGAATATTGGCGCCTATTATGGCAACATTGCCGAACAGAACAATGCCGGTCAATACGTTGTGGTACCCGTAACCGTGCAGCCGGAATATGTCACGGATTATGAACTCGGGATGCGTTACCGTCACCGGGGATTCGTGGGCAGTCTCAACGCCTATCGGGAACAGTTCCAGAACACCTTCCTCACGAACACCAATGCTTCCGGAGTGAGCAATACCTACAATGGCGGCAGTTCGCGGTACGAGGGAGTGGAACTGGCCCTGGAGCAACATCTCGGCCACTTCCTCTTGGGCCATTGGGCGGCCTTTGCCAACTACTCCTATAACCAGGCGGTATTCACTTCTTCCTTCAACTCCACTTATGCGGGAAACGTTCAGTCCGGGCAGCCCTTGGCGAATGTTCCGAAAAACATGTTCAATGTGGGCCTGGACTGGGGATACCATCATTTGCATGCGCATATCGACGGGAAATACATCTCCAGCCAGTATGTCAACCAGCAATTTGCCGGCACCCCGACCAGCCAGACCATACCGCCCTACTTCCTGCTGAACCTGGGTGTAGAGGACACGATACCGGTCCACGCCGATTATGTGAAAAATGTAAAATTGGCGCTGAATATCGACAACCTGCTGAATCGCCGGTATTTTCCGAAGGGTTTCAGCAACACCGATTATTACGGCAACTCCTATCTGTCCGTCCTGGAAGGCATGCCGCGCTTTGTATTCGGCAGCGTGACGGTGAAGTTCTAGGACGAGAAGGGCCATGACCGATTTCAAAGACCACGCTGCTCCTGAGGCGCACCGCCGGTGGCTTGGGCTGAGGCGGCCATGCCCTTGGAACCTGAATCGGGAGATTCGGATATGAAGTTGAAACCCAGGTTTTCCCTTTTTTCTAAAAATATTACGCTGAATGACGGGACGATCGCCTTGAAACCCCACGGAGTGGAGGAACTTCCCCTGCTTTGGGGGGCGGTGCAGGAGTCCGTAGCCTGGGCTGGAACGTGGCTCCCCTGGGCCAGTACCGACTTGACGCTGGAACGGGAACGACTCTGGCTGACGGAACAACAATCCGCATGGCGGGAAGGCCGGGCGTTCGGCTTCGCCATATGGACCGCCGATCGCGAAATCTACCTCGGCGCGGTCGGCCTGAATTACGTGGACTGGGCACAACGCCGTGCGAATGTGGGCTATTGGGTGCGGACGAGCCGCATCGGTCAGGGGATCGCCCCGGCCGCCATGGGCTTGCTGAAGCAATTTGCTTTTTCCGCATTGGATCTGGAGTACCTCGATGTTCTGGTGAATCCCGCCAATTTGGCTAGTCGGCGGGTCGCGGAGAAAGCGGGGGCGGTGGAAAAAGGAACCATCCCCAATCCGCTTCCACCGGAACGGGGACAAGCGCGGATCTGGTACGTCATTTCTCGAAATACTCCGGAACATTAGGCATAAGCGGAAAAATCGTGGGTCTGGGAGGGTCTGTCATGAAACGATGGTAATGCATTGCCATCAGCGGCTTGTGCCCTTGCCACTCCGGTCAGCGGGGGGATTCCCGCACATTTATGGACTAGGAATGCCGATCCTGCCTTTCGGGACGGCCCATCGGCACGGCGCTCTTCACGCACGGCTAAGGCCTCGGCCCGCAAACCACGGTTACGCAATGGCTGGCACGCCCACCATGTGGTCCGTACATCGGTTACGTCTGGCAGGGCCCTGCGGGATGGCAAGGTGGCCGGTTTTCCATCTGATCCGGGGCATGGGCTTAACATTTATTAACATTTTCATCCTTGCCAGCCCACGATGTCTTTCAGGAAACTTTCGAACCATGTGCAAGCCTCGACCAAAACGCCATCTGGAGCGGCGCCGAAAAATCTGCTCGCTGCTCCTCCTCGGCTGGATTGCCTGGAGCGCTTCGGCTCAAGCCGCTTTGTTCCAGGGCGTTTTTTCGGATCCCCTGGATACGGGCCGGTGGGTAACGCCCGCGGTGGGCAAGCCCTGGACCTATCGGCCGCGTCGCCTGCCGCAGGCACCGGCCACGCCTTCGGTATACTTCGTACATCCCATGGGTCTGCCCGCCCTGACGGCCTTTGCCCTCGCGCACAACCCGGCGTCCCGGGTCGCCTTCGCGAACCTGCAGGCGGCGGCTGCCGGGCTGGGGGTGGCGGAATCCGGATACCTGCCTACGCTCACCCTGCAGAGTGGCGCGATCCGCAGCGAGGCGAACACCACGGCGGGATTCTCCATTCCCATCCAGAACACCGACAGCACCAGCCTGTCCTTGAGCTATGTCCTGCTCGACTTCGGCGCCCGCGCCGCCCAGCGCGACGGGGCGCTGGCGGAGATCTACATCAACGGCTTCGACAACAACATCGCTCTGCAAGGCGTCGCTCTGTCCGTCACCCAGAATTACTACCTCCTCCTCGGTGAACAGGCCCTGGTGCGCGCCTATCGCAGGACGGTGGCGGAGGATGTCGCCAGTCTCGACGCCGCCAAGATCAAGCAGCGCTCGGGCCTCGCTACCGTCGCCGACGTCCTGCAGGCCCAAGCGGCCCTGGCCCAAGCGCGGGCGAACCTCATCTCCGCCGAGGCCCAGGTGCGCAGCGACGACGGCGCGCTGGCCCAATCCTGCGGCCTGCCATCGGACGATATCGTTCCCGTGGTGTCCCTCGATACCCGCGTCCTACCGCCGCTGGTGACTCCGGCCTTGCGCGCCCTCGTCTACCGGGCGCGTATGGATAATCCCGCCATCCAGTCAACGGCCGCCCAGATCCTTGCCGATCGCGCCGCGGTGCGCGCCGATCAGGCGGCTGGAATGCCGACCCTGAATTTCGGGGTGAGCGGCGGCAAGCGCTTTCAGAACGGCCTCTTCCCCGCGGAGAACTGGTCCGTCGGCTTCACCCTGCGGGTTCCGCTCTTCACGGGGTTCAAGGACACCTATCAAATCCAGGAAGCCCGCGCCAACGAGCGCAGCGCCCGCGCATCCCTGCGGGAAGAGACGCAGAAGATCGAAAGCATTGTGTTTCAGGACTACCAGCAGATCCTGGGGGCACGCAGCGCCGCGGGAGCGGCGCGTCTGGCGGTCATCAGCGCCAGGGCCTCCCTCAAAGCCATTCAGGCGCAATACCGGGTGGGACTCACCACGATGCTGAATGTGCTCACGGCCGAGGCGACCCTCACCACGGCGGAGCAGACGGAAATCCAGGACATCACCACCTCTTACACGCAACTGGCCAATCTGGCGAATGCCTTGGGCTACATCGGGTTCCCCAAAACGCTCAATCCCCGACAGGAGTCGCGATGACCACCCGCACACGTTTTTTGCCCGGCCCGCACAATCTCCGCCGATGGGCGCTGAAAGGGATGCTTCTGCTGCCGTTGCTCCTCACCGGCTGTCAAAAGGCGGAACATCTGCGACCGCCGCCGCCGGTCCCCGTCACCACGGCCCTGGTCAAGGAAGGATCGCTCGCCCTCACCATCCCCACCCTCGGCCAGGCCATGGCGATCCACTCGGTGTCCATCGAACCCCAGATCACGGGTCTTTTGGAAACCGTAGCCGTCCGCTCCGGACAAAGGGTTCACAAGGGTCAATTGCTCTTCGTCATCGACCCGGCGCCCCAACTGGCGGCACTCCGCCAGGATGAGGCCGATCTGCAGGGCGCCAAGGCGCAACTCGTTTACGACGATACCCAGGTCAAGGCCTATCAACCCCTCATCGCCAAGGATTATGTCACGGCCCAGACCTACCAGCAGGCGCAGGCATCGGCCGCGACGGAGGCCGCGACGGTCGCTGCGGACCGAGCCGCCGTGCAGGCCGCGGACCTGAACCTTTCCTATACCAGGATCCGGGCGCCCATCGCCGGGCATGTTGGACTGCTGAATATCAAGAGTGGGAACCTGGTCTCCGCAAACAGCACCTTGCTCTGTACCCTGACCCAGGTCCGACCCATCGAGATCGAATTCAGTCTCCCCGGAAAAGACCTCGCCGCTCTGCGCCGGGCGGCGGCGCTGCCCACCCCCACAGTGGCCATCTGGAGCAATGATCGCCGTCATTATCTGGGCCGGGGCAGGGTGATCGCCGTCGACAACAGCGTCGATGCTGCCTCTGACACCCTCACCGCCCGGGCCGTCCTGCCCAACAAAGACAGTGCACTCTGGCCCGGCGCCTATGTCCAGGTGCGCTTTATCCGCAGGGTGCTCCCCCATGCGCTCATGATCCCCCACAGCGCCCTGCAGGAAGGGGTCAAGGGTCCCTTTGTATATGTCATATCGAAAGGGGAAGCGGTAATGCAGCCCGTCACGTATATCGGCCAGAACCATGGCCTCGATGCGGTACGCGGGTTGACCGCCGGCCAGACCATCATCATCGGCGCTCCTGCCCATCTGCATCCCGGCGCCCGGGTCCGGCCGATATCGGCCACATCGCCCGGGCAGGCGTTGCCGCAAGGCCGTGCGGCGGGCGGGAGGAGCCAGTGAATTTTTCCGCTCCCTTTATCCGCCGCCCGGTGGCGACCACCGTGCTCGCCATGGCGGTCCTGTTGCTCGGTATGGTCGGCTACTTCCAGTTGCCCATGGCGCTTCTGCCCAATGTCAGCTTTCCGACGGTATTGGTCACTGCAAGTCTCCCCGGAGCGAGCCCTGAGACCATGGCGAGCTCCGTCGCCACCCCCCTCGAACGGCAGTTCACCAGCATCCCCGGTCTTGCTTCCATGAGCGCGGTGAGCCAGAACGGCTCGACCCGGATCACCCTGCAATTCAATCTGAGCACCTCTGCCATCGCGGTCACTCAGGAGGTCTCGGACACCGTGGGCCAAGCCCAGCATTTTCTGCCGCCCGATCTCCCTCAGCCGCCCCTGGTCAAGAACCTCAACCCTTCCGCCCGTCCGATTTTGTACATCGGGCTCTCGGCCCCGAACATGCGCCTCTACCAGTTGAACCGTTATGCCGAAACACGAGTGGCCACGATCCTCTCGACGGTCCCCGGAGTGGCCGACGTGCAGGTCTTCGGCGCCAAGACCTATGCCGTACGCATCTATGTCAATCCCTTCGCCCTGTCCGCCCGCGGCCTCAGCTTGCAGGCGGTGGAAAGCGCCATCGGATCGGCCAATGTGGATCTGCCCCAGGGTACCATCGAGGGTAGTCATGCGGATCTGCAGACCCAGGTGCACGGCCAACTCCATACGGCTGCGGCTTACAATCACCTGATTCTCGCCTATGCCCATGGCCATCCGGTACCGCTGACCGCCGTGGGGCATGCGGTCAATAGCACCGAGTACAATCAGCAAGAAACCTGGCTGAATAAAAACCCCGGCATTGTCCTGGCCGTGGTCCGCCAGCCGGGCAGCAATACCGTTGCCATCTCCAACGCCATTCATCGGTTGCTCCCGGAACTCGCCGCCACCGCACCGGGCGGGGTGCGGATGCAGGTCGTCTTCGACAATGCCGACTATATCCGCGCCGCGGTTCAGGAAGTACTCTTCACCCTCGCCCTTGCCAGTGTCCTCGTCGCCGGCGTGATGTGGGTCTTTTTGCGGCGCTTCGCGGCCACCGTCATCGGGGCGCTCGCGATTCCCTTCTCGCTGCTCGGAACTTTTCTCGTCATGTGGTTGCTGGGCTATAGCCTCAACACCCTCACCCTGCTGGCTCTGACCCTGGCGGTGGGCTTCGTGGTGGACGATGCGGTGGTCATGCTCGAGAACATCAACCGCCACCTTGATCGCGGTGAAGAGGGATTCACCGCAGCCCTGGTGGGCGGCCGGGAAATCGGCTTTACGGTGCTCTCCATGACCCTTTCCCTCGCCATCATCTTCCTGCCGCTCCTCTTCCTCGGCGGTTTCGTCGGACATCTATTCGCAGCCTTCGGAGTGACCATCTCCGTGGTGATCCTGGTCTCCGGACTGGTCGCCCTGACGGCAACCCCAGCCCTCGCGGCGCGTTTTTTGAAACGCAGCGATGCGGCGGATCGCGGCCTCTTCCAGCGGATTTTCAACAAAAGCCGTGCGCTCTATCTGCAGTCTCTGGACTTCGCTTTGCGTCATAAGGGCTGGGTACTGGGCCTTGCGGGATTGACGCTGATTGGATGTTTCGTGTTGATGGGCCTTGTGCAAAAAAGCTTCCTGCCCGATCAGCGGGCGGGGCTGCTCAATGTCAACATCACCTATCCGCCCGGACTGAGTTTTGCGCAGATCGCAGGGGAGCAAAAGGGTATCGCGCGCGCGATTCAGGAAAATCCCGCCGTACTCTCGGTGATCTCGTCGGCTGGCCAAGGGCCGGGGGCCTTCAGCGGTACCACCAAGGGAAACTGTTTCGTGCGCTTGAAATCGGCCTATACGGAAGATACCGCATCCGTCATTCAGTCGCTGCGCAAGGCGGTAGCCCCCTATCACAATGCCCTTATCGTCTTCATGGGGCAGCAAGGGGCGCAAAGCGGCACGGCTTCCGCCAATGGTGCCTATGTCTATGAGTTGCTGGGGACCAGTTGGTCCACGGTCAATCAGGCGACCGAGCGGCTCACCGAGGCCCTGCGCCGGGTGCCGCAGTTGCAGTCCGTGAATAGCAGTCTCGAGAACAATAATCCACAGGTCGCCATCTCCATTCGCCGGGCTGCCGCCACTGCCCTGGGGGTAACGCCCGAGTCCATCGAGGAAACCCTCAACCTCGCCTTCGGCGGTCGCAAAGTGGGCACCATCTACGGTTCCACGGATCAATATGAAGTCCTGATGGAAATCGATCCGCAGTATCAAAACAGCATACAGGCCCTTGATACCCTCAGTGTACCTGGAGCTGGGGGCAACCTGGTCCCTCTGTCGGCAGTGGTCAATTTTCGCTATGATGCCGGTCCGTTATCGCTGCGCCAGCACGACGGCCTGCCTTCCACCACTATCTCATTCAACCTGGCTCCCGGAACGACCATCGGTCAGGCAATTCCGCTTGTGCAGAAGGTCGCCCATAATATCTTGCCGGCGGGCGTGAATGGACGTTTTGGCGGCAATGCCGCGCTCTTTCAGTCTTCGTTCAAGTCGCTGCCGATCCTGCTCTTTGCGACCGTCCTGCTGATCTACGTGGTGCTCGCAGTGCTCTACGAGCACTTTTTGCATCCCCTGACAATCCTGACGGCGCTGCCGTTGGCGGCCTTCGGCGCGCTGCTGTCGCTGTATCTGTTCGGATTGCCCCTTGATCTCTATAGCTTCATCGGCATCATCATGCTCCTGGGATTGGTCAAGAAGAACGGCATCATCCTGGTGGATTTCGCCATCAGCGGCAGAAGGGAGGGTGCCAGCGCGGAAGAGGCGATTCGCGGCGCCTGTGCGGTCCGCTACCGGCCCATCATGATGACCACATTCGCGGCCATCCTCGGCGTCCTGCCCATCGCCATCGGCTTCGGTACCGGCGCCCAGACCCGTGTACCCTTGGGCGTGGCGGTGGTGGGAGGGCTGATTTTTTCCCAGTTTCTCACCCTCTATGTGACCCCGGCTTTCTATCTGTGGATGGAGGCACTGACCGAGCGCCTGCGGCGCAGAAAAGACCCCTGGGAACCCGCAGCCTTCGCCCCCGAATAAAAACAGAGTAGCTATCAAGAGGACTGGTGCATGCCTTATTTGGAAGAGCGAGGAGACGCAAAGAGCAGCGCCGGGGAAGAAGCTCTCACCGCGAGCCGTATGGTGCGCATTGTCGGCGCCTATGTGCGTCCTCACGGCTTGGCGCTGGCCGGGTTCTTCGCGTCCATGCTTCTCTCCGCAGGCGCCTTGCTGCTGCTGCCCAAGCTCATGGCCACAGCCATCGTGCAGGGCGCCCAAAGGCACGAGTGGCGGG
This sequence comes from Acidithiobacillus sulfuriphilus, assembly GCF_003721225.1. Taxonomy (GTDB): domain Bacteria; phylum Pseudomonadota; class Gammaproteobacteria; order Acidithiobacillales; family Acidithiobacillaceae; genus Acidithiobacillus_B; species Acidithiobacillus_B sulfuriphilus. Next base: position 13,799 of record NZ_RIZI01000185.1, on the reverse strand, counting down.
TCATCGTTGTCATCTTCGGACTCGGACTCGTCTGGACCCTTGCCGGTGCGCTGAGGAATTTTCTGATCACTTGGGTGGGCGAAAGGGTGATGGCTGATTTGCGTACCGCGGTGTTTCGCCATGTTCTGGGCCTCTCCCCGGCATTTTTTGAGAAGCGCAGGACCGGTGACATCATCAGTCGGCTGCTCACGGATGTGGCACTCCTGAAAACCGCCGTGACCGCGGCATTGCCCTATGCCCCGCGAAGCATCGTCATGTTGCTGGGTTCACTGATCGTGATGCTTGTCATGGATCCTGCCATGACGCTCCTCGTGGTGTTATTGGTGCCCTTTTTGGTGCTTCTTTGGCGGAGTGTCGGTAAGGAGATACGACGATTGGCACGGGAGACGCAAGATCGTCTTGCGGATTTGGGGGCCGTTGTGGAAGAGTCCATCAACGGGATCCGCACCGTCCAAAGCTATCAATCCGAGTCCCGCGTCGGTGCGATCTACGAAAATCTGGTCCGCAGCGGCTTGCAACTGACCTATCGGCGCTTACGCTTGGGCATGGGCATGTCGGTGGCCACCGGTGTCATCGTCTTCCTCCTCATTGCCGGCATGCTCCGCCTGGGTTTTCATCAGATTCATTCGGGCATGCTGACGGCGGCCCAGCTCACGGCCTTCCTCTTCTACGCCTTCTTCGCGGCGATCTCTTCCGCCAGCATCAGCGAGGCGTGGGGCTTCCTGCAACGGGGCGTAGGTGCCGGCGAACGCGTTTTGGCCCTTTTGAATGCGGTCAATCCCATCCAGGAGCCGCAAGATCCCGTGCCATTGCCGGCGGGAAAGGGACAGGTGGAATTCCGGCAGGTGGAGTTTCACTATCCAACACGCCCGCGCCATTACGCCATCCAGCGCCTCAGTTGCACCATAGGGGCGGGACAGCATGTTGCGTTGGTGGGTCCTTCGGGGGCCGGTAAATCCACTCTCTTTCATCTCCTTTTGCGTTTTTATGATCCCCAGGCCGGAGAGATTCTTTTGGAGGGCGTGCCCCTGACGCGTCTATCGATGCAGGAATTGCGATCGGCCTTTGCAGTGGTCTCGCAGGAACCCGTAATCTTTTCGGCGAGTGCGCGTGAAAACATCCTCCTGGGCAGGCCCTCAGCTACGGAAACGGAGGTCATGGAGGCGGCGCAGGCCGCCCATGCCTGGGAATTTTTGCGCACCCTTCCGGAGGGTTTGGACACCCAACTGGGCGAACGCGGAATAACGCTCTCCGGCGGCCAAAGACAACGCATCGCTATCGCCCGGGCATTGCTGAAAGATCCTCGGATCCTTCTGCTGGATGAGGCGACGAGCGCGCTTGACTCGGAAAGTGAGCACGCCGTTCAAAGCGCCCTCACCCGCCTTGGGAAAAACCGCACGACCGTCACCATCGCGCATCGCCTGTCGACCGTGCGGCATGCGGATTGGATCCTTGTCCTCAAGGATGGAAGAATCGTTGGACAGGGGAAGCACGACGATCTTTTAGGGGATTGCCCGATTTATGCGCGATTGGCCAAGCATCAATTCCTGACGGATACCAAAGCGCTTTGATACGGGGCACAGCCGGGAGAGCAGAAATATCTGGCACCTACCGGGGCAATGGACGGATGTAGGAAGACATTGGCCGAGGTCCGCAGTCCACGGAAAAAACCCCGCATTTACGCTAGGTTGTGCATGTTTCTGGGGTCTGCAAGATTGGGGATTGGTGGAGCCAGGCGGGATCGAACCGCCGACCTCTTGAATGCCATTCAAGCGCTCTCCCAGCTGAGCTATGGCCCCGATGCGACGTAATATAAGGATTTGCCCGTCGGCTGTCAAATTATTTTCGCGCAAATGTTCCGCGGCGGCACCGGCGGCAGTCAGATTGATAGCTATGTTATGCTAGGCCTCATGGATACGCTGCAACTCGAATCGGCCGTGCAATGTCTTCAGCCCCTTTGCCGGGGAAAAATGCTCCAACGGGTGGACGAATGGCCGGGCGGGGTGGTGCTGCACTTTCGCGATGAGGCCGTGGCCCTCCTGGCCCATCGCGCGCCGCTGGGTCTATGGCGGGCCACCCGAAAAGAGGAGCAGCCGCCCCAGAGCGCCTTCGTCAAACAGCTCGCCCAACGGCTGCGCGGCTTTCGCCTGGAGGAATTATCCCTGCCCTGGGCCGACCGTATCGTCCGTTTCGATTTTTCCCGCACCCAATTGAGCAAGCGCGAAGATCGCCTCAGCCTCATCGCCGAATGCTTCGGAGGCAGAGGGAATATCGTCCTGCTCGATGCCGAGGCCCGCATCCGGCTGGCTTGGCGCTGGGATAGTCTGGAACAGGCCCGGCCGCGTTTTCTCCCCGGTGCGGTTTATACCCCGGCAAACGATCCGAGCGGCACCAACGGCGGCCCCCTCCAGTGTATGGCGCCCAGCTATCGCCCTTGGGACGAGGCCGGGCAGGCAGCCCTGGCCGCGGCGCTGGCACAACGCCCCCAAGGCTGCCAGCCGTGGTGGCGTTTGCGCCGCGCCGGCGCGGAAATCCTTTACCCCATCGTCATTCCTGGCTGGGACGTGCTGGCGGAGACCCCTTGGGAAAGGGCCATCGCCCTGCCCGCCGGCGCGCCCCCCAAAGACCTCGCCTACGCAGCCGTCTTAGCTCAGCGCGAGGCACAGCAGCGCAAAAAACTGGAAAATATCCGTGCCGACCTGGCGCGCTGGGAAGATCCGGAACAATACCGGCGCATGGCCCACGCCCTCTTCGCCCTGCCCGACGCCGTCCATCCCGGCGGCCCGCTCCATACCCAGGACTATACGGTCGATCCGGTGCAAACCATCCACATCCATGTGCCCGCCGGCAAACGGCTCCACCAGCAGGCCCAGTGGTTGATGGGGCAGGCGCGGCGCAGCGAACGCGGCCGCCGCCAGGCCCAGGCGCGGCTGGCGGCGCAAAGCGCAGAATGGGAACGGCTGCAGGCTTTCAGGACCGTCTGGGAACAAGGCAACGGCGATGCGGACCCCGGGCGGCGAGGCGACAGGCCATTGCGGAGCCCCGGAAAAGCGCCGGGATCTTCCTCCGCGGCTTCCGCTTCCACGCCTTTCGGCCAGATGTGGCTCGACGGCTTTGAATTGCTGTGGGGACGCAATGCCAAGGAAAACGATCGCCTCACCTTTCGCGTCGCCAATCCCTGGGATCTCTGGTTCCACGTGCAGGATTTGCCGGGCAGCCATGTGCTGCTGCGCCGGCCGCAACGCAACGTCCCCGTCCCGGAGTCCGTCATCCATGGCGCCGCCCGCGTCGCCCTGCAGCAGAGTCAGTGCCGGGCCATGAGTGCCGAAGTGGACTGGACCGAAGCCCACCATCTCCAGCGCCGCCCCGGTGGCGGTCCGGGCGAGGTCATCTATCGCCATTTCCACAGCCGCCGTGTACGGCGGGATGATCAGGCATAGTCATCGATGCGATGATCCGGATCCGTGTCCTTTTCCGGAGGACGGTCCTTTCGGCGCGGCGGCTTTTTCTCCGGCTTTTCTGCGCCCGGCCTTACGGGAAGCACGGGCGGTGTGGTACCCACCGGGGGAATCGTTGCATCGGCCATGGCGCGCTCCTTGGGAAGCCTTCCGGGGCCTTTGCAAGATGCCATGCTAGCGCGGCGGCGAAGCCCAGCGCCATCTTTCGCAGTGCCTCCAGGATCATGCAACCTAGATTGGACAGTTGGCGCAGTGTTCTGCCGCGCATTGGGCCAATGCCGTTTTCAGGCTCACGAGTTTGAAGCATAGTCTTTTTTAGCGGGCGTAGAAACTCTGCAGCCGGCTCTCGATGATCTTGGGGTTTTCGCCCTCGGCGATGGCCACCAATCCCTCGATGATCATCTCCCGCAGGTAGCTTTGCTCGTGCACCACCCCTTTCAACTTGTTGGAGATGGGCAGAAACAGGAGGTTGGCCGAACCCACGCCATAAATCGTGGCGACAAAGGCGGTAGCGATGCCGGCGCCCAGCTTGGCCGGGTCGGCGAGGTTTTCCATCACATGGATCAGCCCCAGCACGGCGCCCAGAATGCCGATGGTCGGGGCATAACCGCCAGCGGATTCAAAGACCTTGGCCGCTTGGCGATCGAGTTCCTCGCGAGCCAGAAGCTCCACTTCCAGGGTGGCGCGAATCTTTTCCGGCTCGGTCCCGTCCACCAGCATCTGCAAGCCTTTTTGCAGAAATGGATCGGCAATGGAATCCACCAGGCTCTCCAGGGCCAGCAGGCCATTTTTACGGGCGGTGTTGCTCCATTCCAGGATCTTTTCCACGATGGGTTGGGGCGCGCTCTTGGGCGGGAAGATCATCCACGGAAGCATCTTTAATGCCTTGATGAAAACCGGCAGTGTATACTGGACCATGATGGCACCGGTGGTGCCGCCAATGACGATGATGAAGGCCGTCAACTGGAGAATGGAGGCGACTTTTCCACCCTCCAGCATTTGCCCCAGCAGGATCCCGCCCAAACCCAGCAACAGACCGGCGATGGTCAAGATATCCACGCAAGCTCCTGAGCCGCGGGCAATGGCAGCGATCCTTCGAGAAACGACAAGTCCGCCGCGGCGGCGGGAAGACCCCTGGGGGAGCGGCGCGCCGTTTTCCCATCGCCCTCACGAAGCATCAGACCATTCCAACAGCATGCTCCGCAGGCGCAGCGTGGCCTGGCGTAGAAGCTGGCTGACGCGGGATTCGCTGATATCGAGCACTTCGCCCACTTCCTTGAGGGTCAGGTCTTCCTGATAATAGAGGGCGAGCACCAGTTGCTCCTTCTCCGGCAATTGCGTAATCCCCGCCTCCAGATCCCGGGCGAATTCGGCGGAGCTGAGGATCGCCTCGGCGCTGGCATGCTCATCACGTAAATAGCGTCCGGCATAGGCTTCATGGCCCTCGACCAGGTCTTCCAGATAGAGGAGTTGATTGCCCCCGCTGGCGACGGCAGCGTGGTAGGCAGTCAAAGACCACCCCAGTTCCTGCGCTATTTCTTCATCGCTGGGGGCACGGGTCTTTTTTTGCTCCAGCCGGGCGATGGCCTTGGCAATGCTCTGCTCCTTGGCGCGGGCACGACGGGGCAGCCAGTCCTGGGCGCGCAGTTCATCCAGGATGGCGCCGCGAATGCGCGCGCTGGCATAGGCCGCGAAGCCAGGCCCCTCTCCTTCGGGCTGGGCGCTGAGCGCATCCATCAGGCCCATCATGCCGGCCTGCAGGAGGTCGCCCAGCTCGACATTGGCAGGCAGGCGGGCGATGATGCGCTGCGCCACCCGTTGCACCAGAGGCGCATAACGTACCACTTGGGCGTCCCGCGCCACCCGTTGATCGAAGGAGAGGGCGGTATTCATGCGCCTTGCACGACGGACGAGCCACCAACCAGTTGCTCGACGAAAAACTCCAAATGCCCACTGGGCCCCTGGGGCATGGGCCAGTTGCGCACGGTGTGGGCCAGGGCCCGAAAGGCCCCGGCGGCGGGACTGGAGGGGTACAGTTCGACCACGGCCCGCTGCGCCCGCACCGCACCGCGCAGCGCCGGGTCCAGGGGGATACTGCCCACCAAGTCGAGGGTCACATCCAGGTAACGGTCGGCAACGGCGGCCACCCGCTGGAAAAGGAGCTGCCCTTCGCGGGCATCCCGAACCATGTTGGGCAGGATGCGGAAGCGGCGTTGACCGTAATCGCGGCTGAGGACCTTGATCAGGGCATAGGCATCGGTGATGGACGCGGGCTCATTGGAAACCACCACCATCAGGTCCTGGGCAGCGCAACTAAAGGTCAGGACATCGCCAGCGATGCCGGCGGCCGTATCGATGAGCAAAAAATCCACCGCCAGGTCGAGGCTGCTGACGGCATGCACCAAGGCCGCCCGGGCTTGGGCATCCAGAATGGCCATATTGGCAATACCGCTGGCGGCAGGCAGGATGAGGATATCCTGGGGGCCGCGGACGAGCACCTCGTCGATGCGCCGTTCCCCACTGAGCACATGGGACAGGTTGTAGCGTGGCGAGAGGCCCAGGAGGATATCGATATTGCCCAAGCCCAAATCCGCATCGAAGACCAGGGGCCTGGCCCCCAGTTGCGCCAGGGCAATGGCCAGGTTGACCACGACGTTGGTCTTGCCCACCCCCCCCTTGCCGCTGGCCACCGCAATGACCTTTACCGGTTTTCTTGCCCGCATCCTGCGTAAACCTTCCGCCTGATCCATCACGCGCCCCTCAGGCGATGCATTCCTCTTGTTTAAGGGCATGATACCGGTATTGTGCCGGTGCCGCCATGGCCGCACCATGCTCCGCCGCCAGCATGTGCGCGATGATCGCTTCCCACCGGGCGCTATGCAAGTCTTCGGGGACCCGTTGTCCATCGCTGAAAAAACACAGGGGGAGCGACTGCTCGGCCAGCCATTCCAGGGCGGCACCAAAGGCCGGTGACTCGTCCACCTTGGACAGAATAGCCCCATCCAGCGGCAAGCGCAGGTACGGCGACAACACCGCCGGCAGGCTTTTGCCGCTCAGGCCGGCGTTGACCAGCAGCAATTTGCGGACCTTGGACCCCAGATCTCCCAGCCAGTGGAGTTGCTCCTCCAAACGCGGATCGCGGGGGCTCATGCCGATGGTGTCGATAAACACCCAGGTCCGGTCCCGATGACGCTCCAGGGCGCAGAGGAGATCCTCGGGACTGCGGATCACATCCACCGGCACCCCCAGGATGCGCCCGTAGATCCCGAGCTGCTCCACCCCGGCAATCCGGTAGGTATCGGTGGTCATCAAGGCTACGGAACGGGGGCCGTGGCGCAGCACTTGACGCGCGGCCAGCTTGGCAATGCTGGTGGTTTTCCCCGAGCCGGTGGGGCCGAGGACGGCAAAGACGCCACCCTTGCCCAGGGGGTCGGCGGCAATGGACAAACGCCCCCCTAGGCCTTCCTGCAAGGCGCTTTCCAGTTCACCGCTGCCCAGTTCCGCCAACTGCGCCGCCCACTCGGCCGAAAAGCCCAGATCCATAAAGCGCTCGCGGGAAGGCTGCTCCATCGTTCCCCCCCAGCGCGCTTCCACCAGACGACGCAAGGCATTGAGCTCGCTATGGAGGTGGGCGAGTTCGGCCGGTGCCGCCTTGGCGCCGCCCTGGGGCTTGCTGCGCCCGCTTATGGCCGTCGTCCGCTCGTTATCTCCGGCGGCGCCAGGGCCTCTGCCCGTGCCATCTGCGGCACGCGATCGAGGTTCCGCATCAGCCAGCAGGGATTCGGGCCAAGCCAGAGAGGGCTGACTGCTCGCTTCCCACTGTTTTTCGTCAAAGTCGATGGCCGTCACGATCTCTACGCCGCCATCCACCTCGCGATTGGAGAGAATGACCGCGTCAGGTCCGAGCGTGTTGCGAATGTTCTGCAAGACCTCACGGGTATTCGCGCCACTGAAACGCCTGATTTTCATGGGTAGATCTCCCTATCCTCTCTGCACCAGCGCCGCCCTACGCACCCAGCGTGGCCACGACCCTGATCCTCTTGTTGTCCGGTACCTCTGCGTAAGACAGCACCCGCATGCGCGGCGCAGTGCGGGCCAGGAATCGCGCCAGGAAGGAACGCATGGGAGCCATGGCCAACAAGACCGGCTGCATCCCTCCCGCTTCCATCTGCTGCATCAACTCCCCTGCCCGTTCCAGAATCCTTTGTGCCAACCCGGGCTCCAGGGCCTCGCCGCTGCTGTTGCGCAAGCTCTCTTGCAACAACTGTTCCAATTGCCCATCAAGAACGGCCACGGGGAGTTCCGCCTGGCCGGGGAAGAGGGATTGGACGATGAACGGTCCGAGGGCGGCGCGCACCACGGCGGTCAGTTCGTCAACATCCTGGCTCTGCGGGGCTTGTTCCGCCAAAATTTCGACGATCGTTCGCATGTCGCGAATGGGCACACCTTCGCTGAGGAGGTTTTGCAGGACTTTTTTCAGTTTGTCGGCGGACAGCAGCTTGGGGATGACATCTTCCACCAGCTTGGGGGATCGCGTCGCCAGATGGGACAGCAGGCCCTCCACTTCCTCCCGCCCGAGGAGTTCAGCCGCATGACCCTGCAGGATCTGGTGCAGATGGGTGGCGACCACCGTGGCGGGGTCCACCACGGTATAGGCCAGGGCCAGGGCTTTTTCCCGCTGATCCTTGTTGACCCAGACCGCGGGCAGGCCAAAGGCCGGGTCCGTAGTGGACGTGCCCGGCAATGTCCCCAGGACGTTGCCGGGATTGATGGCCATCAGCAGATCGGGAAAGACCTCGCCGGCGGCAATCTCCACGCCCTTGACGGTAATGCGATACCCCGTAGGCCGCAGTTCCAGATTGTCCCGCACATGCACGGAGGGCACGAGAAAGCCCATTTCCTGGGCGAACTTCTTGCGCACGCCGCGGATCCGTGCCAGCAGCTCGCCGCCCTGGCCTTTGTCCACCAAGGGAATGAGCCGGTAGCCCACCTCCAGGCCCAAAGGGTCCACCGGCTCGACGCTGTTCCAAGTGACCTCCTCGGCTTCCGGTGCCGGCGGCGCTACTCGCTCCTCCTCCTGGGGTGCGCGGCGCCTGGACCGATACCAGACGATGCCCGCCAAAACCAACGCCGCGCCCAGGAAGGAAAAATGCGGCATACCGGGGATCAGACCCAGCAGACCGATGATGCCGGCGACGATCATCAGCACCTCCGGGCGGTTGAAAATCTGGCCGATGAGCTGCCGGCCCAGGTCCTGACCGGTGGGCACGCTGCTCACCACCAAGCCGGCGGCAATGGAGATGACCAAGGCCGGGATCTGCGCCACCAGCGCGTCGCCGATGCTGAGCAGGGTATAATTATGGGCGGCGTCGGAAAGGCTCAGGCCGTGCTGCCAGATACCGATCACTAGGCCGCCGATCAAGTTGATGAAGAGGATAAGGATGGCGGCGACGGCATCGCCGCGCACAAACTTGCTGGCACCGTCCATGGCGCCGAAAAAGTCCGCCTCCTGGGCGATCTCGCCGCGTCGGCGCCTGGCCTCCTCCTGATTGATGATGCCCGCATTGAGATCGGCATCAATGGCCATTTGCTTGCCGGGCATGGCGTCCAGGGTAAAGCGGGCGCTGACCTCGGCAATGCGCCCGGCGCCCTTGGTGACCACCACGAAATTGATGATGACCAGAATGGCGAAGACGATGATACCCACCGCGTAATCGCCGCCCACCACGAACTCCCCGAAGGCCTCGATCACCTGCCCGGCCGCCCCGGCGCCATTCTGTCCATGCAGCAGGATGACCCGCGCGGCCGCCACGTTGAGGGACAAGCGCAGCAGGGTGGTGAGCAGCAGCGCCGTGGGGAAGGCGGCGAACTCCAGGGGTTTTACCATGTATAGGCTGACCAGCAGGATCACCAGGGCAATACTGATGTTGAAGGTGAAAAAGATGTCCAGCATGAAGGTGGGCAGGGGAATGATGAGCATGATCAGGACCATGACCACCAGCAGCGGCGCCGCCAAAGTGTGCCAGTCGAGGCGTTTCCAGAGACTATTCATGGTGTTCATGATCGTTTGTTCTCCGGATCCAGCTCAGGGGGGACTGACCACTGCGTAGGCAGGGGAGGGATATTCCGCGGCGGCGCAGTACGTAACTGATACAGATAGGCAAGCAACTCGGCCACGGCGCGATAGAGCGGCACGGGGATCTCCTGCTCCAGCTCTACATGGTAGTAGAGGGCGCGCGCCAGGGGTGGCGCCTCCACCACGGGAATATGGTGTTGCCCGCCCAGTTCGCGGATCCGCTGCGCCACCAGATCGGCGCCCTTGGCCAGCACTAGGGGGGCGCGCGTTTCTCCTTCGGCGTAGCGCAGGGCGACGGCATAATGGGTTGGATTGGCGACAATGACATCGGCCTTGGGTATCGCCTCCATCATCCGTTTGCGGGCCTGCTCGCGTTGCACCGAGCGCACCCGCGCCTTGATTTGGGGGTTGCCGTCCGTCTCTTTCACCTCATCCTGCACTTCCTGACGGGACATCTTCAGTTTTTCGTTCAAGGTCCAGATCTGAAAAGGCACATCGAAAAGCACGATGACCAGGGTGGCGGCCGAAAGCCAGAGAAAAATGAAGCCGGCAATGTGCATGAGGTGGATCAGGGAGCGGTCTGGGGCCTCCATGATCAGCCCCAGGAGGGCGCCGCGCTGGGACCACAGCAAAGTCACACCGATACCCCCCACCACCGAGGTCTTGAGCACGGCCTTGACGAGTTCCAGCAGCCCATGTTTGGAAATGATCCGCTGTATGCCGGCAATGGGATCGAGCCGCGTCCAATCCGGTGCCAGGGCCTCGAAACTGAAGGCCCATCCGCCAATGGCCACCCCCGCCAACAGCGCCGCCACGACCAGCAGCAGGAAAAAAGGCAGGACCGTCCGCACCATCTGCTCCAGCAGGGCGGCGAAGTGGCGCAGGAGGTCCTGATGGGAGTAAAAAATGGGCCCGGAGAGCTGCAAACCGCCGTGCAACAAGGCCAGAGACTGGTCATAGATGCCCTTGGCGCCCATGGTGAAGGCCGCGGCGGAAACCAGGAGAACGGCACTGGTGGAGAGCTCCCGGGAACGGGCGATCTGGCCTTTCTTGCGCGCATCCCGGCGGCGCTTGGGAGATGCCGCCTCGGTACGTTCCTGCGCTGTCTCTTCCGCCAAGAAGGCCTCCTTATCCTCTGCCGGCGAGCAACATGATCCGCCCCGCGGCATCCAGGGAAAGATTGAGCAAATGTTGTACCACCGGCTCCATGGCCGGCAAAAAGGCGTAGAGGGCGAGAAAGCCCAGGCCTAGGAGCAGGGGAAAGCCAATGACAAAGAGATTGAGTTGCGGCGCCAGCTTGCTGAGGACGCCCATGGCCAGGTTGGCGATGATCAGCGTACCCAGCACCGGTGCCGCAAAGGCCAGACCAAGGGAAAAGATCATGCCGCCATCTTCTGCCAACAGATGCCAGGCCGAGGGGTTGAGGACGAGTTGGGTGCTCACGGGCAGCAGGCTGAAGCTGCGCACCAGCGCTGCTAGAACGAGCAAATGACCATTCAGGGAAAGAAAGATCAAGAGTACAAACAAATTCAGAAAATTGGACAAGGTCGGCACCTGCACGCCGATAACCGGATCATAGAGACTGGAAAACCCCAAACCCATCTGCAAACCGATCACCGATCCGGCAAACTGCACCACACTGAATATGACCGTGATGGCAAAGCCAATGGCCGCGCCAATGAGAATCTGCTCGATGAGGAGAAGGAAACCGGAGCCCTGCAAAAAATCCACCGGCGGCATGGCAGGCATGGCCGGGGCAATGGCGAGGCCCATGAAGAGCGCCAGCCCCACCCGTACCTGAATCGGTATTTGCGCCGCGCTGAATATGGGAGCGGTGGAGAGCAGGGCGAGGATGCGCACGAAGGGCCAGAAGAACTGGCCGATCCATTGTTCCATCTGCAGGCTGGAAAAGTGAATCATCCGTTTAAGAGATGCGGAATATCGGTAAAGAGCCGCACCGTAAAATCCATCAGCAGGTGCAGCATCCACGGCCCCGCCACCACCAGGATGAAACCCATGGCAAGGATCTTGGGGACAAAACTCAGGGTCATTTCATTGAGCTGGGTGGCAGCCTGAAAGATGCTCACCAGCAAGCCCACCACCAGGGCGATGCCCAATAACGGCGCGGAGAGCAAGAGGGTCACCCAGATCGCCTGTTGGCCGACGCTGATGATGCTTTCCGGTGTCATGACGGCCTTCCCCTAGTGAACGAAACTCTGCACCAGCGAGCCGATGACCAGATCCCAGCCATTGACCAGCACAAAAAGCATGAGTTTGAAGGGAAAGGAAATGGTGACCGGGGACAGCATCATCATGCCCATGGACATGAGCACGGCGGCGACGACGAGGTCGATGATGACAAAGGGGATAAAGATCAGAAAACCGATCTGAAAGGCGGTTTTCAGCTCCGAGGTGACAAAAGCCGGCACCAGGAGGCTCAAGGGAGTATCCGCCGGCGCCTGCAACTGTGTATGACCAGACAATTTTACGAAGAGCGCCAGATCCGCGGGTCGCGTCTGGGAAAGCATGAAATTACGCAGCGGCCCCGCTGCCTGGGCCATGGCCTGGGTCAAGGAGATCTGATTCTGGGTCAGGGGCTGCAGGGCGTCGTGATTGATCTTCTGGAATACCGGCGCCATCACGAAAAAGGTCAGAAACAGGGAGAGGCCGACGATGATCTGGCTGGGCGGCATCTGGGTGGAGCCAAGGGCCTGCTTGAGCAGGGAAAGAACGATGATGATCCGGGTAAAGGCGGTCATCATGAGCAGCATGGCCGGGAGGAAAACCAGCACCGTCATGAAGAGGAGGGTCTGGATGCTGAGGCTGTACTCCGTGCCTCCACCGGCGGCCGGGCTGGTGGTGAAGGCGGGCAGGCCCGCCGCCCACGCCCCGGCGGGTGTCAGGGCGAGGATGAATCCGAATGCTGCTCCTCTGCTTTTCCATTTGCTGATTTCCATCGACCTGGGCTCCGCCTTTCCATGGCTTTGTGCAGCCAGCCGGCAAAGGGTGCCGGTGGACTGACTTGGGCTTCCGGCAGTGCCGCTTCCAGGGTATGCAGGAGGGTAATCCCCGCCGGCGTCACGCCCAGCAGCAACTGCTGTTCTCCCAACTGTATTAGCAAAAGCCGTTCCCGCGCCCCCAGGGGCAGGGAAGCCACGATATGCAAGGCCCCGCGTTGCCCTCCGCCCAGACTCGGCTGGAGGCGCCGTAAAACCCAGATCAGGCCGAGGAAAACCAGTAGAACCACCACGAGGGCGGAAAGGAGTTCGAGCATGGCGGAGACGGAGAAGACCGCCGGAGAATTACTCATAGCGGACGCTGCGGATGGCTGCGCCGCCTGGGCAGCGACGCTCCATTGACAGAACAGGAAGAGAAAGAGTCGGGATTTTGACAGGCATGGCAAGCGGAGAACACCCTGAATCCCCATGGCCTAACGCAATTTTTTGGCCCGTTCGGCTGGGCTGATGATATCGGTGAGACGAATGCCAAACTTGTCATTGACCAGCACCACTTCCCCTTGGGCAATGAGATAGCCGTTGACGAGGACATCCATGGGCTCGCCGGCCAGCCTCTCCAGTTCCACCACCGAGCCCTGGGCGAGCTGCAGGAGGTTGCGGATCTGGATCTTGGTGCGTCCCAGTTCCACGGAAACGGTGACGGGAATGTCGAGGATCATGTCCAGGCTGGGGTTTTGCACCTCTCCCCCACGCTCGTGCAACTCCGGCAACGGCGCCGGGACGGGCTCCGGACCCGGACCGGCGGCGCTGGAAGCCGTATTCCCAGACGCGGTGGACTGATCTGTCTCCGCCTGTTCCGCCATGGCCGCAGCCCAGTCGTCCATGACGGCGTCGTCCGTGGCGGCCGCCATCCCGTTCGTTTCAGGACTGTTCTCCACGGCTGTGGAGGCCGCTTTCTCCTGATCCTGCTCCAGATCATTCGCCATGTCTCATTTCTCCATTGCCGCCAAAGCGCCTTGCCCTTCTTCCATCTCCGGCCACAGATGTTCCTCGACCTGAACGGCATGCCTGCCATTGCTGGTGCCGTGCCGCCCTTTGAATACGGGGATGCCATCCACCCGCGCTACCACCGAGTCCGGCAAGGCCACCGGGATGACATCGCCCGCGCGCAGAGCCATTAATTGGCGCAAGGTGAGGGTCGTTTGCAACAGTTGCACCTCCAGCTCCACCTCGGCCTCCTGCATTTCCTGCTGGAGGGACTGCACCCAGCGGTGATCGACCTCAGAGCGATCGGCGGTAGTGCCCGCC
>NZ_RIZI01000184.1 GCF_003721225.1 Acidithiobacillus sulfuriphilus | reverse complement strand
GGCCGCCGAGCGCCCAGAAGTGCTTGATCTGCTGGAACAACGAGGATTCATGGCCCGCCTCTTTCGGGCCGTCTACCGACGCATCGACCGTAGTTGGCAGATGTATCCCGTGGGTTTCCTGTTCGGATTGGGCTTCGACACGGCCACCGAGGTCGCCGTGCTGGGAATCTCGGCTACCATGGCCCAGCATGGCGGGCTGCCACTGTGGGGGGTCATGGTATTCCCGCTGCTCTTTACGGCGGGCATGAGCCTGATGGATACGGTGGACGGGCTGGTCATGATAAAGATCTACGACTGGGCCATGATCGACGCTGTACGCAAGCTCTTTTTCAACACCACCATCACCGGACTGGGGGTCCTGGTGGCACTAGTGGTGGGCAGCACGGAATGGCTGCAACTATTGGCATCGGAATTCCGCTGGCAGGGAACCTTCTGGAACTTCATTCAAGACCTGAACTTCAGCACCCTGGGCGGGATGGTGGCCTCTCTGATGGTGCTCACCTGGGGCGCCGCGTGGCTCTACTACCGTCGCGCGCTCCAACCCGCCGAATAAATGGACCGATCCGTCCCCTTGCCATTTTGGAGAGCCAATTTTGCTACCCGCTGAATTTGCGCATTACAATCCGCTTGATTTCTCTCTCGCACAGGGCGTTCATGGGTGCACCGTCACAAAGCATGGGAGCACACCAAGCCCTTGCCGCAAGGCTCCCCGGCGATGGGATTAGCATTCACCGGAGGGAAAGACGTGGTGCCGGCAGAGGGGACGTAGGATATCCGGAGTTCATCCATGCATATCCGGATATCGTCGATGATCGCCGGCCAAAGAAGTGCCTCCAAGTCGCTGAGTGGCGGAGGGGAGGGCGCCTGGCCCGTCTCGATCCCGTAAATAAGCACCCGGGGCGGTAGCTCCTCCAGGGCGCGGCCCAGGGCCAGAGCCTCGGCCACACCGAAGCCATGGCTCGACAGCAGTCCGGCGCTATCGTCCAGTTCCAGCATATCCATGCGCCGCAGCGTGCCGGGCGGGGCGCCGCTGCGCATGGCGTCCAGGAGAATGGCCAAACGTGCGCCGCGCATGGCTGGGAGCAGGAGGCTGCCGGGGCGATCGCAGAGCGTGATGTGGACCATTCCCGCCGGAAAATAACGGGGCAGGCCCGCCCGCTCCAGGGCCTTCGCGAGCAGCCAGCCCAGATCGTCGCCCGCGAAGGGCGAACCGATGCCGAGGATGCAAACGGGGCTCACCGGCGCCCCACGCGAACGGTCAGGAAATGGGTGGCGCAGGAGATGCAGGGATCGTAGTTGCGAATGACCATCTCGGCACGCTGGCGCAGGGCCTCGTCGTCCTTGTCCAGGCCCAGGGCTTCCAGGGAGCGGTGCAGGTCCTCCTCGATGCGGGCCTGGTTCTGGCTGGTGGGCGGGATGATACGGGCATGCCGCACCAGACCATCACCATCCAGGTCGTAGCGGTGCCACAGGAGGCCACGGGGGGCCTCGGTGCAGCCGAAGCCGGTGCCCGCACGGGGGGTGCCCTCCACGGCGGGGCTTGGGGGCTCGCGGTAGCCTTCCAGCAGGCGGATGGCTTCCAGCAGGGCGTAGTGGATCTCCGCCGCCCGCGCCACGATGCTGTGGAACATGTTGCGGCTGGGGAAGGGGATGCCGGTGCGCGCCAGGGCCTCACGGACCGATGGGTGCAGTCGATCCTGGTTCAGGTTCAACCGCGCCAGCGGCCCCACCAGATAGGGCTGACCGTCGAGAGTCGCATAGAGGGCGGTGGAGTGGGGCTCCTGGTGCTCGGCGAAACGGGCCTCGTATTCGGCGATGGGGATGTCCAGGCCGTTGCTCGCCGCGATGTGGCCCTCGTTCATGGGGTATTCGTCGGGATGGCGCAGGGCCACGCTCACGAAGTCCTGTCCGTTTTCGGGCAAGGGAAGAGCGGCCGTCCAGGCCACCAGGGCCTCGGCCTGGGGTAGGGCCGCGCGGAGGCGCTCCCGCAGGGTCACGACATCCGCCGCCGCAGGGGCGTGGTGAAAGCCGCCGATCCGGGCGCCTACCGGATGCACGGAGCGGCCCCCGAAAAGACGCATGATCGCGTTGCCGATCTCCTGCAAGGCGAGACCCCGGCGCACCGCTTCGGGGTGGGCGGCGGCCATTTCCGGGGCGCTGCCGTAACCCAGGAAGTCGGGGGCGGCCAGCAGGTGGATGTGCAGGGCGTGGCTTTGTATCCACTCGCCGCAATAGAACACCCGGCGCATGGCCCGCACCCAGGGACCGGGGTCCAGGCCGAAGACCCCTTCGATGGCGTGCACGGCGCTCATCTGGTAGGCCACCGGGCAGATCCCGCAGATGCGGGCCACCATGTCGGGGACCTCCTGGTATTCGCGTCCCTCCAGGAATTTCTCGAAGAGCCGGGGGGGCTCGAAGATGCGCAGGCGCAGGGTCTGGATGCGCCCGCCATGCACCTCCAGGTCCAGGGCGCCTTCCCCTTCCACCCGCGCCAGCACCGGTACGCAGAGGCGTATCTCACGGGGTTGGATCATGTGGCCTTGCTCCCTCGTAGAGGGAGGTAGGAATCAACCATGATCCTCTCCACAGGCGGCCGCCGCTTCTTCAATGATGTCGATGCCCGCCGGGCACCAGATGATTTGGGCCCGACGCGGCGGTAGCTCATTGCCACCAGGGCGTCGAGGGGGTCCTGCAGGCGGTCGCGGGGAACGAAAGCGGTGGCCGTCATGGGGCATGATCCCTCGCCGAAGGTGCCGAACATTCCCGTCCGGCTTGTTCTTCAGCATACCTTGACCTGCAACAGTTCCTCCCCTGCCGGGTCCACCAGATGGACGGCGCAGGCGATGCAGGGATCGAAGCTGTGGATGGTACGGAGGATCTCCAGGGGCTGGGCGGGGTCGGGGAGTTCGGTGCCCTTGAGGGCCGCCTCGTAGGGGCCATCCTGTCCGGCGGCATCCCGCGGGCCGGCATTCCAGGTGCTGGGCACTACCGCCTGGTAGTTGTCGATGAGGCCGTCCTTGATGACTACCCAGTGGGCCAGGGCGCCGCGGGGCGCTTCGGTGAAGCCCACCCCGCGCGCCTCGGCGGGCCAGGTGGAGGGTTCCCAGAGGGCAGGGTTGAAGGTTTCGAGTTCACCGGCGCGGATATTGGCCATGAGTTGGTCGTACCAGCCCTGCATGGCGTCGCCGATGATCTTGCTCTCCAGGGTGCGGGCGGCGGTCCGCCCCATGGTGGAAAAGAGGGCCTGGACGGGCAGGTCCAGCTTGCGCAAGCTGGCGTCCACCAGGGTGCGGGTCTCCTGGTTGCCGCTGGCATAGAGGACCAGCACCCGGGCCAGGGGACCCACCTCCATCACCTTGCCCTTCCAGCGCGGCGACTTGATCCACGAATAGCTGGCCTCGCTGTCCAGATGCGCGTAGGGCGGTTTTGGTCCCGTATAGTCCAGGTGGGTTTGTCCTGCAAACGGATGGAGTCCCTGGTCCTTGCCCACGGTGTAGGAATACCAGGAATGGGCCACGAACTCCTGGATCTGGTCGGGGGCGCGCAACTCCAGGGGGTGGACCGTGGAGAGGTCCCGGTTCAGGATGATGCCGCGGGGGATCATGAGACTGTCCAGGTCGTTGATGCCCCTGGAGGGGAACTCGCCGTAGGCCAGAAAGTTGCCCACCCCTTCGCCCTTGCGGAACCAATCCTTGTAAAAGCCGGCGATGGCGAGGGTGTCGGGCAGGTAGACCTGATCCACGAAACGACGGATCTCGCGGATGACATGCTGCACGATCTCCAGGCCCGTCATGTTGACGGCAGTGGCTCCGACCCCCGCCGCCACACCGTTGTGCAATGCCGCGGGCGACACGCTGATGGCCGTGGGGGCGCCACCCACCACGAAGTTGGGATGGGGATTCTTGCCGCCGAAGACGGCATGAAGTTTGGCCACCTCTCGCTGCCAGGCCAGAGCATCCAGGTAATGGGCCAGCGCCATGAGGTTGGCCTCCGGCGGCAGCTTGTAGGCGGGGTTGCCCCAGTAGCCGTTGGCGAAGATGCCGAGCTGTCCGGAGGCCGCGAAACGGGCGAACTTGTCCTTCACCTCGGCGAAGTAGCCCGGCGAGGAGCGCGGGTAATCACTCAGGGACTGGGCCAGTGCGGCCGTTTTGACGGGATCGGCCTGGAGGGCCGAAAGCACGTCCACCCAGTCCAGGGCGTGCAGTTGATAGAAATGCATCACATGATCGTGGACGAACTGGGCGGCGATCATGAGGTTGCGGATCAATTGGGCGTTTTGCGGGATGGGGTAGTGGAGGGCGTCCTCCACCGCCCGCACCGAGGCGATGCCGTGCACCAGGGTGCAGACCCCGCAGATGCGCTGGGCGAAGGCCCAGGCGTCGCGCGGATCGCGGCCCTGGAGGATGATTTCCAGGCCGCGCACCATGGTCCCGGAACTGGAGGCGCCGGTGATGACGCCATCCTTGACCTCGGCCTCGATGCGCAGGTGCCCCTCGATGCGGGTGACGGGATCGACAACGACGGTTTGCTTGCCCATGAATCACTCCTGCTCCGTGACGAGGTGATCGGCCACCAGTTCCAGCAGGCTTTGGGCCGTCTTGTCCCAATGGAAATGGGCCTGGCCGTCGTCGAAGGTCTGGCGGCAGTTGGAACAGGTCGATACCAGCAGCTCCGCCCCCGTGTCCTCCACCTGCTGCATCTTGATCTGGTAAGTCCTGTAACGCAGGGGGTCGGCTCGGTGGATGGTCACCACCCCGCCACCGCCACCGCAGCACCAGTTGTAGGCGCCGTGCGCGTCCATCTCCCGCAACTCCACCCCCAAGGCGCGCAGCACCTCCCGCGGCGCCTCGGTGACGCCGCCGCGGCGCACGATCTGGCAGGGATCGTGGAAGGTCACCGAACTTTGCACCGGTTGCAGTTGCAGCTTCCCTTGGCGGATCCCTTCGGCCAGGTACTCGGCGATCTGCACCACCCGAAAGGGCAGGGGCTCGCCGTAGAGGTTGGCGCCCTGCCAGCGCAGGGCCTGATAGGCATGGCCGCACTCCGGCAGGATGAGGGTCTTGGCGCCCACCGCGATGGCGGCTTCGATGAGCTTGAGGCTCGCCTGCCGCTGACCCTGCTGGTCGCCGGCGAACATGCTGAAATTGGTGGCCTCGTAACCGTCGCTGCGAAAAGTCCAGGATGCGCCCATCCGCTTCATGATCCTGGCCAGGGCGACGATGGACTGGGGATACTTCATGACCTCAATGGAGGAGATGGTCATGAGGACGTCCGCCCGTTCCTGATCCAGCGGAATCTCGACGCTGTGCTCATCCTCCAGCCAGGCGATGCGGTCCTTGAGGACCGCCGGGGTGGCGCCGAGGGGGCTGCCTTCCCGTTTCGCGCGCTCCACTGTCGCCCAGAGTTCATGGGGCACCAGCCCGGCGGCGGCCATGCCATGCCGGGCCAGACCCACGAGGCTGGCGATGTCGATGCCCATGGGGCAGACCATGGTGCAGCGTCCGCATTGGGTACAACTGTCGTAAATCAGCTCCTGCCACTCTTCCAACTCCCGCACGGTGACGCGGCGCTTGAGGTTGAAGATGCGAAAGAGGGGCGCAAAAGGCCCCGTCTCGCGTTTGTAGGCCTGCTTGAAGGGTTCCAGCTTCCAGATGGGGGTATACTTGGGATCACCGGTTTGCACGTAGTATTGGCATACCTCGGCGCACTGGCCGCAATGCACGCAGGACTCCATATAGAGGGCAGCGGTGGCGCCGAAATCTTTGATGAAGCCGCGCATGGCCCGGTCGAGCCGCTCGGTGTCGTCCATCTCCCCTTGTTTGTCGTAACGCTGCTCGGGTTTCTTGACGCTCAGGCGGGGCTGATTCAATTCCAGGGGGAACTGCGTATCCGTGCCGGTCATGTCTGGGCCCCCCGGCGGCTGTAGATCGTCCCGGTGACGCCGCGGGAGAAGGCAAAGAGCACCGTATGGGCGAGCTTGCTGAAGGGCAGCCACGCCAGCAGGAGTTCCGCGCTCAGCATGTGCAAGGCCAGCAGGTCCTCGTAACGACCACCCAGATGGTAATAGGCCATGAGCCCCGTGAGTAGCGGCGTAAAGACCAGCAGCCAACTGAAATAGTCGTCGAAATTGGAGATCTGGCGCAGGACCGGGTGGGTGGCGCGATGGGCGAGGAGGGCGAGGAGGCTGATCAGGGAGACGCCGGCGGCAAAGGTGATTACACCCGTCGGTAAACCCGGCCAGGACAGACCAGTGATGTCGCGGATGAGGAGGATGTGGGGCACCAGCCCCAGGATCACCACCGCCAGACCGAAGTGAAAGAGGTAGCTCACCGCCTCCCAGTGCAGGATGCGGGGCCGGAACTCCCGGCGCGGCCACATGCGGGTGAAGATGGTCTTGACGCCCCCCAGCCAGGCGTGGCGCACCCGGGGCTCCGAAAGATCGCGGGGCCGGCGCAGGGCCAGTACCCCGACGAGCCGCCAGAAAATGCCGAAAACCATTATAATCAGCGCTGCCTCCAGGGCGGGGCCGCGGGCGAAATCCAGCAGGTCTGTCTCAGTGCTCATGGGAATCCTCCTTTTGGGGCTGGCTACCAACCTCCTTGGCGGTTTTCGCGGCGTTCGCTTTCTGGTGGGAACGGGCCAGCATCGCCATCCCTGCTCCGACCACCGCTCCACCTAGCGCCGCACCCCCCAATACCTCCCCACGCGCCCAGTGGCCGGTGGCTGCGGGCAGGGGCCGGTAAAATCCACCCTTGTCCCAAAAGTCCGGCTCTGAGCAGCCCAGGCAGCCGTGGCCGGACTGGATGGGAAAGCTGGTCCCTTGGTTCCATTTCAGGGTGGCGCAGGCGTTGTAGGTCACCGGCCCTTTGCAGCCGAGTTCGTAGAGGCACCAGCCGTTGCGCGCCCCCTCGTCGTCGAAGGTGTGGGCGAAGCGGCCCTCGTCATAGAAGGGCCGACGGTAACAGCGGTCGTGGATGGTGTTGCCGTAAAACGCCAGCGGCCGCCCCTGGCGGTCCAAGGCGGGCATCCCGAAGCTCAGGTAATAGACGACGACCCCGGTCATGACCTCGGGAATGGGCGGACAGCCCGAGACGTTGATGATCGGGCGGTCGCGGATGACCTCGGAAACCGGCACCGCGCCGGTTGGATTGGGCGCCGCGTAGGGCACGCCGCCGAAGGCGGCGCAGGTCCCCACGGCGATGATGGCCGCCGCCCCCCGGGCGGCATGGCGCAGGTCATCGACGGCGCTTTGGCCCGCGGCCACGCAGTAGGCGCCGCCCGCCCCCAGGGGCACGGCCCCGTCCACGATGAGGATGTATTTGCCCCAGGCCTTGCGCATGGCCTCCTTCCGGGCCGCCTCGGCGGCCTCCCCGGCGGCTGCCTGAAGAGTATCGTTGAAGGCCAGGGAGATGTTGTTGAACATGAGGTGTTCGATGGTCGGGGAGAAGGAGCGGGTCATGGATTCCAGGCAGCCGGTGCATTCCTGATAAGAGAGGTAGATCACCGTGGGCCGGGGGGTGCTCGCCAGCTTTTCCGCCATGGCCGCGGCGGCGGCAGGGGGCAGGGCCAGCAGGGAGGCGGTGGCGGCGCAGAACTTCAGGAAGGCGCGGCGGCTCAGGCCGTTTTGCTGGAATGCGTCGAGAATGGTCTCTTCCATTAGTCTCCTCCTGATTCGCGAAGTGCGAGTGCTTGCCGTAACCGCTGCAGCCCTATCGCGATGTCTGTCGTACCGGCCGGGACGATCTCCGGCACGTGGCATACTTCCAGCGACTCCGTCAGCAGGATCCCGTCCTCGCTGGAATGGCGCACCCACCACACACCCGGCACCCCGGTCTCCTCGATGCGGGAGTTTCCCAAGGCCTCCAGTTCCATGCGGACCTCTCCCGTCCCCAGGGTCTCTCTGAGCAGATCCCGGTCGGCGGGGGAGAGGGGCAAGGAGCCAAGGTCGATGCAGTGCCGCCGCCCCGAGAGGAGCAAGGCGTCCAGGGCCGCGGCGATCTCCTGCAGCAAGGCCGGCGCGTTGGCGGCGGGGCTGGGCGCAGGGCGGATGGGAATGGCATCAAGGGCCTTCACGTCCCCATTCCTCCAAGAGCGATCGGGCGCGACGCGACGCTTCGGGCAAGGATCGGGCAAGCGGCGGACTCAGGGTGTCACCCCAAGCGATCGTCTGGGGCTGAACGCCGAGCAAGGCCCGTCGGGCCGGAAGACAACCAAGCAGGCGCGCCATGTCCAGCAATTCGGCCAGGCCGGCTTCGTGAACGCTACCGGCCTTGGGACGGGCCAGGAGCCGGTCCATCGCTTCCCCCTGGAAGAGAGTTACCCGCCCTGCCTCTCGTCCTGATTCCACGGCATCCGCCACCAGCAAAGCATCCACCCCCTCCAACGCAACCAGCAGCGATGAGCCGATCGTGCCCCCATCCAGGACGGTGACGCCGGTCATAGGTGCCTGCCCGGCGAGGCAGCGGACGATGTGGACGCCCACTCCATCGTCCCCTTGCAGGACATTGCCCAGCCCCAGAACCAGAATTTTCCCCATCTTTTGTTCATAGTTTAGAGAATCATCCCTGTCAAGAAACAGAGTCTGCGCATCCCATGTTTGTGGGGATGAAAGGGACCCGAAAAGTCAAACAAAAAAGCCCCGGGGCAATTAAAACGGTTCAGGTTTATGTATTACGCTGCGATGATGGGACAGGGCCAACTAGATGTCCGGACGATCTTCCGTCGGGACGTCCTCAGCGCATATCGGCGTCAGAATACGCTGCTCCCGCCAGTGGCGGCCCGCCTCGGCAAAGGCAGGGGCGCCGTTGTTGATGAAGAGGAAGCGCCGCGCGACGGCCTCCGGCACCAGGCCGAGCCCCTCCAACCGCCGCCCCAATGCCGTGGCGTTGGGGTTTTCCGCCGGTCCATAGCAGGCGTAGCAATCGCGTCCGAAACGGGGGCACAGCGCCCCGCAGCCGGTGAGAGTCACCGGGCCCATGCATGGCAGTCCCTTGGCCACCAGTACGCAGACCGCTTGATGGCGTTTACACTCCAGGCAGACCTTGTCCTTTTCGAGCGCTGGTACGACCCCGAAGAGGAGGGCGCGCACCGCCCCCAGGACTTGGCGCCCGTTCACCGGACAGCCCCACAGCTCCAGATCCACCGGGACATGGGCGGCGATGGGGGTGGAGGTGGCCAGGCTATGGATAGTTTCGGGCTGGGCGTAGATCTCCGCGCTCCAGCCGGGGCCGTCGGCCAGGTTGCGCAAGGCCTGGAGGCCGCCAGCGGTGGCACAGGCGCCGATGCTGATAAGGTGGCGGCTGTTGCGGCGCACTGCCTGGATGCGTTCCTCATCCTCGGGCGTGGAGATACTCCCCTCCACAAAAGCGATGTCCACGGCCGCTTCGGGCGCCACGGGCCCGGCCTCGGCGAAGTGGACGATCTCTACCAGCTCGGCAAGCCGCAGCAGGTCTTCCCCCAGATTCAGGAAGGCCAACTGACAACCGTCGCAAGAACTGAACTTGTGCACCGCAAGGCGTGGTTTGGCAGCGGCCATGACGTCAAAATCCTCGCTCGCCCAGCAGGGCCTGGATCTCCGGGTAGGGGAAGACCGGGCCATCCCGGCAGACAAAGTTCCCCCCCATCTGACAATGGCCGCAATGACCGATGGCGCAGTGCATGCTGCGCTCCATGCTGAGCCACAAATCCTCCTCCGCCACGCCGCGCCGCAGCAGCTCCTGCACGGCCGCCCGCATCATGGGCTCGGGGCCGCACATCATCATCAGCGCACCGGGACCGAACTGCACGCGGTCGAAGAGGACCGTTACCGGCCCCACCTGTCCGAACCAGCCGGGGCTGCCCACGTCCGCCGCCAGCCCCACCTGCACATCGGGCAGCCGACTCCAGGCTTCATACTGGGCGCGCCAGATGAGGTCGTCGGTATGCTTGACCCCTTGCAGGATGGTGAGCCGCCCGAAGCGTTCCCGTCGCCGCAGGATGTAGTGGATGACCGAAACCACCGGCGCGCAACCCAGCCCCCCGGTGAGGAGCACGATGTCCCTGCCTTCGGCCAGTTTCAGGGGCCAGCCCCGGCCGTAAGGCCCGCGCAGGCCCAGGCGGGCGCCTTTCCCCAGGCGCGCCAGCCCTTGGGTGACCCGGCCCACGGCACGAATGGTATGGTCGATGAGGTGCTCATCTTCTGGATCGGAGACGATGGAAATGGGCACCTCGCCCACCCCGTACAGATAAACCATGTTGAACTGGCCCGGCTGAAAGCGATAGCGGGCCTGCATTTCCGGGTCGGTGAAGGCGAGGCGCAGGGTGAAGATGGTGGGGGATTCCTGAATGCGCTCCAGGATCTCGACCTCGTGGGGAAGGTAAGGATCAGGCATGATCCCCTCCACAGACGGCCGTCGCTTCCGCGGTGATGTCGATGCCCGCCGGGCACCACGCGATGCAGCGTCCGCAGCCCACGCAACCGGAGCGGCCGTACTGGTCGTGCCAGCTCCCGAGCTTGTGGGTCAGCCACTGGCGATAGCGCAGGCGGGTATCGGCGCGGATGACGATGCCGTGGATAGCGCTGTGGCCTTCGGTGAAACAGGAGTCCCATTGCCGGTAATGGGTACTGCTCAGGCCGTCCAGGGCGGGTTCCTCCATCTCGGCGTGGCAGAAACAGGTGGGGCAGACGGAGGTGCAGTTGGTGCAGGACAGGCATCGCTGGGCCACATCGTCCCAGCGGGGGTGGTGAAGGTTGGCAAAGAGGCCATCCCGCAGGTTGCGGGACGGCAGGGCGCGTTGCTGCGCCTGGGCGGCAGCGACGATCTCCCCGTCGGCGGTGGCCTGCTGGACGGGATCCAGGGCTTCGAGGGGCAGTTGCCCGAGCAGCGCCTCGCCCTTGGGGCTCCCCGCTGTCACAACGAACCCCTCGTCCAGTTCCGCCAGGGCCAGGTCGAAACCCGACTCGGCCCGCGGCCCGTCGCCGGTAGAGGCGCAGAAGCAGGTGGCAGCGGGATGGGTGCAATGCACCGCCACCAGAAAAAGGTTCCTGCGCCGGACTCCATAATGGGGATCAGGGGAGGGTCCCTCCAGGAAGTGCTGGTCCTGCAGACGCAGGGCCGCCAGATCGCAGGCGCGCACCCCGATGACGGCGGTGGGCAGGGCTTCCGGTATCTCGGGGTGAAAGGTGATGCCCCCGTCACTCCCCGCAGCGCTGGTCCAGAGGATCTCGCGGGGGGCGAAGAGCAGCGGCTTGAGGGCCTGGGGACCGTTGGCCCAAGAGAAACAGCGCGGGCTCTCGTCGCGGTGGAGCCGATACGCGCCCGGCTGCTGATGGTCGTGGACCCCCCGCGGCAGATCGTCGGCACTGCCCAACTCTTCGTAGACAATGGCGCCGTCCCGCACCTTGGGACCCAGACAGAGGTAGCCTGCCGCAGTCAAGGCAGCCAGCAGGTGCTGTAAGTAGGGGCGAGGAAGAAAACCGGGTGCGGCCATCTTTAGATGCAAACCCCCGTGACTTGGCGATAGTGAGCTGTTATTGATTCAACCACCCTATCGCTCTTCTATATACTATAAATGGGGTTCGTTGCAAAATTCGCGATGATGGCGAATCCTCCCATGCATCCGGCTATCCGCAAGCAGGTGATTACCAAAATCCTGTGCAATGGTGACGCATACCGGTCCACTTTGTGGTCGTCCACTGTCCTCTTCCATTCACCCGGAAGACGAGGTGCTATTACGCAACATGCGGTTTATCAATGACCGAGATCATAAAATGATGGTGAGACATGGAATACGCCGTGAAGCATGAGCTGGAGCGGTGCCTCCACGAACGCCTCCATAGGCAACTGAAACTCTCAGTGGGGCAGGGCGTGTGGGTTGCCTTCAGCGGCGGCGGTGACTCCACGGCCTTGCTGGGCGCCCTCAAGTCCTTGGGCCATCCGGTGCGCGCGGTTCATGTGGACCACGGCTGGCGCCCGGAAAGTAAAGCGTGGGCGCAACATTGTCAGGAAATCGGGGCACGCCTGGGGGTGCCGGTGGAGGTCTTGACGCTGGCGCCGTTGACGCCGGGGGAGGGCCTCGAAGACCGCGCCCGCCGGGCCCGCTATGGGGCCATGGCCGCTCTCTTGCAAAAGGGTGATTGGCTGCTCACCGCCCACCACCGCGAGGACCAGGCCGAAACCTTTCTCTTGCAGCTCTTGCGTGGCGCCGGATTGGAAGGCCTTGCGGCCATGCCGTGGCAACGTCCGTTGGGGCAAGGCTTCCTTGGCCGCCCTTTCCTGGATCTGGAACGAAGTCTTTTGCGTGACTATCTGGAGGCCATGGGGCTGCCCTATCTGGAAGACCCTGCCAACGACGATCCGCGCTTTGACCGCGCGCGCTTGCGCCATGGTCTTTTCCCCCAACTGGCCGCCCTTGGCTGGCCGCAGGCGGCCACGCAGTTCGCCCGAGCGGCGGAAAACCTGGGCGATGCCCTGGAGGTCCAGAGGCAATGGTTGGCGGCACAGGAAACGTCTCTAGGGGCAACGGGGAAGGAAGAAAGGGGGCTGGAACTGGCAACTTTGCACAGGCTATCCCCAGCCGCACAACGCATTTTTCTGCGCCACTGGCTGCGCCGGCAGGGGGGGCTGGCCCTGCCGTCCCGCAGCCGTCTGACAACGCTACAGGACGCCATTGCCAGGGGAGGGAAGGGGGGACGTATCCTGCAATGGGCCGGCGGCGCCGTCTGGTTACAGGGAGGGAGGATCCATGCCCTCGCCCAGACGCCCGGCCCTGCAGACTGGGAAACCGGACCGTGGCAGATGGGGGGCGAGCCTTTGTTCATACCGGGATGGCGGGCTGGGTTGCAGACCTGCGCCCCGGCTGCCGCCGTCCATGCCCTGAACCCGGCCCTTGCCCGGGAAGCATTGCACTGGCGACGCCGACGGCCGGGGGAGTCTTATCGCAGCAGCGATGGTCGTCATCGGCCCTTGAAAAAACTCCTGCTGGAAAGCGCTGTGCCTCCTGCCTATCGGGGCGATGTGCCGCTGCTCTTTTTTGGGGAAGACCAGCTCGTGCTGATACTTGGTTATTATACCGCCCCCTGGGCGCAGGCCCAGGGCCCGGAGGCTATCTATCTCTGGCGCGCCGAGGGGGGGTCAGCCTGACGGCCATGCGCCCGGTGCACCCCGTCATCATGAAACGGGCTTCACAACGGGTAGGAACGGCCCATGGCCGCGACCCACTGGGGGCGCCACCACCGGTGGTCGCGGGCATGGCCCGCTCCTACGCATTTTATCGTGGCAGCAGATCGTTGTTACGTTAAAAACGGCAGTTGGCACAGGTGCTTTTGCACGAAAGGCCCGCGCCAATGGATCTGGGATCAACAAGCGGGAAGGGGCGTATCGGCGGCGAAGGATAGGGCAGCGCCACGGGCACCGGGGCGCATGCTGCCGTCGGCGTATACCACCCGACCACCGACGATGGTGACTTGGGGCCAGCCGGTGAGGCTCCAGCCGGCGAAGGGACTCCAGTGGACCTTGGTCCACATTTCTTCGTTGCGCACCGGTTTTTCGTGGACCATGTCCACGAGGACCAGATCGGCATCCCAGCCGATGGCGATTTTTCCTTTGTTGGCGACGCCGTACAGCCGTGCCGGATTGAGGCACATCCAGCGTTGCAGCTCGGCCAGGCTGCAATGGCCATCGCGCATGGCCGTGAGCATCAGGGGCAGACTGGTTTCCACGCCCGGCATGCCCGCCGGGGAGCGCGGATAACCCAGGGCCTTTTCCTCCAGGGTGTGGGGGGCATGGTCCGTGGCGATGCAGTCGATGTCGCCGCGATGCAGCCCTGCCCATAGGGCCAGGCGGTCGGCCTCGCTACGGATGGGCGGATTCATCTGCACCAAGGGACCCTTGCGGGCGTAGGCATCGGTATTCAGAAAAAGATGGTTGGGGATGGCCTCACAGGTGATAAAGGGGGCCTTGTGCGCACGCAGAAAGGCCACTTCCTCAGCCGTGGAGAGGTGCAGCACGTGCAGGCGGCGCTGGTATTTCTCGGCCAGCGCCACGGCCCGCCGGGTAGCCAGCAGGGCGCTTTCGTTATCGCGGATGCGGGAGTGGTCCGCGGGGTCGCAGGAATGGGCAAAATCGGCGCGGCGGGCGCGAATGCGCTCCTCATCCTCGGCATGCACGGCAATCAGGCGATGGCCATGGGCGAAGATACGCTCCAGATCCTCCTCTTTGTCCACCAGCAGGGAGCCGGTGCTGGCCCCCATGAAGATTTTGATCCCACAGGCCCCATCGGCGGCCACCAGTTCGTCCACGTTCTCGGGCGTGGCACCGATGAAAAAGCCGTAGTTGACGACGGATTTTTCGGCGGCGCGCGCCAGTTTGTCGGCCAGCGCCGCGCGCGTGGTGGTCGGCGGGCTGGTGTTGGGCATTTCCAGAAAGCTGGTGACCCCCCCCTTGGCCGCCGCCCGCGAGCCGGTGGCCAGATCCTCCTTGTGTTCGTTGCCGGGTTCGCGGAAATGCACCTGCGGATCCATGACCCCCGGCAGGAGGACGTGGCCCTGGGCCGCGATGACCTCATCGGCGGGGAGATCCAGATCCCGATCGATGGCCGCAATGCGGCCGTCTTCCGTGAGCAGGTCACCGTGATAGAGCTCCCCGCTCGGAAGGGCGATGCGGGCGTTGCGGATGAGCAGACGCATGGCTGCTTAGTCCTGGGCCATCTGCTTTTCGCGCTTTTCTTCCAGGGTCTTGCAGTCGATGCAGAGGGTGGCGGTGGGGCGGGCCTCCAGGCGGCGCAGGCCGATTTCCACACCGCAGGCCTCGCAGTAGCCATATTCGCCATTTTTGATGCGATCCAGGGCCTGGGTGATCTTGCGAATGAGCTTGCGCTCGCGATCCCGGGCGCGCAGTTCCAGACCCATGTCCGTCTCCAGGCTGGCGCGGTCGTTGGGGTCGGAATAATTGACGTTTTCCATCTGCATGTGCTGGACCGTGCGGTCCACTTCCGCCATCAGCTCGCCTCTCCAATCCTCCAGGATTTTCTGGAAGTGGGCGAGTTGCGCGGGGCTCATATACTCTTCATCGGGCGCTGGTTGGTAGGGGGTGAATGCGGTAAATTGCTGACTGGCTGTGGACTTGGTGGTATTGGCCATCTTCCGGATCCTGTCCTGGGGTGATAAATCCGCGTAGGAATAGCAGAGAATGACGGTTTTGGCAATTCGCGGAGGCTTGGGTAGAATGCCGGACGGAAACGGAATAAGGAATCCTGCATGCCCTTGCAAGCGCTGATTTTTGACGTAGATGGAACTTTGGCGGATACGGAGCGGGATGCGCACCGGGTAGCCTTTAATCAGGCCTTTGCCGAAGCCGGTCTGCCTTTCGCCTGGGATGTGCCGACTTACGGCGTTTACCTCAGGGTGACGGGCGGCAAGGAGCGCCTGCGGGCCTTTCTGGAGGAGCACCGCGAATATCCGCAGTTGAGCGATGAGGAAATTGCTGCGCTTCACCGCGCCAAGACCCATCATTATGTGGAGATGGTGGCCACCGGCCTGCTCCCCCTGCGCCCAGGCGTGCGGCGCCTCCTGGATGCGGCGCGGGATGCGGATATCCGCGTCGCCATTGCCACCACGACCACTCCCGCCAATGTCGAGGCCCTCCTGCATAGCACCCTGGGAGCGGACGCGCTGGCGCGTTTCGCCGTCATTGGCGCCGGTGATGTGGTGCCGAGGAAGAAGCCGGCCCCGGATATCTATCAGCATGTCCTGGACCAGTTAGGGCTGGCGGCGGGGGAGTGCCTGGCTATCGAGGACTCGGCCAATGGCCTGCGATCGGCCTGCGGCGCGGCTCTGCCCACCCTCATCACGGAAACGGATTACACCCGCGGCCAGGATTTCAGCGGTGCCCTGCGCGCCCTGACCCATCTCGGCGAGCCGGAAGAACCGGCACAGGTCATCACCGGGCCCGAGGCGGGCAGCCGCTTGTTGGTGGACATTCCCCTCCTTCGGCAATGGTGGGCGGAGACAACTACTCCGTAAGCGGATGGCAGCGTTGCCAAGTTGCAGAGAAGTATTGCCTGCGTCCGCAAATGACGGCGGGCGTAGGCGCAATGACCCGCATCTCCGGTCCGCGCCCCTCCCGGATCTGACGCAAGCCGCCCCGGACTTGGAGAGTGCCATCGGCAAGGACTCCCCGCACTCCGGAACTGCCGAAGTCGATCCCCAGGTACATGCCTTAGCCCGGACGCTGAGCGCTCCAGGTGACAGGGGGCAGTTGGGCGAGAATGGAGGGGTTGCTCCAGCCTGCCTGGCGTTCTTCCACCAGGACATCGGTGGTGATGCCGCCGCGCACATACCAGCGTCCCAGCAGGCGCAGGTAGCGGGGCGCCAGGAGGGCGATGAGGTCGTCGGCGATGCGATTGGTCATGGCTTCGTGAAAGCCGCCCTCATTGCGATAGCTCCACAGGTAGAGCTTGAGGGATTTGAGCTCCACGCACCGCTGGTCGGGGATGAAATCCAGCAGAAAATGGGCGAAATCGGGTTGTCCGGTCACCGGGCAGAGGCAGGTGAACTCCGGCAGATCCATGTGAATGCAATAATCACGCTCGGGGTGGGGATTGGGGAAGGATTGCAGGTCTTTGCTGGGTTGACTGGACACATTGAACTCCTCATGATCTTAATATAGATATTCTACTGATAAATAGCGGTCACCGCAGCGTCCATGCGCCTCAAGGCTATCCATCTCACCGGCTTCAAGTCCTTCCTCGAACCCGCTGCCATCGAATTGCAGGCCAATCCGGTAGTCATTGTCGGTCCCAACGGCTGCGGCAAATCCAATACCGTCGATGCCATTCGCTGGGTCTTGGGCGAGTCGTCGGCGCGGCAACTGCGCGGCGGCAGCCTCGGCGATGTCATCTCCAACGGCGGCGGCAAGCGGCCGGGGGCCCAGCGCGCGGTGGTGGAACTGCATTTTGACAACAGCGATGGCTCTGCCCCCGGGGCACTGGCCGGACTGGCCGAGATCAGTGTGCGCCGGGAACTGGATCGTCGTGGGGACAGCCAGTACCGCATCAATGGAGGTCGCTGCCGGCGCCGGGATGTGGCCGATCTGTTTCTGGGGACCGGATTGGGGGCCAATGCCTATGCCATTGTCGAGCAGGGAACCATCGGTCGCATCATCGATGCGCGCCCCGAGGATCTGCGCAATATCCTCGAAGAAGCCGGCGCCATCAGCCGCTACAAGGAGCGGCGCCGGGAAACGGCGCAGCGCATCGCCGAAACCCGTGAACACCTGCAGCGGCTCCACGACATCCATGGCGAGATGGAGGCGCAATGGGGGCGCCTGCAGCGTCAGGCCCAGGCGGCGCGGCGTTTTCGGGAGTTGCGTGCGGCGGAACGGCGCTGGCGCTGGTGGGCCCTGCAATGCCGGCTGGAGGAGGAGCGCAGCGCTGCCCAGGCAGTCGCAGAACAGTTGGCGCAAAGCAGAGCGGCCTTGGAGCGGCAAGGGGCGGCCCAGGCCCTGCTGCTGGGGGGTCTGCAAGAACAGCGCCAGCAGCAGCGAGTCCTCCAGGATGCGGTGGAAGGGGCCCAGGCTGCCTATTATGAGGCGAGCGCCCGCCTTGCCGAGTGTACCCACCAAATCCATGACCTCCGCGCCGCACGGCAACGCCAGGAGGAGATTTGCCAGCAGAGCCGGGACGCCATGGCCAAACTGGAGCGCGACCGCGATACGCTGCTGCAGGAAAAGCAGCGTCGCGACGCCAGCCTGCGGGACGGTGATGCCCGACTGCTGACCCTGCGTGGCGAGGAAGATGCGGCCCGGCGGGAGCGGCAAACGGAGGAACAGGCCCTCGCTGCCCTGGAAACGGAACGCAACGCCCTGCAGGCAGCCCTGTCCGAACGGCGCCGGGAGCGTGATGTGGCAACGGCCATGGAAAAGGAACAGGGCCTGCGCCTGAACGATCTGGAAAAGCGGCTCATGGAGTTGGCGCAGCCGTTACCCACGGAAGTTTCCCGACTGCCTGAGCTGGAAGCGAACGTTTTGCGCGGGCAAGCCACCGTCCAGGCCACGGAGGAGGCTTTGCTTTCCGCAGGAACGGCATGGAACAGTGCCCAGGAAAGCCTCAAGGAGGCCCGCCGCCAACGGGATGAAGCACAACGGGAACTGCATGAATGCGCTGCGCGGGAGCGCGCCTTGCAGGCGCTTTACCAGCGGTTGCAAAAACCTGTTCCAGGGCTGGGTGACGGGCCTACCCTGCTTGACACGCTGAAGGTGGCCGAGGGCTGGGAGCATGCCGTCGAACAAGTGCTGGGCCATCGCCTCCAGGCGCGGGTGGGGGACGGAGAAGGCCTTGCGCAAACCACCGCCGGCAGTTTTCTCGACATTTCACCCCGGGACCGGACAATGGCAAGGGTCCAAGATGAGGGGATGCTGCTTCAGCAACTCCACTTTGGCGACGGCGATGCCAGTTCCTTGCAGGACTGGCTCTGGGGCCTGCGTTGCGCCCCGGATTTGGATTTCGCCTGCCGGGAACGGGGCAGGCTGGCTCCCGGCGAGGCCTGGATCACCCCAAACGGCGTGCTGGTCCATGCCCGGGGGATCAGTTTTCCCGCTACGGACCGCGATGGCGCCGGTCTGCTCCAATGTCGTCGCGATCTCAGCGAGGCCGCCGCGGCACTGAGTACCACCCAGGGCCTGGCGGCCGCCGCCGAAGCGCAACTGAGTACCGCCGAGGAGGCCCAGCGGGCGGCCCAACAACAGCGAGCGCATCTGGATGGCCAATTGCAGGAAGAACGGCGCCATTTGGCGCGTGACGAACACGAATTGGCGCGTCTGCACAGTCGCGCCGAGGCCGAGCAGGAACGCACCCGGGAGCGGGAGCGAGAGCGAGGGCGACTCGCCGGCCAAGTGCAGCAATTGCAAGAGCGCCTCGCCACAGCCCGCTTGCAGATCCAGACGGCCCAGCCCCTTTGCCGGGATCTGGAGCGCAGTCTGGCCGAAGTGGAGGCCCAAACCCAGGCCTCGCGTCAACGGCTTGCCCAAAAACGCAGTCAAACTGCCCGCCTACGGGACGAAATGCAGCGTTTTGAGATTCAGCGGCAGCGCCTGCAGGCCGAGTTGGAGGCCACGATCCAGCAGGAAAAACAGATGATCGAACGGGAAGGGCAGCATCGTCGGCAACGCGACACAGCCGAGGAGCAATTGCTCATCCAGCAGGCCGAGATTCCTCGCCGGGAGGCCGAGTACGCCCAGGCGGAGGCGGCCAAAAGCGCCTGCCAGAGGAATCTGGAACGTCTGCAGGGGGAGGCCCGGGCCCTCGACCAGGAGATCCGCCAAGGCGAAGGGGAGCGTTTGGCCGTGGAGAATGCCATCCGCCAATGGCAGGCTCAAGCTGCGGGCGAACAGGCGACCCTGGCCGCCCTTCACGGCAGGCTGGGCGAACTGGAGCGTCAGGCAGAGGATCTGGCGGCGGATCTGGCCGAAGACCCAGGCCCCTGTCCCGAACCCGGCAAGGTGACCGAGGAGCCGGAGCGCCTTGCCGCCCTCATTGCCCGCATGGGCAACGTCAACCTCGCCGCAGAGGAGGAGTTGAACGAACTGGGTGGACGCCGGCAGGAACTGCTACAGCAAAGTCAGGATGTGGAAGAGGCCTTGCAAAGCCTCGAAACGGCCATGGCGAGCATGGACCAGGAAACCAGCAGCCGCTTTGCCGAGACGCTTGCCGCCGTCAATGACGCCCTGCAGGAGCTCTTTGCCATCCTCTTTGGCGGCGGCACGGCCCTGCTCGCGCCCACCAGCGACGACCCCCTCGACGCCGGCCTGATCCTGCGGGCGCAGCCGCCAGGCAAACGCAATGCCACCCTGCAGCAACTCTCGGGCGGCGAAAAGGCCCTCACCGCCATCGCCCTGGTCTTTGCCCTCTTTCGCCTCAACCCTGCGCCCTTCTGCGTGCTGGACGAAGTGGACGCCCCCCTGGATGAGGCAAATGTCGGCCGCTTCTGCGCCCTCTTGCGCGAAATGGCGGCCCAGACCCAGTTCCTGCTCATCACCCACCACACGCTGACCATGCAGGCGGGCGAACAACTGATCGGCGTCACCATGCCCGAGGCGGGGGTTTCGCGCATTGTCAGCGTGGCGGTGGAGGAGACCCTGGCCGCCGCCCGCGCACGGGGGGATTGAGCATTCGTTCGTTAATGGGGGTCGCCGTGCAGGTGCAGAATGGGCCACCCCTGCGCCTCGGCGTGGCGACGCAGGATGGGATCGGGATCGACGGCCACCGGGTAGCGCACCGCTTCCAGTAAGGCGATGTCGTTGTGCGAGTCGCTGTAAAAGGTGCTCTCCCCAAGGCTGAGCCCGGTCTCTTGCAACCATTCCCGCAACCGTTGCACCTTCCCCTCGCGGAAACAGGGAATGCCCAGCACCCCACCGGTAAAGCTGCCATCCTCCCGCTCTTCGGGCTCGGTGGCCAACAAATGCTCCACCCCCAGTTCCTGGGCAATGGGCGCGGTGACAAAGCGATTGGTGGCGGTGATGATGACCAGGACATCGCCGCGCTGACGGTGCTGCTCAATGAGGGCGCGCGTTCGGGCGGAGATCATGGGCAAGACCCGCTCCTGCAGGTAGGCGCGATGCCAGGCATCGAGGACAGCCCTGGGGTGCGCCGCCAGGGGCGCCAGTTGAAAACGCAAAAATTCGTGGATATCCAGGGTGCCGGCTTGATATTGGGCATAAAAAAGGTCATTTTTACGGCGATGTTCCAGCCCATCCACCACGCCCACGTCGGCCAGAAACTCCATCCAGGCATGATCCGAGTCGCCAGCCAGGAGCGTGTTATCGAGGTCAAAAAGGGCGAGGGCCATGAGTTCTCCACAGGTAGGGGGCGAAAGCAGATTAGCGGGAACCCGGACGGAGGTCAAAATGCGTGTATTGCTCCTGGAAGATGACGCCCTCTTGGGTTCCGGTATCCAGGCCGCGCTCCAGGAAGAAGACTACAGTGTGGACTGGTTGCGCGACGGCGCGGCCGGCCTCGCGGCGTTGCGCCAGCATCATTACGGCCTGCTGGTGCTGGACCTGGGCCTGCCCCGGCACGATGGCCTGGAGATCCTGCAACGGCTACGCTCCCGCCGGGATCCGTTGCCCGTACTGATCCTCACCGCCCGTGACACCGTGGCCGAACGGGTCCGGGGTCTGGATAGCGGCGCCGATGATTATCTGGTCAAGCCCTTTGATGTGGATGAGTTTCTTGCCCGCGTCCGCGCCCTCATCCGGCGGGGCGAAGGGCGCGCCGAACCCCTGCTTCGGCATGGACCCCTCACCCTGGACCCGGCTGCCCATCAGGCATTCTGGCAGGGCCAAGCCGTAGCGCTCAGTGTCCGTGAATTTGCCGTTCTGCGCGCATTGCTTGCCCATCCGGGGCGGGTGCTGAGCAAGGAGCAACTGGCCGAGCAGATCTATAGCTGGGACGAGGAGATCGAGAGCAATACCATTGAAGTTTATGTGCATCATTTGCGGCGCAAGCTGACGGCGGATTTCATCGTCACCCATCGCGGCTTGGGCTACAGCATTGCTCCCCAGCATGACGACCCGCTCCTTGAAGCATCGCTTTAGCATTCGTCAGCGCCTGCTGATCCTCCTTCTCAGCCTGATCACCCTGCTCTGGCTGGGGGCCGTGCTGGCCAGTTTCCTGCAAACGCGCCAGGAGTTGAACCATCTTTTTGATGAAGAACTTTTACAATGGGCGCGAACCCTTCTGCGCAGCCCCGGCGCCCTCATCCTGCCGCCATTCCCCGATCGCGACAACCCGCAACGGACCGATCTCCAGCGTCCTTATCGCCTGCAGTCCCTGGGCAAGGGCATCCTCGCCAGCAGCCACGGCGCCGCAATCCTTCCCCCCTGGCGCCCCGGTACGCCCCTGCTGCAAAACGTGCGCATGAACGGAGAGGAATGGCGGCTGGCCACGGTCACGGACGGCCGCCGCGTCGCCCAGGTGGCTGAAAACCTCGACGCCCGCCAGGATGTCACCGGCGAAATCGCCCAGCAACTCCTTGCTCCCCTGTGGCTGGTACTCCCCCTATTGGCCCTGGTCATCGGTTTCGCCGTGCGCCAGGGCCTAGCCCCCCTGCGCGACCTGACCGCACGCCTGGAGCAACGCCAGCCCCAGGCCTTGCAGCCCATCGCCGGCCCGGTTCCGGCAGAATTGCAGCCTTTGCTCGATGCCCTCAACGGGCTTTTCCGGCGGGTGGATGCCGCCTTTGCCCGGGAGCAGGAATTCACCGCCCATGCCGCCCATGAACTGCGCACCCCCCTTGCGGGCCTGCGGATTCATGCCCAACTGGCCCTGCGCCACGCCGAGAGCAGGACCGAAAGAGAAGCCCTCCAAGGGGTCGTACAAGGAGTGGACCGCGCCACCCATGTGGTGGAACAGTTGCTGGCCCTGGCCCGCCTTGACGCCGATCAACTGCAGCGTGACGAGCATATCGACGTGCCTTCCCTGGTGCAGCGCCTGCGCGCCGCCTTCGCCGCGACTACCGCCGCCAAAGGCATCCACCTGACGGCCCAGGGGCCATCCCCGGCCATCCTGGACGGCCATAAAACCTGGCTGGAGATTGCCCTGCGCAACCTCCTAGACAATGCCATACGCTATAGCCCCGCAGGAAGCATTGTGCACATCACCTGGGAGGCCGAGGGCGGGCTGGTTTCAAGGATGGCGGTCTGCGACAACGGCCCCGGCGTACCGGCCAATGCCCTGCTGCGCATCTTCCAGCCCTTCTATCGTGACCCGAACAGGATGGAGGAGGGGGAGGGGAGCGGCCTGGGTCTGGCCATTGTCCAGCGGGCTACGGAGGCCCTGGGCGGTCGCACCGATGCCGATGCCGCCGCCGGGGGCGGTCTTTGTGTTCACCTGATTTTTTCGCCAAACTTCCCAGGGAAATGCCCGGAGAAAAAGGCAAACGCGTATGAATGAAGCATCCATCCAGGCACAAATCCAGGATTTGCGTCAACGTATCAATGACGCCAACCAGCGCTATTATGTCCTCGACGCACCCACCATCTCCGATGCCGAGTACGACCGGCTCCTGCGGGAACTGCAAGCCCTTGAGGCGGCCCATCCGCAGTTCGTCACGCCCGACTCACCCACCCAGCGCGTCGGCGCGCCGCCCCTTGCCGTCTTTGCCAGCGTCCCCCATGGCATCCCCATGACCTCCCTTGATAACGTCTTTGATCTCCAGGGCCTGGCCGACTGGGATCGCCGGGTACGCGAAGGCCTGGATCTGGAACTGGTGGAATACAGTGCCGAGCCCAAATTCGACGGCTTATCCGTGAACATCCGCTATGAGCAGGGCCGCCTTGTCCGGGCTGGCACCCGCGGTGACGGCTACACCGGCGAAGACGTTACCCTCAATGTGCGCACCATCCGCAATGTCCCCCTCCGTCTCCAGGGCAGCGGCTGGCCGGAATTGCTGGAGATCCGCGGTGAGGTGGTCATCCCCATTGGCGCCTTTGAGCGCCTCAATGCCGAGCGTCTCCAGCAGGGCGAAGCGCCCTTCGCCAATCCCCGCAACGCCGCCGCAGGCAGCCTGCGCCAACTCGATTCCCAGATCACCGCGAGCCGTCCCCTGGCCTTTTTCCCCTGGGGCTGGGGAGAATGCACCTGGATTCCGGGAGAGACCCATATAGGCGTCATGGAACACCTTCGCTCCTGGGGTTTTCAAGTGACTGGTTACTTGAAAACAGTCCATGGTGTCATTGAATGCCAAGGATATTTTGAAAATATTCAGAAACAGCGCGAAGCCATGCCCTTCGAGATCGATGGCGTCGTCTTCAAGGCCAACCGCCTCGCTGACCGGGAGCCCCTCGGTTTCACCGCCCGCGCACCCCGTTGGGCCATCGCCTACAAGTTTCCGGCCCACGAAGAAAGCACCGTCCTCGAAGCCATCCTGCCTTCCGTGGGGCGCACCGGCGTCATCACCCCCGTGGCCGTCCTGCGCCCGGTGCAGGTGGGGGGGGTGACCGTTTCCCGGGCCAGCCTGCACAACCAGGACGAAGTGGAACGCAAGGATATCCGGGTGGGAGATACCGTCATTGTGCGCCGTGCCGGCGATGTCATTCCCGAAGTGGTGGCGGTCATCCCGGAGAAGCGCCCGGCCGACGCGCAGCCTTGGCAGATGCCCCAACGCTGTCCTATATGCGGCTCCGAAGTCCTGCGCCTGCCCAACGAGGCCGCCCATCGCTGCATGGGCGGCCTCTATTGCCCGGCCCAGCGCATGGGCGCCATCCTCCATTTCGCCTCGCGGCGGGCCATGGACATCCGCGGGCTGGGCGAAAAGTTGGCGCAACAGTTGGTGGACAGCGGCCTGGTCCAAACCGTTGCCGATCTGTATGGGCTCGACAGCGCCGCTCTCGCCCAACTCGAACGGATGGGCGCCAAATCCGCCGAAAAACTCCTGCGGGAATTGCAACAATCCCGCAACACCACCCTGCCACGATTCCTCTATGCCCTCGGGATCCGCCAGGTAGGGGAGGCCACCGCCAAGGCCCTGGCCGAATTCTTCGGCGATCTCGATCCGCTCCTCCAGGCATCGGAAGAAACCCTCCAGGAGGTGCCCGATGTCGGGCCGGTGGTGGCCGAATCCATCGCGCATTTTTTCGCCCAAAGCCATAATCGGGAGGTGATAGAAGCCCTGCTCAGGGCCGGCATCCATTGGCCGCCCATCCCCCGCGCCCAGGAAAGAGAAACGCTGCCCCTGAAGGGCGAGACCTATGTGCTGACGGGCACCCTCGCCAGTATGACCCGCGAGGAGGCCAAGGCCGCCATCGAAACCCTCGGCGGCAAGGTCAGCGGCAGCGTTTCCGCCAAGACCAGCTTCGTGGTGGCGGGACGGGATCCCGGCAGCAAAGCGGAAAAGGCCCAAGCATTGGCGATTCCGCTCCTGGACGAGGCAGCTTTTTTGCAACGGCTAGGGCGGCGGAGGGCGCAGTAGCAGATATCCTCCCCGCGTTTCCGCGAGGGCACTATACCGGGAGCCATCCGCCATCCGGTCTTGCCGCCAGGCACAGGACGCCAGGCACAGGACATGGGCAGCAAGCCGCTTTTAGGCTATACTTTGCACCAAATGCGTGTTTTCAACCTCCAGGGTGGAATCGGCTAACATGGCACATGTCCCCACCTTCCGCCTGCATGTCGTTGATGTCCATGGCGAAGTCTACAATGGCGACGCCCGCTTCGTAGCCGTACCGGCGGAGATGGGTGAGGTCGGCATCCTACCGGGCCATGCGCCCTTGCTGAGCCGGATGCGCCCCGGGGAGTTGCGCATCAGCCAGGGGGATGGAGCCTTGCAAATCCTTTTTCTGGACGGCGGCATGCTGGAGGTACAGCCCTATCTGGTCAGCATCCTGGCCGACGCCAGCCTCCGGGTTCCCGATATCGACCTGAAGGATACCGAAGCCCGGCTCCAGGCCGCCCAGCGCGCCTTGAGCGAACGCACATCGGAAATGAATCTCCTCATGGCCGAGCAGGAGCTCAAACGCGAGTTGGCCAAGATCCAGGCCCACCAGCGCTATCAGCAAAACCTGCAACTGGGAAAAACGGACGGTTATGACTGGCGCCGACCACCCTTGACCGGCATTCCCGAGATCAACATCCAGGATCTCGAAGAATAGCCGCATCCCCATGGCCATCAGCTTTATCCAAGGAGGAGGAAGGGCGCCTGATCATCTTCTGCCTCGCTGGCTTGGGCGCAGGGGTTATCAACGTTCTGGCCGGCGGCGGCTCGCTCCTTACCTTGCCGGTCCTGATCCTTGCCGGTCTGAACCCCATCACGGCCAATGGTACCAACCGCATTGGCATATTGTTGGGAAACCTCACGGCGACCCATCACTTTCATCAGCGGCAACTCACCGAGTTGAAGCAGGAGTGAATGCCTACAAAACCCTGATCATTGCCATCTACACCGGGGGATAGACACGACCATCGCTGTCGGCGACGTCCTGGGCGCCTGGCTTGCCACCAAGGGCACCTTGAGCCGCCGGGGCGAACTGTGGATCAAGATAGCGGTCGTGGTCATGGTTAGGCGTCATGGCCGCCAAATTATGGGTATAATCTCTATAATGCTATTGAGGAAAGGAACCGGTATGCGCATCGAAACCCAGCAAGCCAACTATCAAGGCCGACCCTGTTGGCAAATCAGCATCGACGGCAATCCCATCGCCGATCTCCATTTCTACTCCGACCATAGTGCCCAGGCCTTCTGCGGCATCCTGACCCAGGCCGTCACTCTGGCCCGTGCCATGGAAGAGGATATGCGTATGGAGCTGGAGTCCCAGGGTGTCCTGGAGCACCTGGATCCCAAAGGCTCCCACCTGTACTGAAGATCACTGATAAAACCGGGCGGCGTGACCTTATGGGGGTTAGGAACGCGTGCGCCGCCGGGCGATCCACCAAGTTTCAGCCGGGGGCAGGGTGCGCGGCAAACGGCCGAAAAGGCAACGGCAAGTTAGCGACCATCGCCAGGGGGCGGCTGGCGATGGCGGATCTCCCGATACTCGGCCACAATCACCCCGGAACCCCCTCTTTTCTGCAACTTGCGACGCTGCCACCAAAGGAGAATACCGGCCGCAACGGCCATCACCGCCAAGGCCAGGAAAACGAAGATCGAAAAGAAAAGCAGCCCGATCACCAGAATCATACTGACCAGGGTCGCCAAAAGGCGTGCCCACCACGAACCAAGCTGCCAACGTGACCGATATGCATGCATCATGGAATCCCCCTAGCAGTGCCTTGCCGACCATAAATATACATTATCAGATGATATGACCATTGGATGGTATCACCCCCAAGAAGTTCAGCCAGACCCATCGCCATCCGACGATGGCAGGGCACGCCTAGTCCATGCGCTTCCATTGCGGGCGGCGATGCCGCTACGCTTGCTTGTTCTTAGCTGAACGGCCCTGGCTAAGCGGTCAGCCCCCGAAACGCGAAAGAAAGTCCTGTTCGTTGCCAGTTCGGCCGCCAGCGACTGCGTCTTGATCCCGGTCGCTGACTGTCAAGTTCTCGATGGTGGTCCGCTCTGTCACTACCAGGGTAAGATGGTTACACGCTATACTTCGTAAGCAAGGTATGATTCCTTGAGGTGATGCATGACGGACAATATTGAGAACTTGTTGTTAGAGCATTTGAAGGCGCTTCGTAATGAGGTGGCTATCTTGCGCATTGAGATGCACGATGAATTCCGGGATCTCAAGCAGCGAGTAACTTCTTTGGAGGCTGCCTTGGTTCGTCTTCGGGGTGATCTGGTTGGTATGCAAGAGGATGCCTATCGCCAACAGAGCCGGATTGATCAGATTGTTGACCGTATCGAGCGTATCGAGCGCAGGCTTGAGCTCATACCTTAAATTGCTGTTTCGTGTTCAGCGTTCACCGGGGGGGGCAGTATCCTAAGAAGGTTTTTGCCTCCTATAAAAGCGCTGACGCTCACACTCATGGGCTGCGTATTCCGTGGAAGGTGTGGTTTATTCCGATTTTCTTTGGCCTTGCCGCTGTCTCTGGCTGGTATCTTTTCCACATGCTGCACTCTGGTCAGTTGGCCTCCATGGGCACTCAAAAAACGGCCCCGGTTGTCTCCGCTGCGCCACAGCCTCTGTTCCCCGTTGTCTGGCAGTCCACGGTTCACCCTGCCGCCCCCGCTGCCCCGGCGCAGCCCTTGCCGACTTTGCAGATCCTTGGCTTGATCTCGTCTGAATCTCGTCGGTCAAGGTCCCGGCTGGGGGCTATGTCTTGGTGAGCAAGGCTTATTGTGTGCGGAATATATCCAACTGGACCTGTGACGTTGGCGGCGTCCGGTATCGCTGTTTCTGTCTCTGGTGAATATGTCTTGATCCCTGCCTCTAGCTGCCAGGTCCTCGATGGTGGCCCTGTCTGTCACTACCAGGGCAAGGCGGTCACGCGCTATACTGATAATCGGACCATTGTCCCATAATTGGGTAGGTGCCTATGACTGACAACACGGAAAAC
Organism: Acidithiobacillus sulfuriphilus; assembly: GCF_003721225.1. Lineage (GTDB taxonomy): Bacteria > Pseudomonadota > Gammaproteobacteria > Acidithiobacillales > Acidithiobacillaceae > Acidithiobacillus_B > Acidithiobacillus_B sulfuriphilus. Next base: position 14,628 of record NZ_RIZI01000184.1, on the reverse strand, counting down.
CTCATTCTTGAGCACCTCAAGCGCTTTCAGGCCGGCCAGGATCGTATTGAGCGTGAGCTCAAGGAGATCAAAAGCCGGATCACGACGCTTGAGTCCACCACTGCAACCATTATGCAGTACTTGGCGCATATGTCCGGTTCCATCGCTGAGCAACATGTGCGCTATGACAGCTTGCTTGAGCGTATCGAGCGCATCGAGCGCCGCCTTGATCTCACGGTCTAGGTTTTGGCCTGCTTCCCACTGGTGAGGTTCGCCAGTGGGAACTTCAGCAACAAGATCCGCTCTCTCCCGGGCCTACCCGCCACTTTCGCCGGGCTGCCACTCTACTTGATGACCAGCAGGCTTATGTCGCCCATCGATGCGTCACGATCAGGACGCGCACCGGCGCGCCCCGCTGCGAGGGGTCCCCGCTCGCTACCAGGGCAAGATGGTCACGCGCTATACTGGTAGTTTGACCATTGGCCCCTGATTGGAAGCTGTCATGACTGACAACATGGAAAACCTTGTATTGGAGCATTTGCGTCATATTCGCGGGCGTGTGGACCAGATTGCTGATGATATGATTGATCTCAAGCACCGGATGTCAGGCCTGGAACAGGCCATGAATCTGGTCAGACGGGAGATCAATTTGGGGGATGAGACCGACGCTCGCTAGCAGGTTACGCTGGATCGGTTGGTAGAGCGCATTGAGCGCCTAGAGCGCCTAGAGCGCCGCCTTGAGCTCACGTCTTAGGTCTAAGGATTGTTCACTGGTCACACTCCCCAGTGGTGGGCCGGTCCGCCACTGCCTCCTGCCGGCTCACGCCGGTTTTAGGCCTACTTTGTTTGTTACACTGTAACGGTCTCGCGGGCCTGCTCGCCACGGTCGCCGGCCGACCCCCCACCCTTGGTGACCCTACCGGCCTACGCGCGCCCGTGATGGATCACGACCAGGACGCGCACCGGCGCGCACCGCCGCGAGGAGTCCCCGCCTGCGGGGACGGTTGGCGGGGGAATCCTGGAAGCCCCCAGCTCTAGCGGGGGAGAGGACTAGCTTCCGCTGGATGTCCATCTCCTGATTGTCCCAGCCGGCTTCCCGAAGATCTGTGCGATGTCCTCGATCGGGGTTTTTCCTTGGGCCAAGCCTTTTGCTTCTTCGATCTGTGCCCGTCGTTTTGCCCGGTTCTGCCTGGTTTTTTCTTCTCGCAGGATGACCTGGGTGGTGTAGTAGGTCAGGTCTAAGGCCTTTGCTGTTGCGCTGATGCTGTTGTGTTTCTGGTGTGCATTCACGACCCTGGCCGTTAGGTTTTGCCAATGTTGGGGATCTGGTTGTGGATCTGGGGGCTTCGGTTGTGGCCGTGGATGGGTTTGTTAGGATCTCGTCCCACGGGATCGTGATGATGATTTTTAAGACGTTACCGTATTTTTTGATCTCAAGCGGAGGGATTCTCATGGTTCTGGCGTTGCTCTTGTTGGACCAACGCCAGAATGAGAAGGGTGGTCAGGGCTGTCAATGTCCATAACCTATTTAACATAATGGGCATTATGCGCAAGTTGTCCATCTTCTTTTTCAACATCTCCGCGATGCTTCCCGTTTTGTCCATCAGCAAAAAGTCTTTGTCCCATTCGGGACAGCAACCTCATGGCTTTACCCATTTTTCTGCGGGCTTATATGGGCATAAATCTTGCCATGGAGTTCCTACTCAATTTTGAGTATGGAGGAGCGTCATGAAAAAAACACTTATTACCGCAGCTCTCGGCCTGGCATTGCCCACGGTAGCCATGGCCGACGATCCCGACAAGCAGCAGCCCGTTCTTTTTGGTTACATGCAGATTGCCGGCAGCCAGCAGTTCGGGACGGGCGGGCCGGAGGGAATGGTCTTCAGCGGCAACCGGATCCGTCTCGGCGTCAAAGGCCAGGCGGTGCGCGGCGTGGATTACTTCTTTCATTACAAGTGGGACCGTCTCTGGCAAAGCAGTATCTTGAACAGCACCTACAACAACGGCCAGGGCTTTGCCCTGCCGGGGGCCAATGCCGGCGTGCAGGATGCCTATCTCGACATCCATCTCCATCCCTACCTTTCCGCCCAGGCCGGTAAATTCCGTATCCCCCTGGGTTTGGAGCGGGTCCAATACAGTGGTTCGGGATTGCCTTTCATCCAGCGGAGCATGACCCAGTCCCTGGGCGGCAACCGTTCCATCGGTGTCATGCTGCATAGCCCAAACCTCTATAAAACGAAGGCCTATTACGCGGTCGGCATTTTCGACAACCACTCGGTTGACGCAGGCAGTGCCTTCAACTCCTATAACGTGGCCCTTCCCGTCGGCGGCGGGCAGACCCAGGTGGGCGGAGTCATGAGTAACGGCAGTGGCCGCTATCTGTTCTCCGCCATGGTAGGTTACCGCCCGAGTTCGATGTTCAACGTGGCCCTGTCGGGCGCCCGGGCGGATGCCGCGCAGCTCTATACCCTCAACGGCGTGCGCGTCCCCGCGGCGAAGAATGTGTCTGCCTGGACCATTGGTGTCGATGGGAATATCCACGGACTGAAATACTTGGCAGAATATGCGGCGGTGAGTTCCTACGGCGGTATCGAGGGACTTGGGGCCACGGACTGGTACGTCGCTGGATTGGCGAATCTCCACGAAATGCACCTGACCCCCGACTGGCTGGACCTGGAGCCGGCAATCCGTTTCGAGCAGTTCCAGGTGGGGAGCAATGCCGGTCTGGCGGCCGTGAGCAAAGCCGCCCGGGTGACATCCATGGCGGGTCTGGTGAACGGGGCGACCCTCGACAATCTCACTCTGGGGGTGAACTATTACTGGAATCCCAAGAATCCAAATGCAGCCAAGGTTCAGTTGAACTATGTGATTCCCAGCCGGAGCAGCGCCTGGCGGGCGGCGGGCAGGAACATCGCGCCGGGCAATGGTTATGTGTATAATACCATGGTGGTGCAGTTCCAGACCGCCTTCTAGGCGAAGCGGCGGGATTGGCCGCGCAGCGGAACGGGCCGTCCGGATTTGCTTCCGGGCGGCTTTTTTGTGGCGCACCGCCGGTGCGCCACCCCGGAAATCGGGATATCGGCCCGCAGACGGCGCTGGCGCAGATGACTCTCCCCAATGGATGTGCCATGCTTTGGGTTAACCGACCCAAGCGTTGATCATGCATAATCTCAAAGCCTTCCTTTTCGGTGCCGTGGGGATCAGCACGCCCCTTTGGACCCCCGGCCCCGCAGCGCTTGCCCAAGACCGCTTGGTCCAAGGCCCGGTCCAGAGCGAGCGCTTTGCGTTGGACTTGGGCGAGCAGTGGGAAGCTCGTTGAGGGCGGCGGCTGATGGCGCGCCCAAGCCATTGACTGCGGAGCAACAGCAGCACCGCGGCCATGCCTTGCTCGCGGCCATGTTGGGCATGTTTCTGGATGGCTACGACCTCAGTATCATCGCCGTTGCCCTGCTGCCCTTGGGCAATGTCTGGCATTTGCACGCCACCGGCACAGGGACGCTCATGGCCATGGCCTTGTTGGGGTCCTTGGTCGGTGCATCGCTGGGCGGGCCGCTCACGGATCGCTTCGGCCGCCGCAGGCTGCTCTTCCCCAACATTTTTCTGTACATTTTTGGCGCCATCGTCAGTGCGCTCAGCCCCAACCTCGCCGCCCTATGCCTGGGCCGCTTCCTCATAGGCTTGGCAGTAGGGATGGATTATCCCCTCGTGGCGACCATCGTTGCCGAATACAGCGCCGCCGAGCGAAGAGGCAATCGCTTTGCCTGGGTAAATTTGGCTTGGTATATGGGTGCGCTCATCTCCAGCGTCGTCGGCTGGTCTCTGCTCGCCCTCGGTCCAGTGTCCTGGCGCTGGATGCTGGGCAGCGCCGCCATTCCCGCGATCCTCTTGCTCTGGGTTCGTCAACGCCTCCCGGAATCGCCGCGCTGGCTGTCCCGCACCGGGCAAACGGATGCTGCACAGGCGGCGTTGGCGCATTTGCAGCCCCAATGGTCCGACGAGCAGATAGCAGAAACGCTGCGCCAATATCAAGGCAAGCGCAGGCCGTGGCGGGCGCTCCTGCAGCACCCCTGGCGGCGGCGTCTGGTACTGAGCGCCCTCCCCTGGTTTTGCCTGGATGTGGTGGGCCTAGGCATCGGCCTGTATTTCCCGGTGGTACTGCGGGATCAGGGCTTTGCTGCCAGCAACGGGGCAGCAGCAGCCATAAACGCGGCGTTTCTGGTGATTTCCGCCCTGGGAATCGCCTTCATCCTGCCCAGGCTGGATCGTTGGGGGCGCATTCCCTTGCAAGTCGCCGGATTCAGCCTGATGACCCTGGGTCTCGCCCTCTTTGCCGGCTTTATGTTGCTGCATTCCTTGCCTGGCATCTATATCGGGTGCGCCATCTATGCCTTCGGCGTCGGGATAGGTCCCGGCGTAACTGTCTTTGCCTTGGCGGTGGAAATCTTCCCTACGGAACTGCGCGCCAGCGCTGCCGGAATAGCCACCGCCGTTTCGCGGCTGGGGGCGGCCCTGTCCGCAGCCCTTTTCCCGGTCCTGGAACATTTCTTGGGTCTTCCCGCAGTATTGGTGATGATGGCATTGGTATCCGCTGCAGGCGCTGCGGTCACGGTCCGTTATGCCGTGGAATCACGGCAGAAAACGCTGGAGAGCCTTGAAAATGCAGGGTAACGCATAGACCGTGACGCATAAGGAGGCCGGCGCAACGGATCTACAGGCGGAAACCCGTGAAGTGATGCCGCCGCGCTGGACCTTTTGCCTGCGGTAGCGGCGCGCCTTCATCGCGCTCCCAAGAATCCAGGGGCCTGTCAGGCAGGACGAGATGAGGCAAACGCCGGATGCGCTCGACCGTATCTGGGTGGGTGCGCAACCACGACGGTATGGCAGGCCGTTCGCCACCCGGGAAAAGGCGATTCATTTCCTGCTCTTGCCCATCCTCCATTTTCCGTAGCGCGCTGGCGAGCCCCTCCGGATCATGGGTCAGTTCCATGGCACCCAGATCCGCATCGAACTCCCGCTGCCGGGAGAGCGCCAGTTGCAGGAGTACACTCAGGGTGGGCGCAAAGAGGAGCAGAATAATGGCGGCCCAGGGCATGGTATGTCTGTGCATCAGCCACAGCGGCAGGTTGATCAGAAGCAGTAATTGACCAAAGAGGGAAAAGGTCCAGGTCATCTGGCTGAAGAGATCGGCCATGACCATCACCCAGATATCCTTATGGCGGATGTGGGAAATTTCATGGGCCAGGACCCCGGCCAGTTCGCGGCCGTCCAGGGCGCGCAGGAGTCCGTCGGAAATGGTGATGGAAACATTCTTCCCGATTCCTGTGGAAAAGGCGTTCAATACGGGCGTGGGGAGGCGGTAGAGATGGGGAAAATGGGCTAATCCGGAGCGGCTGGCGAGTTTCCGCACCATGGCAAAAAGGCGCGGTCCCTGCTCCGGCGTCAGAGCTTGCGCGCCCATCATGCGCAGCAGCACCGGTGGCGTCAGGCGCGGGGCGATCAGCAGGAAGATGATGCCACCCACCAGCATCCCGTATAGGGTTTCCACGCCGCCGAGGAGCCAACCGATAGCCGCCATCAGCAGCAACATGGCGGCGACCAGGAGAACGGACTCCAGTGCATTGAGAAAATGATGCCAACGCCAGTTCATCGGCTCGCCGTCCGCCATATCAGAAAAACAACAGCATACATTGCGGTGCAAGGGTGATTCCAGGGATTACCTACCGGCCACCGTTTTCCTTGCGTAGCGCCCGAGCGTTGCAAAACGCTCTCGGTTGTAGCCGATCCCCCGCCATCTGCGACCATCAAATTGTCCTATAATGAAATTTGCATGGAGAGCGCGGGACATCGTCTGTGCCCCGGCGCTGGAAAATATCGTCCATCCCCCACACCTGGTCCAGATAGTGGAGATGCTGTCGTGTTGACCAGCGCATCTGCCCTACCCTCTCTGGATTCCCGGCAGGAGGAACGACAATGGCCAAGGATGTGACCAGCGACTTTTCCCAGCGCATGACCGTATTGTCGCCCGAGAAAACGAGTATGGATCAGGTCGTCAAAAAAATTGACTGTAACCAGCAACGATGCTTCCTGGTCCAAATGTCGCAAAAGACTTACGACCATCTCTGCCTGCGCCTGGGGAACAGCCATAAAGCCGATTGTTGGCTATCTTCCCGGATCGAGGAGGTGGATACCTTGCCGGATCGCACGGTGGAGGCCTATTTGCGCATCATGATGCGCTATTTGTCGGGATCGGCTGGCCCATGACCGAGAGGAAAGGCCCGTTGACTCGCGCAACCCCCAGGATGCCGTGCCCATGCGATGGAGGAGGCTAATGGCAAAAATGAGGCAACCGACCATGGCGGTTTTGGTCTTTGCCGCCGCCACCATACAGACGCATGCCGCCGACCTGCCGCAAACCCCCTTATGGCTTCAGGTCAGCAGCGATCTCGCTGCCATGCACTACCTGCCGGGGCGGGTGGGCTGGATCGGCCTGCAGAGCCGGCATCCCTACCTGTTGTGGCTCTGGCCCAAGGGTACTCCAGCGGCCCTGAAAAACCTGACCCCCGGCGCCCCCTCCTCGCCCCTGCTGTTGGGAGCGCTGGATTATTTTGCCCGTGTCCATGGCTTGCCCTGGTCCAATAGCAGCCTCCAATGGGAAGACCGACGGAACCGCCGCCGACTCTATGCCGCCATCCTTTCCGCTCAGCGCGGCGGAGAGCAGGCGCCCAAACCCTTCGTCTGGGTCTATGTGCGCAAGTCCGAACCGGAAACGCTGCGCATCTGGGAATACGACCCTCATGAGGATGCGGGCCATTGGGTATTGCAAAGTCTAGCCAATACCGGTGTCTCCGGGGCGGCGACGCCCAATGGGACTTGGCCGGTATACGCCCGTTATGCTTCGACGCGGATGACTGGGTGCTTTCCCCACGGCGAATGCTATAACGACGCCGATGTGCGCTATGTAAATTACTTCTGGGATGGCCGGGCGGTGCATTTTTTTCCCCGCGCGGGCTATGGTTTCCCCCAAAGCAATGGCTGCGTGGAACTCCCTTTGAGCGCCGCAAAAAAGGCTTTCGCATGGATCCACATTGGCACGGCGGTGACGATAGCGCCGTAAGATCCACAAGGGACCAGGCGCTTTTTCCAATGTGCCAGAGGGACGATGACATGGGCGATCGCGGGTCCAGACGGGATGGAAGCGGCACCCGCAGTCCCGCAGCCCTCCTCCTGCGGATAATGAGTCATCTACCAGGGTTTGCTGCCCTCTTTCCGCTGCCGGCGCCCCTGGAGACACGACTGGCGGCCTTTCCCCGCAAGGGCCTGTCCTGCGAAGCCCCGGTGCGGATTCGCTGGAATCCGTACCAGGTGCCCTATATCCAGGCCCGGAGCGACCACGATCTGGCCTTTGTGCTGGGGCTTGTCCACGCCCACCTGCGCGAGGGCCAACTCGCCTTGCTCAAGCACGCCGCCCTGGGACGTTTGGCGGAGATCTTCGGCCCCCCGGCGACGGGGATTGATGAACTGTTGCGGATCCTCGATTTCGTTCGTGCGGTGGATGGGATCATGGAGCAGATGCCGGCGGACACCCATGCCTGGCTCGGCGCCTTCGTTGCGGGACTAAACCATTACCAGGAAAAGGCCGGGCCTCCTCCGCCGGAATTCGCCCTATTGGGGCTGCGGCGTGAACCCTGGACGGTGGCGGATGTGCTCACCATCAGCCGCCTCATGGGGGCCGATGTGAATTGGCTCGTCTATTTCACCCTCCTGCGCGAGGAGGGACGGTCGGACTGGCCGCGTATATGGGCGCGGGCGCGGGAAGCGGGTGTGGATTCCGCGACCAGTTTTCGCGCCTCGGATGATGAACGTGTCCTATCCAGCCTTTTCTCTGGCCTCGGCCGTTCCGGGAGCAATTCCGTGGCATTGTCTCCGGAGAAAAGCACCAGCGGCGGGGCACTCATCGCCAGCGACCCGCACCTGGGGGTTTCCCTCCCCAACGCCTGGCTCTTGCTGGGCGCGCAATCCCCCTCCTATCACGTGGTGGGGCTCATGCCCGTCGGGGTCCCTGTCTTCGCCCTGGGACGCAACCCCTTTATCGCTTGGGGCGGAACCAACCTGCGCGCCCTGGCGAGCGATCTCTTTGACGTCGGCGGGATCGATCCCGCCAGCATCCGCTGCGAACCTTTCCTCATCCGCCGCCGTTTTTGCTTTCCCGCCCGGCGCATACGCCGTTACACCCCCTTCGGACCCATCCTCAGCGATGCCCGCTTGCTGCCCCGGACTGAGAAGGAGTTGGCTCTCTCCTGGGTAGGACATCATCCCAGCGACGAAATCAGCGCCCTTTTGGCGGCGGCCCGCGCCCGCCATTGCGGGGAATTCCGCGCGAGCTTTACCGAATTCGGCGTACCCGGGCAAAATCTGCTCTGCGCCGATAGCCGGGGAAACATCATCCAGATTCTCGCTTCGGCCATCCCGGCGCGGGAGGAGACGAGCTATCCCGACCTGCTGCGCGATCCCGCCGATCCCCATACCCACTGGACGGGGATCATCCGGACGCCCCAGCTCCCCTATGCCCTCAACCCAAGCGAAGGCTATCTGGCCTCGGCCAACAATCGACCGGTGGAAAGCGATGTCCTGATCGGGCTGTTTTTCACCGACAGCGACCGAATCATCCGATTAAAAGAGATCCTCGCCGGACAAGAGAAGTTCTCCCGGCAGGACTTGGCACGGCTGCAGATGGATACCCGCTCCCCCGCAGCCCGGCGTCTGGCAGGGAAACTAGCTCCACTCCTCCGGGCAGCAGGGCAAGGGGAAGGGATCGCCGCGCGCCTCGATACCTGGGACGGTGACTACCGGCCGGATTCCGCTGCCGCAGCCACCTTCGAGATCCTGCTGTATTATCTCGTCCCTGCCCTATACACCGACGGGCGGCGGCAGGCGAGCGCCCTGCTCGGTCAGTGGGGTTTCCTCACGAAATACTTGATCCCTGACCTGGAGGCGTTGTCGCCGACGCGGCGGGCAAGGCTTCTCCGTCATGTGTTGCGTAAAACGGCGAGACGGGCGGGGCGTTATGCGGTCTGGGGTGATATGCACCGCCTGGGTGCTGCCCATTGGCTGGGGAGACTTCCTGTCCTGGGCAAGGCCTTCCGCTTGGCCCGATTCCCCGTGGGCGGTTCCCGGGAAACCCCCATGAAAACCGCTCACGGCCTGGTTGCCGGCCCCCATGATGCCGTTTACGGCTCCCAGGCACGGCATATCTCGGACCTGTCCGACCCCGACGAAAACTACTTCATCCTTTTCGGAGGCCAGGACGGCTGGCTCGGCAGCGCCAATTTCGCGGATCAGATCGACCTTTGGCGCCAGGGAAATTATATTCGCATGCCCCTCCGTGCGGAAACCATCGCGGCGGAGTTCCCCCTGACCATGGACCTGGAGCCTGCCCCATGAGACCCGTGAATGGAACGCCCCTCTTACGCCTCTACGCGGAAAGGCGCCGGCGTCACCTGGAACAGCTCGATCCGGCCGCCGCGCAAGCACGGGAGCTCCGGCACCTCATCGCTCAGGCACGACTGACCCGTTTCGGCCGCGATCACCACTTTGAAAAAATCAACAATATCATTGACTATCAAAGGCGCGTGCCCCTGCGCCGCTATGAAGATTTCCTGGCGGAGTACTGGCGCCTACCCTTCCCTGTGCTGACGGACGTCACCTGGCCCGGTCGCATCCCCTTTTTTGCCCTCAGTTCGGGAACGACGACGGGGGCAACCAAGACCATCCCCGTCAGCCGTGCGATGGTGCGCGCCAACCGTCGCGCCGCCCTGGATATTCTCGTCTGGCATCTGACCAGCCGCCCCCACGGGCAGCCCCTGGCGGGCAAGACCCTCATCCTGGGCGGCAGCACCGCCCTCACCCGTCTGGCGAAGGGCGTCCATAGCGGCGACCTGAGCGGCATTGCGGCCAAGACCATCCCTTTTTGGGCCAGGCCCTATACCCTGCCGGGAATCCAACTCGCCCTCCTCGCCGATTGGGATGAGAAGCTCGAACGCATCGCTGAAACCGCGATCCACGAGCCCATCCGGGTGCTGAGCGGCACGCCCAGTTGGCTCCTTCTGCTCTTCGAGCGGGTATTGGCCCTACGGGGGGGCAAGGGGGCGGCCTTCCCCGAGCTGGAACTGCTCATTCACGGCGGGGTCGCCTTCGCCCCCTACGCGGACCGTTTCGCGGACTATCTCCGCGCCACGGGCGCCGCGACGCGGGAGGTCTATGCGGCCAGCGAAGGATTCATCGCCGTCGCCGACCGCGGTCCTGGGGAGGGTTTGCGGCTGCTGCCCGACAACGGGATATTCTTCGAGTTCGTTCCCGTAGAAGAGCTGAACGCACCGCGCCCTACCCGTCATTGGCTCGGCAATCTCGAAACCGGGATCCCTTATGCCGTCGTCCTGAGCAGCAACGCCGGGCTATGGTCCGACGTGATCGGCGACACGGTGCGCTTTGTCGATCGCCACCCGCCCCGTCTCCTGGTCACCGGGCGCCTCTCCTACATGATGTCCGCCTTTGGCGAGCATCTCAGCGGAGAGGAGATCGAGCAGGCGGTCCTGGAGTCGGCGCGGGACCTGGAAATGCAGGTCACCGATTTCAGCATGGGGGCGGAATTTCCCTCCGGTCCGGGCGCCAAGGGCCGCCATACCTATATCATCGAATGCGGCGGATCTCCCCCGGCGCCGGAAGCCCGGCAGGCCTTGGCCGGGCGCTTTTCGGCCCATATCGACCAAACCCTCATGAAACGGAATGCCGACTACCGGGAGCATCGGCGAAACGATGTGCAACTGGATGCCCCGCGGATCATCCTCGTCGACCCCGGCGCCTTTGCCCATTGGCTGCGCGCCCACGGCAGACTGGGCGGTCAGAACAAGGTGCCGCGGGTGATCAATGACCAGGCCCTCTTTGCGGACTTGAAACGCCAGGTGTTGGCAGTCCCGGGGGATCGCTTTTAGGGTTATGGCTTCTTTCCTATATATACATCCACCAGTTCGCCGGGAAAGAGGTTCATGTGCTCCGGAATTTTGAACTTGAAGATGATCGGCAGCACCCTTACGTCCACCTTTTCCGTCCGTTGGTCCGACAGTTCGATCTTCGGCGTCACGTAGGGCTGGATCCGGACGAACTGCAACGGTACGCTGACATTGTTGAGGCCCCGGATGAACATTTTCGCGGTAATGTCTGCGGGCGGGGGGAGCCTTGGAACCAGTATCTCATCCAGATAGGCGCGGACCTGCAGGTAGCCGCTCTTCCTGCCCATCACCACGACCGGATCCATCCCCTGCGTATAGGTGCCGTAGACGCCTTGCGGAGATGCGTAACTGCCGATGGCGGTGCTGATGCGCAGGACATCGCCGGTGACCGGCGCGCGCACGACATATTCCTGCAATAGGGCGTCATTGGACGCGTAGGTCTTCTGCGCCGCATCATATATGGCTTGTTGATTTCTGATGTCGTAACTCCAGGCGCCCGCCTTGGTCAGCGCATACTGCGCCTGCGCCACCTTGAGATTGTTCTCGGCAATCAGGACGGAATTTTGCACATTCTCCAGGGCAAGCTTGCTCACCGCCTGCGGATTGATGGCCATTTCCTTTTTGGTGATTGCCAGTTGCGCCTGTTGGTATTGGAGGCTGGCTCTGGCGTATTCGACTTGCTTTTTCGCAATGGTAAGGGTTTCTTTCCGGGGCTCGGCGCGCAGTTCCTGCAGCATGGCCAAGGCCGCCTGGGCCTGGGCCTTGTTCTGGGCGACCACCTCCTTTTGCACGGAGTCATCGATGGCAAAGAGCGGCGTCCCCTTCGCCACCAGTTGTCCTTCATGGACAAAGATGCGGGTTACCCTTCCGGACACCTGGGGGTAGATGTTGATGTTTTCCCCATTGGCCGCATAACTCTCGATGATGCCGTTGGCATATATCCCGTTGACGTAGGGATTGTAGTTGGTGGCTATGGGGGGCAGGGGCGGCGTTTGCCGGCTGTATACGTAAGCGCTGACCAGGCCGATGAGGATCCCGACGATGGCCAGCCCGAAAAGTATCTTATTTCTCATGGTCCGCTCCTGCCCCGGGGACGATCCTGCCATCTTCCATGCGAATGATCCGCGTCGCGTATTCGTAAATTCTGCTGTCGTGGGTGACGATGATGATCGCACGCCGCTCGTTCAAAATATGTTCCTTGACGAAGGCTACAATTTTCCTGCCGGTCTCCCCATCCAGAGAGGCGGTGGGCTCATCGAAAATCAGCAGGTCCGGCTGGGCAACGATGGCGCGGGCGATGGCGACCCGTTGTTGCTCGCCCCCGCTCAGCTTATAGGGAGGCAGGCTTTCTTTTTCCGCCAGCCCAACGATCTGCAACGTTTTGCGCGCCTCCGCCAGGCTTTTCTCCCAGGGCTCACGCCGGAGAATCAGCGGAATGGCCACGTTTTCCAAGGTGGTCAGCCGGGGGAAGAGATGGTAATCCTGAAAGACGAAGCCGATGGTCTGGAGACGGAATCCGGCCAGGGCATCGCTGCCCAGTTTCCAGATATCCGTATCCTTCACCACCACGTCGCCGTCATCGGGGCGCAAGATGCCGGAGATGATGCTCAACAGCGTGGTCTTGCCAGAGCCGGAGGGGCCGACGATATAGAGCATCTCGCCGAAGTCCACCGCGAAGCTGACCTCGCGCAGCGCGTAGGTCTGGTTCGGCGCTTCGCCAAAGGACTTCGAGATCTTCGTCGCGGTCAGGATCATGCTAACCCCGGAAGACGTCAAAGGGGTCGATGCGGATGACTTTTCGAATGCCGATATAGCTCGAAAAGACGGATATGACCAAGACCATGATGAGGGCCAGGAACAAATTTTCGTAGGTGACCATGGCGGCGTAGTTGGCGATCCTCATTTTCCCAATGGCGATCATGGTGGATGATAAGAGCACGCCGAAACCAAAACCCAGAAAACCCACGACCAGCGATTGGAAGACGATCATCTGGATCAGCTCGCCGCTTTTGGCGCCAATGGCCTTGAGGGCGCCGAAGTGCTCCAGATTGTCCAGGACGAACATGTAAAAGGTCTCTCCGGCGATGGATAGTCCGACCAAAAAGCTGATCAGGGTCATGATCAGGATGTTGGTGCCCATTCCGGTCTGGAATTCATAGTATTGATCGTTACGGGCGACAAACTGCTGATCGGTCAAGGCCAGGTAACCCAAGTTCTTTACCTGCCGCTCGATGGCGGCGATATCCTGGGTGCTTTTCGGCTGTACCAGGATGTAGGAGATCAGGTAGCGGGTGGAGGGCAGATCCTGGGTGGCGCGGTTATAGGTGGTATACAGGGTCGGCAAACCGAACAGGCCCGGCACCGAGGTATGGGCCAGGGCCACGACAACCGCGCGGTGATCGTTGATCTCAAAGCTGGTGCCTATTTTTGGGCTACCCAGTTTGGCATAGTTGGCATCCTTGACCATGATAAAGGCATTATTCTTGTAAATATCCAGAATATTGCCGGAGATGATCGCCGGCCGGCCGAACAGGCTGGCGTCGTCCAGACCGATGATGGTGGCGGATTGATAGGTGCCGTCATTGAGCTTGACGAGGCCCGCACCCACATAAAAGGGAACCGCAAACTTCACGCCGGGGATGCTGCGGACTGCATCGAGCACATAGTCCGGCATGGGTATGCTGTTTTGCGGGGTTTGGACGGCGGGGTCCATTACCCACATCTTGGCGCCGACATTCACGATGTTGGCCGCGGATTGGTAGAGGATCCCGGAAAACATGGAGGTCATCTGCATCATCAGAAAGACGGAGAAGGTGATGCCGATGACCAGCGTGGCGAATTTGCCTTTGTCATTGAGCAGCAGTTTCAAGGCGATGCGGAGCAGACCGTTCATGGCTGTTCGCCTTTTGCTCGGCTATCCTGTTGGCTGGTAGCCGCGGTTTTCCCCCAATCATCGCCACCCAAGGCCACGAAGAGGGCGGTGGTGTCCTGGTACCGCTGCGCCTCGGCGCGAAGCAGGGCGATGCGGGCGTTCTGGTAGGTGACTTCGGCGTTGAGCAGGGAAAGGTAGTCGGTGGAGCCGGAACGGTAGCCGGCTTCGGCAAGGGCCAATGCCTGCCGGGCCGTTTGCAGGGAGCGGGATTGGGTGCGGACGCTGGCCGCGTCGTGTTCGAGGGCGCGCAAGGCGTCGGCCACTTGCTGAAAGGCGCCGAGGACGGTGGACCGGTAGCCGGCAAAGGTGTCGTCGTAGGCGGCATAGGCGGCCCGCTCCTGGGCGCGCAGTTTGCCGCCCTCGAAAAGGGGCTGGGCCAAGGCCCCGGCAATGCCCCAGACACTGCTCAAGGGGTTGAAGAAGAGGTCCGGCGTGAGACTGCTGGCGCCGAAGGAGGCGGAGAGGGTCACGATGGGAAAGAACTGCGCCTTGGCTACCCCGATTTGGGCGAGGGCATAGCGCATCTGCTGCTCGGCGGCCTGGATATCCGGGCGATGCTCCACCAGGGTCGAGGGCAAAGCCACGGGAATTTCCCGAGGCAGGGTGATCTCTTCCAGCGTGAAGGGCTTTTCCTGCCACTGGCTGGGAAATTCTCCCGCCAGGATGGCCATCTGATGCTGGTATACCGCCAGTTGCTGCTGCAGAGGCGGG
>NZ_RIZI01000183.1 GCF_003721225.1 Acidithiobacillus sulfuriphilus | reverse complement strand
CCCCCAGGTTTTTGCTGGGGAAGAAGGAAAAACAGCCGATATGCCCAAAACTCCCCACCCGCCTGCCCTCGATCTCTGCACCGATAGCCTGGGCGCAATCTTCGATCACCTTCAGATCGTAGCGATCCGCCAGTGCCATGAGGGTGTGCATATCCGCCGGCAGACCGTAGAGATGAACGGGAATGATGGCGCGGGTGCGCGGCGTAATGGCCGCCTCCACGCCCGCGCTGGTCAGGGCAAAAAACTGGGCGTCCACATCCACAAAGACCGGCGTCGCACCCACATAACGCACCGCCTCGGCGGTGGCGATAAAGGTAAAGGTCGGGACGATGACCTCGTCACCGGGGCCGATATCCAGAGCCCGCAGGGCCAACATGAGGGCGTCGGTCCCCGAAGCGCAACCCAGGGCATGGTCCACCCCGAGGAAGGCCGCAATCTCCGCTTCCAGGGACCGCCCCTGCTCGCCGAGGATAAAGTGTGCCTGGTCCAGCAAATCCCCCATGCCGGCAAGGATTCCCTCGCGCAAGGGCGCGAAATGGGCGCGAAGATCCACCATTGGGATGGGGCTTTGATTCACCATGACTTATCCTCAGTTTAACAGTAATCTCTTCGGTGCCTGGCAAGATCCGGGCTGCCGTTGCACGACGGCATTCTTTCACTGCCTGACGAAGGCCTCCACGGCCTCGCGCACGGCCAAAGCCGCTGCCAAGACATCACGCCCGGCTGCGCCATCGCAAAATGCCGGCCGCTGTTCCTGGATAGCCGCGAGAAAATCCCCCACCTCCAGGGCCAGGGCATCCGCCTTTCCCAACTCGACGGTTTCATCACGCACGCCAGGAATTCCGGGGATATCCCCGCCACCGCGATGATAGATATGCAGGGTGTTGCCCAGGAAATCCACCGAGGCATAACGGTCCTGCCAAAAAATCCGCATGCGCCGCACCGGCTCGCGCACCACCCGCGACGCGGCGAGATTGGCCACGGCACCATTGGCCATGGTCACCCAGGCATTGGCCATGTCCACCTTGTCGGTGACCGCCGCCACTCCCACCGCCCGCACCTCCGCCACCGCCGCTCCCGTAAGGAGGAGTGTCAGGTCCAGGTCATGGATCATCAGATCCATGATCACATCGATATCCAGGGAACGTGGCTTGAAGGGCGCCAGACGTTCCGCCTCCAAATAACGTGGCGCCCCAAAACCTTGGGCCAGCAGGTGGCGAATGGCAGGATGAACGCGCTTGATATGTCCCACCGCCAGGATCAGCCCCCGGCGCGCCGCCTCGCCGATGAGCGCATCGGCCTCCTCGGGGACCATGGTGAAGGGTTTTTCCACCAGACAATGGACGCCCGCCGTTAGCGCCTGCCGGGCAACGGCAAAATGGCTGGACGTGGGCGTGGCGATGGACACCGCATCCACCTGGGCGAGCAACTCCTCCGGCGTGGCAAAGGTCTGGCAGCCCAGCTCCGCTGCCACTTCGGCAGCGCGCTGCGCATTTTGATCAAAAACACCCACCAGCCTTGCCCCCGGATGGACGGCATATTTCTGGGCATGAAAACGCCCCAGATGGCCTACCCCCAATACCCCCGTGCGCAAGGTCATGGCCGCGTAATCCCGCGGTGGGTCGAGCGGATGAATTCCAGCAGATGGGTGACCTCCGGCGCATCCAGCCCCCGCCGCTGGACTTCATCCATGGCGTCCTCCAGGCGTTGCCCGGAGCGAAAAAGGATGCGGTAGGCACGCTTGATCTGCAGGATGGTATCTCGGGAAATGCCGCGCCGCGCCAGACCGCGTACATTGATACCGTGCAGGCTGGCATGATTACCTGCGGCCATCATGTAGGGCGGGACGTCCAGCGGTGCCATGGTGCCACCCCCGAGGATGGCATGGGCCCCCACCCGGGCAAACTGGTGGACCGCCGACAATCCGCCGAGAATGGCATGGTCGTCTACGCTCACATGCCCGGCCAGGGTTGCCGCATTGGCCATCACCACGTGATCGCCGATACGGCAGTCATGGGCAACATGGCAATAGGCCATAAAAAGATTGTGACTGCCCACGCGGGTGACCCCGCCACCCTTGACGGTACCGCGATTGACGGTGACAAATTCGCGCACGACATTGTGCTCGCCCATCAGCAGTTCCGTCGGTTCTCCGGCATAACCCAGGTCCTGCGGTGCCGTGCCGATGGACGCAAACTGGAAAATCCGGTTGCCCCGCCCGATCCGGCAAGGGCCCTCGATCACCGCATGGGGTCCTACCCGGCAGTCCGGGCCCAGGTCCACCCCGGCGCCGATGACGGCGAAGGCCCCAATCTCACAGCCCGGACCAAGCTGCGCCGCCTGGTCAATGAGCGCCAACGGATGCACTGCCGGGGCCGTCATTGGACATGCTCGCGCAATGTGGCCATCAGCAGGGCTGACGCCACTTCGACGCCGGCCACCCGCGCTGTGGTTTCCATCTGCCACATACCCCCACGCCGGCGGCTGACGGTGGCGGAAAGTTCCAGTTGATCCCCCGGGGTGACGGGCTTGCGAAAGCGTGCCTTGTCGATGCCGGCAAAGTATACCGCCGCGTTCTCTCCGTATTTGTCCTCCGAAACAAAGGCCAGAATGGCAGCGGCCTGGGCCAGGGCCTCGATGATCAATACCCCCGGCATCACCGGAAAGCCGGGGAAATGCCCCTGGAAATGCGGTTCATTCATGGTGACGTTCTTGATGGCCCGCAAACTGACGCCGCGTTCATATTCCGTCACCCGATCCACCAGTAAAAACGGATAACGATGGGGTAAACGCTTCAGTATCTCCTGGATGTTCAGTTCAGTCACTGTCCGTATGCTCCCTTGATGCCTGAATGCCTTGACCAGCGGCCTGCTCCAGCCGCTTCACCCGCCGGAAGAGGCCATCCAGATCGTCAATACGCGCCACGGTACGCCGCCAGCGCCGGTTCTCCTGGGCAGGCAGTACCGACGAGTAAACGCCCGCTTGGCGCACGTGATGCACCACCGAACTACGCCCGGCAATGGCCGTGTGATCGGCAATATCGATATGCCCGTTGATACCCACCTGCCCCCCCACACGGCAGTGTCGGCCGAGCCGGCTGCTACCGGCGATCCCCGTCTGTCCGGCAATGACGGTATGGGCACCCACCACCACATTGTGACCGATCTGCACCAAATTATCGATTTTGACGCCGTCGCCAATGTACGTATCTTCCAGGGCGCCGCGATCGATGCAGCTATTGGCGCCGATCTCCACGTCCGCACCGATGCGCACCCGGCCAATGTGCGGAATTTTCAGATAAACGCCATTTTCTTCCGCAAAACCAAAGCCATCGCCGCCAATGACGGCCCCCGCATGGACGATACAGCGGGGGCCGATCTCGCACCGGGCATAGATCTTCACCCCTGGATAGAGGTGCGTCCCCCGGCCGATATGCACCTCTGCGCCGACGAAAACCCCCGCCTCCAGCCAGACGTCCGCCTCGATCACCGCGCCCGCCCCCACCACCACATAGGCATCAATACAGGCGGCAGGGTCCAGTTGCACATCACGGGCAATCTGGGCGCTATGATGAACCCCTCCCGGTGCCCGGGCCGCCGGATAAAAGTACTGCATGATGCGCGCATAGGCAGCATAGGGATTGGCGGTATGCAGGGCTCGTCCAGGAAAATACCGGGCATCCCCAGGACGGAGAATAACGGCCCCCGCTTTGCTCTCCGCCAGGAGATGACGCAGGCGCCCATCACTCAGAAAGGCAATATCCCCCGGACCAGCGCTCGCCAATGGCGCCACGGCCGTAATGGCATAGCACGGGTCTCCCTGCACCTCGGCACCTACCAGCGTCGCCAGATCCCCCAGCGTGGGCATAACACGCAACCCCCTTAAAGCAAGTAATAGTTATTTGGCAGCGCCAACACCCTTGCCATTGGATTTGTCCGTCATGGCCGCGACCACTTGCGGCGTAATGTCTATGGCACCATTGACATACAGCACTGATTTGTCGTTGAGAATAACGGTATAGTGCCCGGCGCGGCCGATGTTGCTCACGACCTTGACCAACCGGTCCTGCAGGTTCTTCAGGATCTGGTTACGCTGATAATTGAGGCCATCCTGGGCTTGCCGTTGAAACTGCTGCAGGCTGATGATCATGCTCTGCAACTGCGCCTCCCGTTCCTGGCGCTGCGCATTGCTCAGTTTGGGAAAGTCTTTTTCCAGCTCTTTTTGAAAGGCATCAATCTGCTGCCGCTTGGCCTCGATCTCTTTTTGTTTGACCTCAATCTGTTTATTGAGCGTCGCTGCCCCGGCCTGCGCTTCCGGCAATTCCCGCAAGGCCTGGTCCAGGTCCACAAAGCCGATTTTCAACGGATCGGCCCAGGCCCCGGCAGTATGCAACAAGGCCAGTAACCCCAGGGCGCCGAAAAATCTTTTTACCCGCATGCGTCAACGTTTCCTCAGAAATTGTTGCCGACGGTAAACTGCAAGGGCTGGGTCAGGTCACCCGGCTGTTTGTTCAGGGGCGCGGCGATGGACAGACGCAATGGACCCAAGGGGCTGATCCACAGGAATCCGATGCCGGCCGTAGTCCGCATTTGCCCCAAGGATGGAAAATAACCGTTGGAGTAGCTGCCTGCGCCATTATTGGCATTCGGATCAACGCCATAAACCCAGCCGCTGGCAACGAAGAGCGACATACGAAAGTTCTTGTTGTCCGCCAGGCCCGGCAACGGGAAATACAGATCGGCGTCGACGAGCGCTTCCCGCGTTCCACCCACCGGGTAGCCAGCAACTTGAGGCCCCAGGGCGTAGGTCTGATAACCGGGTAAGGTCGTCGGCCCACCGAGGTAGAAGTTGTTGAAGAACGGTACATTTTTGCCGCCGTAGCCGTTGATGAAACCGTAGCGCGCCCCGATCTTGCCACTCAGCCAGGAGGTGAAGGGATGATAATAGTCACCACGGAGCTCGGCCTTGTACCAGCGCAAACTGGCCGGCGGTACCGATGCCTTTAAGGACAGGCTCCCGTAAACACCCTTGGTGGGGAAAATGGGAGAATTGCGGCTGTCATAAACCAGATCGTTGCCAATGATGATGGCGTTGTTGGTCGGGCCGAAGGTATTTACGTAATTGGTATAAATGAGCGGGCTTGCCGAGGTCAGATCAATGGTGGTGCTGCTATACCCCAGACTCATGTAATCATAGACGTATTCCAGGACGGGAATGCCCAGGGTCGCCGTACCGCCGTATTCGATCTCGCGATAAGGTGCTACCGCCAGATTGGCCAGATTAGTATCATTCCGATAGAGGTTAAAACCCAGACTGATGCCATCGGGCGTAAAATAGGGATCCGTAAAGGACAGATTATACGAAGTGCCGAGGCCGCCGACATTGGCCGAGAAGGACAAAGCGTTACCCGTGCCCATGAAGTTGTTCTGGCTGATGGAACCGTTAAAGAGAATGCCCTGGGCATTGGAGTAACCGACGCCGATACTGAAGCTCCCCGTTGGCCGCTCGCTGACGCTCACGTCCAGATCGAGCTGGTCTGGATGGCCCGGCACGGGGATGGTCTTGGTGTCTATCTTGTCGTAAAAGCCCGTCTGCTGCAGGCGTTCCTTGGACCTCCGTACCAGGGCACCATCATAGAGTGCCCCCTCCAGTTGCCGAAACTGGCGGCGGACCACGTAATCACGGCTCTTGTCGTTACCGGTGATTTCAATATGGCGAATGTAGACCTGCCGGCCCGGATCCACCTGGAAGTCCATGGCCACTTCCCGGGTCTTCTCATCCACCTTGGGCACCGGCGTGACATTGGCGAAGGCATAACCCAGATCCCCCAGCTTGTCGGCGATGGCGCTATTGGTATCCGTGATCTTGCTGCGCGAGAAGAGATCGCCGGCCTTGACCTCGACCAGCTTCTCCAGCTCCGCCTTGGGCACAATCAGATTCCCGGTGAGTTGCACCGACTGGATGTGGTAAACGGGCCCTTCGTGGATGTTGACCGTAATGAACACATAGCGCCGGTCAGGGGTAACCTGGACCTGGGAAGACTCGACATCGAAATCCAGGTAGCCGCGGTCCATATAGAAGCTGCGCAGCTTCTCCAGGCCATCCATGAGTTTTTCCCGGGAGTAGCGGTCGTTTTTGGTGTAGAAGGACAAGGCCGTGGGTGCCCCAAGGCTGAACAGGCCGCGCAATTTGCTCTCGGAAAAGGCCTTGTTGCCCACAATGTTGAGCTGCTTGATGGTAGCCTGCTCGCCTTCCTTGACGTCGATGCGGATCGCCACGCGGTTGCGCGGCAGGGTTTCGACATGGGTATCAATCTTGGCCGCGTAATAACCCATGCCGTTGTATTGTTCTTGCAGACCCTGCACCACCTGATCGAGCATGGCCCGGTTGAAGATGCGCCGGTCCACCAAGCCCAGGCCCTTGAGGGTGCTGTTGATCTCATCCTTGGAGAAGGCCTTGACCCCCTCCAGCTTGATGCTGGAGATGATGGGCCGCTCCTGGACGATGACCAACATCGTATCGCCCGAGCGGGCAATGGACACATCCTTGAAAAAACCCGTGGCATAGAGGCCTTTGATGGCCTCCTGCGCCTTCTGGTCGTCAATCTCTTCGCCGATGTGAATCGGCAGGTAATTGTACACCGTGCCTGGGGCGATGTGCTCCAGGCCGCGGATTTCAATGTTTTTGACCGTAAAGGGCGCAAAGGCCCATGCCGGAGTGGCCCATGTGCCCAGTGCCACAACGGCGCTGGCAACGAGGATGGAAGGTGCCGAGATGAGGCTGATTTTTTTCACGGTGTCAACAGTCTCATAATATCATTGTAGAAAGCGAGGGACATGAGCATCATGAGCAAGACTATACCGATCTGCTGAGATTTTTGCATCACCGACGTGGACAAGGGCACGCCACGAATCATCTCCAGGGTATAAAAGAACAGATGCCCGCCGTCCAGGATGGGAATGGGTAGCAGATTCAAAATTCCAAGGCTGATACTGACCAGCCCGAGAAAAGCCAGAAAGGGGGCCAGGCCCGCCTGTGCGGATCGGCCGGCAAATTCGGCAATGGTGATGGGACCGCTGATATTGTCAGGGGAAATGAAGCCCTGCACCATGCGCAGCATCATTTCCACGGTCATCACGGACATCTGCCAAGTCCGCTCCGCCCCGTAGAGCAGACCACTGAGGAAGCCCCGGTGTTCGATGACGATCAGATCCTTGGGCACCGGCGCCAGCGCCATGCCGATACGTCCGATGGTCTTGCCTTGCGCGTTGCGCACACTCTCCGGCATGACGGTCAGCACCCGCGTCTGGCCGGAAGCCGTTGCCACCTGGAGCAGCAGCGCCTGACCGGGGTGGGCTTCCACCAGGCGCAGAAAGGTTTCCCAGGTGCCGATCCTCTGCCCATTGACGGCCAGGATCCGGTCACCTGCCTGCAAACCCGCCCGTTGGGCCGGGCTGCCGGGCTGCACGGCCCCCACCTTTACCGGCAGGTAGGGCTCGATGCCCACCCCATGGCTAAGGAAATCGGGGCCGATGGCGTCGGCAGGGAGCTTCCCAAAGGGCAGCGAATGACTTTGCCGAACGCCAGCCGCGCCGATGATGTCGATGCGGGTGGCGGAGCGTCCAATGGCCGCCGCAATGAGATCAAGGCGCAGGTCTTCCCAGCTATGAATGCGCTGGCCGGCCACCGCCGCCACCCGCTCGCCCGGTACCAGCCCGGCCTGAGCCGCCAGGGAATCCGGGCGCACGTCGCCGATGATGGGCGCGAGGCCGGGTATGCCCAGCCACGCTACGCCGGCATAGGCCACCACCGCAAAAAGGAGGTTGGCTGCGGGTCCGGCCAGGGCGATGAGAAAACGCTTGCCGGGAGGCAGGGCATCGAAGGCGCGCGGGCGATCTTCCGCCGCCATGGCTTCGTCACCCTCCTCCCCCAGCATCTTGACATAGCCTCCCAGCGGCAGGGCGGCAATGACGTATTCCGTCTGATCCTTGCCAAAACGGCGGGTGATGAGGGCGGGTCCAAAACCGACGCTGAAGCGGAGCACCTTCACTCCCATCCACTTAGCCATCCCGAAGTGGCCGGATTCGTGGACCAGGACGAGGATGCCGATGGCCACCACAAAGGCCAGCACGGTGCCCAGGATCTGCATGGAGAGTCAGGAGACGCGCACTTGCGGCGCCGCCTTGCCGGAGCCCAGCCACGCCCGGGCAAGCTCCCGCGCCTCCTGATCCGTGGCCAGCACCGCGTCGATACTATCGGGTGCTGTGGTGCTCAACTCGGCAAGCACATCGTGCACCAGCGGCGCAATGTCCGCAAAGCGCAGCGATCCATCGAGGAAGGCCTGTACGGCAATCTCGTTGGCGGCATTGAGCACCGTCGGCGCCCCGCCTCCGGCCCGCAAGGCCGCAAAAGCCAGACCCAGGCAGGGAAAACGCTGGGCATCCGGATGCTCGAACTGAAGCGCGGGGCTGCGCGCCAGATCCAGGGACGCGACACCGCTGGTCATGCGCTCGGGCCAGGCCAGGGCATGGGCGATGGGGGTGCGCATATCGGGGTTGCCCAACTGCGCCAGCACCGACCCGTCCACGTATTCGACCATGGAGTGGATGATGCTCTGGGGATGGATCAGGACTTCGATCTGCTCGGCCGGCAAGCCGAAAAGCCAGTGCGCCTCGATCACCTCCAGCCCCTTGTTCATCATGGTCGCCGAATCAACGGAAATCTTCCGGCCCATCACCCAGTTGGGGTGGGCACAGGCCTGATCCGGGGTAACCGTCGCCAGTTGCTCCGCAGGCCAGGCCCGAAAAGGCCCGCCGGAAGCGGTCAGCAGGATGCGGCGTACCCCTCGGCCATCGGCAAAACACTGGAAAACGGCGTTATGTTCGCTGTCGATGGGCAACAAGGTCACGTTGTGACGGCGTACCGCATCCATGAACAGGGCGCCGGCCATGACCAGGCATTCCTTGTTGGCCAGGTAGACCCGCTTGCCGGCCTCGACGGCCGCCAGCGTGGGCAATAGCCCGGCGGCGCCAACGATGGCGGCCATGACCTCGTCCACCTGGGGCATGCGTGCGGCTTCGGCCAATGCCGCTGCACCCGCCTCCACCAGAATTTCGCCCATGCCTTCCTGCTTCAGCAGCCGGGCCAACCGCTCCGCGGACGCGGAATCAGCCATCACCACGCGTTGAGGATGATGGATACGGCAGAGTTCCAGCATTTCTTCCACGCGCTGGTTGCCGGTAAGGGCAACGATCGCAAACTCATCCGGATGCCGTCCCAGGACGTCGAGGGTGCTTTTGCCAATGGAGCCCGTTGCCCCAAGAATACAGACGCCACGTGTCATTTCATCCAACCCAGAAAGTAGAGTCCACCGACGAAAGCGGGAATGCCCGCACTCAGGCTGTCCAGACGATCCAGCAAGCCACCATGACCGGGGAGCAAATGGCCGCTATCCTTGACCCCTGCCCGCCGTTTCATGAAACTCTCCCCGAGATCGCCCGCCACGCCAAACAAACCAGCCAAAAGGCCGAGGAAGGCGCCGGCGGCAAGCCTTCCCAAGCCGCCGCCGAGCACCATAAATGTAGCCAGTGTGCCCATAACGGCGCTGCCAAGCAAGCCACCCGCCAAGCCCTCCCAGGTTTTTCCCGGACTGATGCGCGGAGCCAGGCGATGTCGGCCATAGCGCTTGCCAATGAGATAGGCGCCGACATCACCGGCACTAACGATCATAATGATCCACAGGAGAAAAACCGGATGCCGGGCCTGCAGCAGCAACGCCAGATAGAGGGCCGGCACCAGGCTGGGGATGCCCGCCAGGGCCATCCCGGCGCGCCGCCAGAACGGAGGGGCGGGGTTGGGAGCAATGGGCATGATCTGCAGGGCCAGGGCAAAAGCGAGCCACCACAAGATACCCAGCGCAGCCCAGAAAAGGGGAGACAGGGGCAAGGAATAGGCGCCAACGGCCACCAACACGAAAAACAGGGCAGCCGGGTAAGGCTGATGCCAGCCGGCCAAGCGACTCCATTCCACCCCCGCGAGGATGAGCAGGAGTAGGAGGAAGATCGCAAAAACGGTGCCGGACACTGCAAAGATCAGCGCCGCAACCGCCAGAAAAAGGATCAGCCCGGTGATTATTCGTTGGCCGAGCAAGCGTCTTCCGCCACTTGATCACCGGTTCGCCCAAAGCGCCTTTGCCGTTGGGCAAAGGAATGCAAAGCCCGCTCCAAGGCCGGCCGGTTGAAGTCGGGCCACAAGGTGTCCGTGAAATAGAGCTCGGTATAGGCCAACTGCCAGATGAGAAAATTGCTGATGCGTTCCTCGCCGCCGGTGCGGATGAGCAGGTCGGGCTCGGGGATGTCCGCCAGGGCCAGATAGGGCGCGAGGGTCTCCTCGTCAATATCCTCGACCCGTATTTGTCCCGCCTGTACCGCCGCGGCGACGCGCCGCGCGGCCTGGGCGACGTCCCAGCGGCCGCCATAGTTGACGGCAAGGGTCAAGGTCAGCGTGGTATTGTCCTGGGTCAGGGCCTCGGCTTCGTCGATGAGGCGCCGGATATCCACTTCCAGCCTGCTGCGCTCGCCAATGACGCGCAAACGCACACCGTTGGCATGGAGCTTGCGAATCTCCCTGCGCAGCAGGAGCCGAAACAGGCTCATCAGGAGACGGACTTCCAGGGAGGGACGCCGCCAGTTCTCGGTGCTGAAGGCAAAGAGGGTGAGGTGGGGTATCCCCAGTTCGGCGCAGGACTGCACCATTTCCCTCACCACCTCGGCGCCCCGCCGGTGGCCGGCGACACGCGGCAGATGGCGGCGGTAAGCCCAGCGGCCATTGCCATCCATGATGACGGCCACATGCTGGGGGAGCGGCGCTGACCCTTCCACGGCGAGGCCCATGGCTTCAGACCTCCATGAGGTCCGCTTCCTTGGCCTCCACCACGGCATCGACTTCATCAATATAGCGATCGGTGAGGCGCTGGACCTCTTCTTCGGCGCGGCGCTCCTCGTCTTCGGAAATGGTCTTTTGCTTTTGCAACTCCTTCACTTGGGTAATGCTGTCGCGGCGAATGTTGCGAATGGCCACGCGGGCGCCCTCGCCTTCCTGACGCACCACTTTCACCATCTCCTTGCGGCGCTCTTCCGACAGGGGGGGCAAGGGAATGCGCACGCCATCGGAGCCGGCCACCGGGTTCAGGCCCAGACCGGCATCACGAATGGCCTTATCGATCTTGGGAATCATGTTCTTTTCCCAAGGCGTGACCAGCAGGGCCCGCGCATCGGCCACCGAGACGCTCGCCACCTGGGCCAGTGGCGTTGGGGTATTGTAGTAATCCACCATGACATGATCGAGCAGGCCGGTACTGGCGCGCCCGGTGCGCAGGCGCGTCAACTCCCCCTTGAGAGACTCGATGCTTTTCTTCATCCGCGTTTCGGCTTCTTTTTTTACTTCCTGAATGCTCATGAGCTGATCTCTTTGCGCACCGAAGTGCCCTCTTCTTCGCCCAGAACCACCCGCATGAGGGCACCCGGCTTGTTGATGGAGAATACGATGATGGGCATGTCGTTATCGCGGCACAGGGTGATGGCGGTGGCGTCCATCACCTGCAACCCCTGCTCCAGGACCTGCTGGTAGGAAAGCTCCCGATAGCGCATGGCCTCCGGATGCGTCACCGGATCGTCCGTATAGACGCCGTCCACCTTGGTGCCCTTGAGTACGATCTGCGCGTTGATTTCCATGGCGCGGAGGCTGGCGGCGGTATCCGTGGTAAAAAACGGATTGCCCGTGCCCGCCCCAAAAATCACCACGCGGCCGCGCTCCAGATGGCGGATGGCGCGACGACGAATGTAGGGCTCCGCCACCTGCTCGATATGCAGGGCCGACAGCACCCGGGTGGGCAGGCCGAGATGCTCCAGGGCATCCTGCAGGGCCAGGGCATTCATCACCGTGGCCAGCATACCCATGTAGTCAGCGGTGGCCCGGTCCATGCCCTCCGCGGCCTTGGCCATGCCCCGGAAGATGTTGCCGCCGCCGATGACCACCGACACCTGCACGCCGGCGTCGTTGACTTCCTTGATCTCGCAGGCGATGCGATGAACGACGTCGCGATCCACACCATACGTCCCCTCACCCATGAGGGCCTCTCCGCTGAGCTTGAGAAGGATGCGCGTATAGCCGGGCGCCGTCATTTATGCCCCCCGGACTTGGGCCATGACCTCGGTAGCGAAGTCGGCGGCGGGCGCCTTCTCAATGCCCTCCCCCACTTCAAAGCGCACGAACTCCGCGACATCCACCCCCGGGAAGGCCTGGATGAGCTGGCCCACGCTGCGATCGGGGTCTTTGACGAAAGGCTGCCCCATCAGCGCAATTTCATTGAGCAACTTGCTGAGCCGCCCGGAGATCATTTTCTCGATGATCTCTACGGATTTTCCGCTGTCCGCAGCCTGCGCCAGGAGAATTTCCTTTTCCTTGGCTAGCCGTTCGGGCGAAATCTCCTCCGCCTTGATGACCTCCGGACGGGCCGCCGCCACATGCATGGCCACGTCCCGGCCCAGTTCCGGCGTGGCCGCCGCTCCCGTGAGGGCGACGAGGACGCCGATCCGTCCGCCATGCACATAGGCACCCACCACTCCCTCGTTCACCTGCAGATGCCGCAAGCGGCGCAGGCCGATATTCTCCCCCAGTTTGCTGACCAGCACCTTGCGCCGCTCTTCCATGCTCCCTTCGGCGGCGGGGCTTGCCAACAGGGTTTCCAGGTCATGAATGCCCTGTTCGGCGGCGAGCCGCGCGCAGTCGTGGGCCAGCCGCACGAAGTCTTCGTTCTTCGCGACGAAATCGGTTTCGCAGTTGATCTCGAGCAGCACGGCGCGCTTCTGGTCGGGGCTGGCGGCGGTGACCACCAGACCCTCTGCGGCAATGCGCCCCGCCTTCTTGTCCGCCTTGGCCAGCCCCCTTTTACGCAGGAGGTCGATGGCCGCCTCCATATCTCCATTGGACTCGGTGAGTACCGTCTTGCACTCCATCATGCCGGCGCCGGTACGCTCCCGCAGTTCTTTCACTTGCTGTGCGCTAATAGTAGCCATTATTGCTCCTTATTGCTTTCGGGAATGCTTAGTCGGCATCGATCTCGATGACTTCCTCATCGACCTCGACGAACTCGCCCAGCAGCGCGTTCTCACCGCCCTGGCGGCCATCGAGAACGGCATCGGCCACCAGAGAAGCATAGAGCCGGATGGCCCGGGTTGCGTCGTCATTACCGGGAATGACATAGTCGACGAGCATGGGATCGCAGTTGCTGTCCACCACCCCGATGACCGGAATGCCCAGCTTCTTAGCTTCTGCCACGGCAATTTTTTCATGGCCTACGTCAATGACGAAAATGGCGTCGGGCAGACCGTTCATCTCCTTGATGCCGCCCAGGCTCCGTTCCAGCTTGTCGCGCTCGCGGCCGAGGGTGAGGGCTTCTTTTTTGGTGAGTTTTTCCAGGGTGCCGTCCGTGGACATCTGTTCCAGCTCTTCAAGACGACGGATGGACTGGCGGATGGTCTTGAAATTGGTCAGGGTGCCGCCCAGCCAGCGCTGATTGACGAAATAGCCGCCACAGCGGCGGGCTTCCTGCTCCACCGCTTCGCGCGCCTGGCGTTTGGTGCCCACGAAGAGCACGCGGCCATGGCGGCGCGAGAGTTGCTCCACAAAATTGAGGGCTTCCCGAAACATGGGGAGGGTATGTTCGAGATTGATGATATGAATGCGGTTGCGTTCACCAAAGAGGTAGGGCGCCATTTTAGGGTGCCAGTAGCGCGACTGGTGGCCGAAATGAACGCCAGCCTCCAGCAAGGAACGCATGGTAACATCGTGACTCATGATTTGGATTCTCCGTGTTGGGTTGTCGACCGCCACTTGTCCCATGTGAGCCATCCTTGCGGACACCCGGCCCCATGTGCCGACAAGTGTGTGGATTTGAGCGTTAAAGCCCAGCGGTTTATAGCAAAAACCGGCGCCCCTGGCAATGACCGCAAAGGCGGCCGGTTACTGTCTCTTGTGCGCTTTGCGCCACCACAGGACGAGGATGGCCAGCACGACGACGGCCAGGAGCAGCATTTGCGCCGATTGGACATGGTGCAGCAGGGGCCGTAGGGAGGCGCCCAGGAGGTAACCGATGCCGGCAATGGCGGCGGCCCAGACGCCCGCCGCCGCCGGGTTCATCCACAGATAGCGGCGTGGGGGGTAGCGGTGCACCCCCAGGAGGATGGGCGTAATGGTGCGGGTGCCGTAGATAAAGCGGAAAAGCAGGGTGACCCAGTCGCCGAAGCGGCGGATCAGGCCTTCGGCCTGGTTCACATGGCGGCGGAGAAAACGCGGCAGGTAAAGCACCAGCTTTTCTCCGTAGTGATAACCCACCTGATAGAGGACCTGATCGTTGATGGTGCTCCCCAGCCAGGAAACCAGGATCACCGTTGGCAGGTCGAGGACACCGGCGTGGGCCAGCGCACCGGCAATGATGACGACGGCTTCCCCCTCCAGCAAGGTGCCAATAAACAGGATCAGATAGCCATAGCTTTTGAGGAAGGCGATGATGAGATCCAGGGTAATGGGTTGGAGGTGCAGCCATGTCAAAACTTCATTGAGCGCTCCGATGACGGCATCCTCCAGAATTCTTGGCTCAGGCCGTTCCTGCCCATCGGCCTTTTGCACTCTAAACTACGCATTTACCGGTAACAAGACGGGTGCGCCCATGATAGCAGAGGAAGCTCAGCATACGGCACAGATCTGGGGGCGTCCTTTTCCGATGAACCGCGCCGCAACGGCCAGTTCCTTCCCGCAAGGCTTGCCGCTTCGCCGGGCAGCCTCGGAGCTTATGTTGGCATCTGGCGGTGGTGCCGCCCGTGGTCGCCATTTATCCGCCGCCCCGGTAGTTAATGGAGATAATATAATCTGCATATATTTGTTTGTCATAAAAATGTCATAAAATGTTCATAAAAACGTCACACTGCTTTGCTAAGATACGCCTGCGAGCAATCTCCAAGATTGTCGAATGCTGCCCAAGCAGCCACCATGGTTCCAAATAATACTATATTAATCAATATGATATATCTCTTGAGAGGTTGCATGGACTTATTACAGCAGTCGGCGCAGCAACAAGTCGGCATCTTCGTGATCGGCCGGGTATCCGTTGCGGGTCCCGTCCGGAATCTGCGCGCATCGGCCTGAATCCGCGCGTCGGGATCCCAACGCAGATGCTATACGTTCTCCTTGGCGGAGTTCTCGCCCATGCCGCGCATTGGTCCGACGCGATGCTGCTCGCCTCGGCGACGGCAGAACCCTGGCGCAAGAAGGGCTTCCTGAACCCGGTAGAGCACCCCCGGGTGCTGATGGTATCGCCGGAGCGAAGCGATACGGTCCTGGCCGATGGGTTGCTTCGGCATTTGGGAGCGGCGGTGCGGATGGAAAGCGGCGGCGAGGAGGCTGAGCATCTGCTGCGGGTATGGCGGCCGCAGGTCCTGGTCCTTTCCCTCGACTCCAGCGCACGGGTCGCCTGGCTGGCCGGGTTGCGCCAGCGCGCCGAGAATGCGGCAATCCCCATGCTTGCCCTGGGGAATGACAGCGCCGAAGAGGAGGCCCGTGCCGCCCTGGACGCCGGCGCCGATGCTTATTTGGCCCGGCCGGTCGGTATCACGCTACTGGTGGCGCAGGTGCAGTCGCTGCTTCATCGCGGCGAGCCTTGGGAGCACCGGGTGGTTGGCCATAAGGCTACCCTTTGCGTGGATCCCATCGCCCGCCGGGTATGGGTCAATGGGCGAGAGGTCTCCCTCACCCGCCGCCTGTTCCGCATCCTGCACTATCTGGCGCTGCATCCCGATCACACCTTTTCCAGCGCAGACATGTCCACCCTGCTCAGCGGCGGCAAGGGCCTGCTCCAGCCCAATTCCATCACGGCCCAGGTACACCGGCTGCGGATGGTGCTGGCAACGGCGTCAGCCGCGCACTGGATTGAAACCGTGCATGGTTTCGGCTACCGGCTGACTTTGCCGAAGACCCATCGGGGAAAGGAAACGGCCAGCATTTCCGGTACCGCCCATGAAGATGCATCTACATGAAAAAAGTCGGCAAACTCCTTACCGATAGAGCAGTTGCGAGTGTTTACCGAACCGTTGTCTCACCAACCGTTGTACCCACTACCCTGGAGGTTTTATGCTGTTTCGCATGAAGAAAAACTTATCCCGCAATATCAATGGCATCGCCCTGCTTTCCGCCTTGGGCCTGTCCGCCTTCGCCGCCATGCCCGCTTCTGCGGCGCCCATCTCCCTGCTGGAGACGGGATCGACCCTGCTCTATCCGCTCTTCAATCTGTGGGTGCCGGTGTATACCAAGATGAATCCCGGCGTGCAGATCACCACCCAAGGCACGGGTAGCGGTACCGGCATTGCCGAAGCCATTTCCGGCGTGGCGCAGATCGGTGCTTCCGATGCCTACATGAGCGATGCCCAGATCAAGATGCATCCCAATATCCTCAACATCCCGCTGGCCATCTCGATCCAGATGATCAACTACAACCTGCCGGGTTTGAACAATGTCCACCTCAAGCTCTCCGGTCCCGTATTGGCAGGGATCTATAACGGCACCATCACCAACTGGGACGACGCCGCCATTGCCAAGCTCAACCCCGGCGTCAAGTTGCCCAACCACAAGATCATTCCGATACACCGCACGGACGGTTCCGGCGATACCTTCATCTTTACGACATATCTCTCTGATACCACTCCGGTATGGAGCAAGAATATCGGCTACAGCACGACGGTGAGTTGGCCGGCTGTCCCCGGCGGCATCGGCGCCGAGGGCAACCCCGGCATGGTCCAGGCCCTGAAGACCACGCCCTATGGCGTCGCCTATATCGGCATCAGTTGGAAGAAACCCGTGGAAGAAGCCCATCTGGGCCTGGCCATGCTGGAAAACCGCGCCGGCCAGTTTGTGTTGCCGACGGTGGCCAATGCCAAGGCCGCAGCCGGTGAAATGGTCGCCAAGACCCCTGCCGACGAGCGCATCAGCCTGGTCTATGCCCCGGGTGCCAAGTCCTACCCCATCATCAACTACGAGTATGCCATTGTCAGCAAGACCCAGCCCAATGCCCAGGTCGCGGCGGAACTGCGCAAGTTCCTGAATTGGTCCATTGATCTCAAGGGCGGCAATGCGCCGCACTTCATTGAGGCGGTCAACTTTGTCCCCCTGCCGGACAGCGCTGTAGCCCTTTCGCGCAAGCAGATTGCCGAAATCCAGTAAGCGGAACTTGGAGCCGGGTGTTCATGCCCGGCTCTTTCTGATATTTTTTTGCGGGCTTCTTTGCTTTTAGCCAGGCGCTTTGGAAAGCGGCATCACGGCTTGCCCTGGCAATGGGGGCGCCACTGTTTTCCAAAACGTCGTTTTTGAGGTACGCATGTCGGTACGAGACGAAACACTATGAAATTCCCGATCTTTCGCAGTTCCCTGGTAGCCATGGCCAGTCTGCTGCCCTTGTCGCTGCTGGCACTGATCACCTTTCTCACCATCTACTCATGGCCGGCCATTCAATATAACCAGTTCCATTTTCTCTGGACCAATGACTGGGACCTGGGCAATCTCTATGGCGACCCGGTGATGGAACACGGCTTCCAGGTCATGCCCCATGCCCGTTACGGCATCTGGTTCCTGATCGTCGGCACCGTGGCCAGTTCCTTCATCGCCATGGTCCTGGCCCTCCCGCTGGCTATCGGTGCGGCGGTTTTATTGGCGGAGGGAATGCGCAAATCCCGGGCAGCGCCTCTATCCCTCTTTGTGGACCTTTTGGCGAGCATCCCCAGCGTGGTGTACGGGCTTTGGGGATACGCGGTGCTGGTTCCGCTCCTGGGTCAGCATGTCTACCCGGCCATGGCCCATGCCCTGTCCTTCGTACCTTTCTTTGGCGGTGCTCCGGGGAGCGGCTACGGTTTGCTCACGGCGTCCCTGGTATTGACCATCATGATCGTACCGCTCATTTCCGCGACGCTCCGTGAATCCATCAACATGACCGACCCGGCCCTCAAGGAAGCGGGGCGCAGCCTGGGCTTGAGCCGCCTCGAAGTCTTTTGGCATGTGGTCCTGCCCAAACTCCGCACCGTGGTCATCGGCGTTAGCATCCTGGCCCTTGGCCGCGCGCTGGGGGAAACCATGGCTGTATTGATGGTCAGCGGCAACGCCCTCAATTACCTGCCCAACAATATTTACACGCCAATCTCCAGCATGGCGGCCTTTATTGCCTCGCAACTGGATAGCGCCTTGCAGGATCCCACCAATATGGCCGTCCAGGCCCTCTCGGAAATTGCCTTGGTGCTTCTGCTCATCGCCGTGGCGGTGAATGTCATCGCCCGTTTGATACTATGGATGGCGAGGGTGCGCTGATGGCCACGGAAATACTGGAAACCATGGGAATCAAAACAGTAGAAAAGAGATATGCGCCCTCCTGGCGCCGCCAATGGGGCAACGCCTTGGGCTGGCTGGCCATCATGGCGGCTTTCCTGATCCTGGCCGGGGCTTTTTTTTCCATTATTGGCGAGGTGGTAGTCAAGGCCTTTCCCGTCTTGCGCCCGGCCCTGTTTGCGAAGATCACCAACGGGATTGGCGGCGGGCTGAAAAATGCCATCGAAGGTTCTCTCGTGCTCTCCCTCGGTTCCCTGCTGGTCGCGGCACCCATCGGCATGGCGGCGGGGATCTATCTCTCCGAGCACGGCGCGGGTCGCTGGGGTAGCGCGCTGCGTTTTCTTTCGGACGTGCTGGTGGGCGTGCCGAGCATTGTTCTGGGGTATTTTGGTTACATCGCCATGGTGATTTATCTGGGTTGGCAGTTTTCCGTCGCCGCCGGCGTGATTACCCTGGCGGTGATGCTGCTCCCCTATATCGCCCGATCCACCGAATTGGCCATGGCCAATATTCCCAACGCCGTGCGTGAGGCGGGATATGGGCTGGGCGCCGGAGAAGGTCATCTCGTGTTCAAGGTCCTCCTGCCGGGGGCAGCGCCGGCCATCATGACCGGGATATTTTATGCCGTGGCCCTGTCCATGGGCGAGACGGCCCCCTTGCTATATACGGCGGGCTGGTCCAATTACATGTGGAATGGCCACATGACTCAGGAGCCCATCGGCTACCTGACCTATGTGATCTGGTCCTTCATCAACGAACCCTTCGCCGAATCGCACATGCTCGCCTTTGCCGCCGCCTTTCTCATCACCTTCGGCGTGCTCATGCTCATCCTCCTGGGCCGGTGGATGCTGGTCCGCAGTCAGCGCAAACTGGGCGCCTATCGCTGAGCGAGGGGCTCAGGCCCGGGCCCGGCGGCGGACGAGGCGCTCCAGGAAACGGTAGATCCCCGGCATGATCAAGAGCACCAGCGGCACTTCCACGATCAAGCCGGAAATGATGGCAATGGCCAGGGGTGCCTGCATCTGCGCCCCCGCTCCCAGACCGAGGGCGAGGGGCAGCAGGGCCAGCATGGCGATGATGGCGGTCATGAGAATGGGGCGCAGGCGTGCACGGCCGGCCCGGATCAACTCTGCTACATCGCTGTTCTGCGCCTCGGCGAAGTAAAAAATGGCCGTTTCGGTGACGATGCCGACAATCATGGTCATGCCGATCATGGCCGTGATGTTCCGTTGGGTGCCGGTGAGCCAAAGGCCTACGAACACCCCGCCCAGGGCGAGCAGGGCCGTCGCCAGGATACTGATGACGATGGTGAAGCGTTCATAGAGGAAGAGCAACAGCACCGCCACCAGCAGGATCGCCGCCACCAGCACCATGGCCAGTTCGCGCATGGCCTGCTGCTGCTCCTGATAAAGCCCCCCATACTGGAGATAGACTCCGGGTGGCAGAGTAAGATGAGCCAGGCGCGCCTGCACCTCGTGCATGACCGTACCCATGGCCCGGCCCTCGATGCGCGCAGTCACCGCCACCATGGGCTTGAGGTTTTCCTGATTCAGTTCGGCCTGCCCGGCTTGGGCGCTGATGGTGGCCACCCTGGCCAGGGGAAAGGTATGGCCGTCCGGAGCCAGGATGGGCAGCGCCCGCATCCGGGCCATGTCGTCCCAAATGGCGCGTGGGGCACGTACCCGCAAACCGATGACTTCCTGCCCCTGGGGGATGCGGCTGGCCACCCGCCCGTCCATGAGGGTTTGCAGTTGCGCCGTAATCTGCGCCGGTGCCATCCCTTCCAGGGCCGCTTTGACGGGATTGATGCGGATGTTCAAGGCATCGCCGGCGATGGTGACCCCGTCAAAGATCTGGGTGACGCCGGCAATGCCATGGATGGTCCCGACAATGCGGGCGGCCGTCGCTTGCAGTACTTGGGGATTACTGCCGAAAACCTTGATCTCTATGGGTTGTGGCACGGCCGTGAGATCGCCGATGAGATCCTCCATGAGCTGACCCGTTTCCACGCGCAAGCCTGGCACCTGGTCATGGATACGCTGGCGGACGCTTTGCATGATTTGCCAGATCGTGCGATTGCGGTGTTTTTTCAGGCGGATGAAAAAGTCGCCCTGGTTGGCCTCGGTAATGCCGCCGCCCAATTGCAGGCCGGTGCGGCGGGAATAGCTGGCGACTTCCGGTGTCCGGGAGAGTATCTGCTGCACCTCCTCCAGAAGGCGGTCGGTTTCCGCTAGGGAGGTGCCGGGCGGGGCTTTGTAGTCCAGCACGAATCCCCCCTCATCCATATCCGGCATGAAACCGCTGCCCACCTGGGTATAGGCCCAGCAGCCCAGGCCTACCAGCGCCAGGACAATGGGGAGCAGGAGGAAAGGCCGTGCCAGCAAACTGCCCAGAAAGACCCCGTAGCGCTCCTTCACCTGGCCCATGACGCGCCCTTCCCGCTCGGCCGCCTCGGCATCCTGGCGGCGCAGGAGGGCATCCGCCAGGAGCGGTACGGCAAGATAGGCCACCAGAAAGGAGATGATCAGGGCGGCGGCGATGGCAATGGCGAGGGCCTGGAAAAAGGCCCCCGTCACGCCGGACAGGAAGGCCAGCGGTGCAAAGATGATGACGGTGGCCGCCGAGGAACCCGCCAGGGGCCGGCTCATCTCCAGGGCGGAATGCAGCACCGGCACCCTTTCCCCAGGATGCTCGGCGATGCGGCGCATGATGTATTCGAGCATGACCACGGCATCGTCCACCACCAGCCCGACGGCCGCCGCCATGCCGCCGAGGGTCATGATATTGAAACTCATGTGCAGCACATAGAGGATGAGCACGCTGGCCAGGAGCACGCTGGGCAGCACGATGGCCACGATGAAGGTAAGCCGCAGATTGCGCAGGAAAACCAGCAGCACCAAGGCGGCCAGGGCGGCACCGATGAAGATGGCATCGCGCACGCTGCTGGCGGCGCTGGTGATGAGTTGGCTCTGGTCATACCAGGTGCTGATCTTGACCCCCGCCGGAATGCTTTTGGCCTCCGTACGCAGCAGGCGGCGAATGGTCTGGTCAATGGCGACGGTGTTGGCGCCGATCTGTTCTTTGATATTGACCAGGACCGCCGGTTTGCCGTTGGCCGTCACCGTCGTCCATTGCGGCACGGTGCCCTGCCGCACCTGGGCGACGTCATCCAGTTCCACCACCCCATCCGCGCCGGTCTTGAGTACGGTATGGCCGATATCCGTGACATTTTTCAGCGGGCTTTGACTGAGCACCTGGTAGAGGCGGTAGTGCCTTTGCAAACGTCCCACCGCAGTAATGATGTTGTTATCGGCCAGGGCTCGTTCCACATCGGCGCTGCTCAAGCCGTAACTTTGCAGGCGCATGGGATCCACCACCACCTCGTACTCGGCCTGGGTGCCGCCCTGCACTTCCACCTGGGCCACGCCGGGAACGGCCAGCAGGCGCGGGCGCAGATCATAATAGGCATAGCGGCGCAGGGCTACCGGATCCAGCGTGGAGGAATTCAATGCCAGACCGAGGATGGGGAAGACCGTGGGATCCATGCGCCGGGCCCGGAAGCGGGTATCCGGCGGCAGCTTGGGCAGGACCTGGTTGACAGCGGATTGCACTTGCAGGAGGGCCGGCACCATAGGGGTACCCCAGGCGAACTGGACCGAAATATCCGCAGCGCCCCGGCTGGTGGTGGAGCGAATCCGCTCAACGCCGGGCACACCGCGCAAGATTTGTTCCAAAGGCTGGGTGACCTCGATCTGGGTGCGCGAAATGGGCAGGTTGCCCGCATCCACGCTCACCACGACGCGCGGGAAGCTGATGGTGGGGAATAGGGATACCGGCAGGCGAAAGGCCGCCATGCCGCCGGCCAGAACCAGGACCACGAGCAGGAAGAGGAGCGAGCGGCGGTGGCGCTGTAACCAGTCGCCCATCATTGTCCACCCTCCACGCGCAAGGCCATGCCATCGTGCAGTTCATAATTGCCCAGGCTAACCACCTGGTCGCCCGCCTGAAGCCCTTTCTTCACCGCAATCCAGCCTTTTTCCTGCCAGCCGGTCTTGATCCAGCGGCGCTGCGCCCGCCCATGAACGGCGACGAAACAGTAGGAGCGACCCTGGCTCTGCAGGACGGCGCTATCGGGTATAGCCAAGTCCTGGCCTTGTCCCACGAGGATGCGCGCATGCACCATGCCGCCGGGCAGGAGGGCCGGATTGGCGGGAACCGGTACCACCACTTGGGCCAAACGGGTTTTGGGGTCCACCTGCCAGTATATTTGGGTGACCCGGCCGGCGACAGGGC
Source organism: Acidithiobacillus sulfuriphilus (assembly GCF_003721225.1). Lineage (GTDB taxonomy): Bacteria > Pseudomonadota > Gammaproteobacteria > Acidithiobacillales > Acidithiobacillaceae > Acidithiobacillus_B > Acidithiobacillus_B sulfuriphilus. The sequence continues at coordinate 18,500 of NZ_RIZI01000183.1, read as the reverse complement.
TAGTACCACCATAGACCGGCTGGATTTGCACGACATCGCCACGATGGACGCGGGTCACGTCTTCGGGTTCCACCCCCAGGAGGACCCGCAATTGGTCGCCCTTGCTCAAACGCAGCAGCGGCTGACCGGCAGGGACCAGGTCCCCTTGATGTACCGCCACCGATTCCACCACCCCGTTCATGGGGGCACGCAAAGCACCGCTCTGGAGCGTATGCAAACGAGCGCCGATATCCCGTAGATTGGCCTTGGCCCGGGCGAGATTTTGCGCGGCAGCCTGCACTTCGGCATTGGTGGCCAACTGACGATCCCGCAGTCCCTTCAGGCGTTGGAGATCTTCTTCGGCGAAACGCACGGCGATCCGGGCCTGATCCATCTGCAACCGGTCGTTGATGGTTGGCGTCACCCGCAGCAGGGGTTCCCCCTTCTGCACCCGCTGTCCAGCCGCCACCAGGACCTGGCTCACCAGACTCTCGGCCTCCAAGGAGAGGGTTTGCCCGCCTTCGGGTGAGAATTCCACCGTCCCGTAGGCATGCAAGTGGCTGGTCATCGCCATGACGCGGGCTGGGGTGATCCGGACCAATGCCGACACCTCCGCCATGGCCGTTACGGGCAACCCGGCCAAGCCCAGCAGCAGCAATGCTGCCATGATCTTCCGCCCTCCCCACCCCGCGCACTTCGCGCTAATCGCTTGTGGCGGCATCTCCTCCACCCCCTTCATGGTTGCCCCTTCCAGGTGCTGCCAACGGCCATGGTCAGCGCCGCCTGCTGCTCGGCATAGGCCTGCTGCAACGCCAGCAACTGCAGCCCCTTGGCCAGGGATTGGCTGCGCACACTTTCATAATCGATCAAGGTCACATTTCTCTCGCTGGCCGCCCTGCGCAGACGCTCCTCCGCCCGTTGCAGTTGCGGAACCTCCCGGGCCAAAGGGGCGATTTCCGCCGCCAAGCGCTGCAAATCAGCCACCAGGGTGTAGATCTCGGCACGGGTCTGGAAAAGACGCGCGCCGTATTCCGCATGGAGCTGACCGCGGGTAGCCTCCGCCACGGCGATGGCCCCGCGATTGCGATTCCACAGGGGCAGGTCGAGGCTGACACTGGGGCCCAAGGTGTGGATATTGGAAGTGTCTGCCGCCTTCGTCAGGCCGATGCTGAAACCCGGGTACTGACCCAGAATGCTGCGGCGGACCCGCGCCTCCTGGGCCTGATAACCCGCCCGCAAGGCCAGGAGATCCAGCCGTTGGTGATCGGCCTTGGCCACCAGGGCGGCGGGGTCTGTGGGCGTAGCGCCCAGCCGCGGCGGTACCAGAGTGAGCGTTGCTTCCGGCGGCAGGCCCAGCAGTTTGTTGAGATCCTGCCGGGTCTTGGTGATCTGCCTGGCCAGGGCCAAAGCCCGGTCCTGACTGTCCAGCCAGGCGATCTGCCGCAGGGTCGCCGTAGTAATGGTGGCGTCACCCGCCTGCAGATTTTCCTGGGATGCCCGATACAAGCGCTGGGTCGTTACTGCGGCCCGACGGGCCAGGGCCTCCTGCTGCTCCAGGTAATAAAGCTGCCGGGTCAGGATACGCACCTGATTGGCGACCATCCATTCCTGCCAAGCCACCTGATACTGTACGGAGCGCGCCTGGGCCCGGGCGATATCCAGGTCTGCCGGGCGGGTGAACAGGGCGGCCAGACTCCAGTTCAGGGCCATGTTGTAGGCATTGTAGTAACCCGCCGCCACATTGCTGGGAAGATCGGCGCTCAAGGATAATTGTGGATCGGGCAGGATGCCGGCGGCAAAGACCTGTGCCTGGGCAACCCCCTCCTGAGCCCGCATGGCCCGCAGATCAGGATTGAGCAATACGGCAATGAGGCCCAGGGCCTCCCCGGAGAGGGGCCGGGAGGGGTTTATGGATAATCGCTCTCGTTGGGGCAAGTGCGCATGCTGCAGGGCGGCGGCGATTTGCGCGTCGGCATGGGTCTGGGCAGGGAGGGAAGCGCGCAAGGGCAAGGGATGGTAACTTACGCACCCCGACAACAGCAGCAGGAGCAAGACGAGACCACCATGCCGCAAGTTCGCCGGGGGAAAGAGTTCGGCGGCGCTCAGCACGGTCCCCGTCCCATGCGTATGCCGGCGACGGCCGGCCATCGGCCCTCCTTCCCCGGAAACGCTTCCCAAAATTCGGTAACGATCATTTCCACAATGCCTTCATATCAACGAACGCCATTGGCTACAGGAAACCCTTCCGCCCGCGCGCAACTCGAAGTCTATAAATATCGCCTTACCGTCAATGAGACGATGATAGCCGTGGCGCCTTAACCTTTCCTTAAGGCGGCGGGTTCAGCCCCCTTGCCGATGCCTCGCCGTGGCGCTGCAATACACCCTGATAGTGCACGAGCAATTCATCAAAGACCGTTCCCCAATCGCAACCCTCGGCACGCTGCCGGGCCCGGTTGCCCATGGCCCGGCGCAGGCCGGGATCGCGGCAGAGGGCCTCCATCGCCGCAGAAAAATCCCCGTCCCGAGGGAGCAAAACGCCCTCCTCCCCGTGGCGAAACTGTTCATTGACCCCCGGACAGTCATAGGCCAGCACCGGCAAGCCGCTGGCCATGGCCTCCAGGACGACATTACCGAAGGTTTCGCTGCACGACGGGAAGCAAAAGAGATCGGCGCTGGCATACCAGCGCGCCAGATCCATGCCGATCTGCATCCCTGCCAGTGTCATGTTTTCGGTCTTTTCCTGGCGGAACTGCACCAATAAAGGTCCATCCCCCACCAGCGCCAGATGCAGGCGTTGCGGCCCTCGCCAACGCTGACTGAGCGCCCGGAATGCCCCCACCACGGCAGGAATGTTTTTCTCCAACGCCAAACGGCCCACATTCAGGAGGAGAATGTCGTCGGCCTGGAGACCCAGGCTAGCGCGCAAACGCTCATCGCGAAAATGGGGATGAAACTGGCCCCCGTCCACGCCCCGCCGCCAGAGAGCCAGATTGCAGAAACCCCGCTCGGCCAAGAGTGCCTGCGTTCCCAAACTGGGGACCAGAGTCAACAGCGTAGCATTATGAAATCGGCGTAAATAGCTACGCGCAAGGTTTTGCAGGATGCGCAGTCCATAATGATGCGCATAACCGTCAAAATTGGTATGAAAACTGCTCACCACGGGCAAGTCCAGACGCCGGGCCGCCAGCAATGCCGCCAGCCCCAGCGGCCCTTCCGTGGCAATGTGCAGGAGGTCCGGCTGCAGGCTGCACAAACGGCGGGACATCTGCCCGGGCAGGGCCCAGCCCATGCGCAGTTGCGGGTACAAGGGCAAGGCGGTGGCAGGAAAGAGATGGGGGCCGGCGGCCTCCCGGCGCTGCCGGGGACGCAACACGCTCACCCGATGGCCCCGCGCCGTCAGCACATCCACCAGACGTTGCAAGGTACGGGCAACGCCATTGACCTCGGGCGGAAAGGTTTCGGTCAGCAGGGTCAGGTGCAGGGACGCCATTTTCATGGCCTTGGCATTATCACCACTGCAAGGAAAAATCAGGGTCCAGCAAGCCCTGCTCCCGCTCCAGATCGGCCGCCAGCAAAGGCATGCGGCCTTGCCAATCGTTGGGGAGCAGCAGGGTGATAGTTTCCCCCATGCTGCGCAGACGCGGCGAAAACGGCAACGGATCGGCACCGTGATGAAACAGGATAGCCAGGCGCAATAAGACGGCCAAACGCTGCACGGCCACGATATCCTCGGCAATCACGCCCATGCCCGCCAACTGCGGCAACGACGGCAAACGCTTGCGCTGGGCACGCAGCAGGGCGGCCACGACCCCTTGTTCGCGGCGGGAAAAGCCGGGGATGTCGGCATTGCGCCAGATGTATTCGCCATGTTTATGAAAACCCGAATGGGCAATATCCAGCCCGATATCGTGGGTCAGCGCAGCCCATGCCAAGCATTGGCCATGCCAAGCGCTGAGCTTCCATGCATCCGCACAGTTGGCAAAAAACTCCATGGCCTGCCGCCGCACCCGCTCATTACGCCCCACATGGCTGTGAAAACGCTTTTGCAGATTCAGGATGCTGGATTCCCGCGTATCTTCCTGATGAATGCGGCCCAGCAATTCATAAATGGCGCCTTCCCGTAGGGCCCCATCGGAAAAGCGCATCTCCTTGAGTTGCAGCGCCTCGAAAATGGCGTATAAAATCCCCACTCCGCCGGGGAATACGGCGGCGCGATCGTTTTTCATGCCCTTGATCTGCAAGAGCGCCTCTACGCTACCGGCACGGAGCACCCGCGCGCGCAACCAGCGCAAGCCCGTCATGGTAATCCGCGGCCCCTGATTATTTTCCGCCAGGATCCTGGCGATGGCCTTGACGGTCCCGGACGAACCCACCGCCTGCTCCCAGCCGTGGGCCAAATACTCACCCAATACCGGCTCAAGGGCGACCCGGACGCGCTTTTCCAGGCGCGCCAAGTCCATGGGTAGAATCCTGCCATCGGGAAAGTGCGCCCGCGTCGATGCCACGCAACCAAAATGCAGGCTTTCCATAATGGCCGGCAGAAAACCCCGCCCCGCCACCAGTTCCGTACTGCCACCGCCGATATCCACCACCAGGCGCCGTTCATCGGCATCGACGGCCAGGCTGTGCGCCACGCCCAGATAGACCAGACGCGCCTCCTCCCGGCCGCTGACGATTTCCACGGGATAACCCAAGGTTTGCTCCACCGCCTGCAAAAAGCCCTGGGCAGCGCTGGCATCGCGCAAGGTGTTGGTACCGATAACCCGCACCCGCTCCGGCGGAATACCCTGCAAACGTTGTCCAAAACGTGCCAGACACGCCAGGGCCCGCTGCTGAACCTCCGGATCCAGGCCACCATCGCTGCGCAGTCCTTCGGCCAGGCGCACGCCTTCGCGCAGCCGATCCAGCAGGCGCAGCCCCGTGCTCCCCTCCTCGGCCACCACCATGTGGAAGGAGTTGGAGCCCAGGTCCACCGCCGCCAGCATCGACGCCAAGGGCGATGCGGGAGCGGAATCTGCCATGCCCTACTCCCCCTGCCAGGTTTCGGCAACCTCGTCCAGGGGCAAATGGCGCACGCTCTTGCCCTTGGCCAGATAAATCACATATTCGCAAATGTTGCGCGCATGATCGCCAATCCGCTCGATGGCCTTGGCCACAAAGAGCGCGTCAATGGCCGAAGTGATGGTGCGCGGATCTTCCATCATATAGGTGATCAGGCGGCGCATGGCCGAGCGATATTCCTGGTTCAGCATCTCATCGCCCTTGGCTATCTCGATGGCGGCATCGGCATCCACCCGCGCCAAGGCATCCATGGCCCGCCGCAGCATATCCAGGGCATATTTGCCCATGCCTTCGATGTCGCGCAGGAGCGCATGGTTGGAGCCCTGGGCGCCATGGTCGATGGCCAGGGCCATGTTGGCGATTTTCACCGCCTTATCGCCCATGCGCTCCAGGTCGGCGACCGTCTTGATGATGGTCATCACCAGGCGCAGGTCGCTGGCGGCGGGCTGGCGCCGCGCAATGATGCCGATGCATTCCTCCTCGATACGCACCTCGTAGCCGTTCACTTCGTGGTCCCGGGAAATGGTTTCGCTGGCCAGTTCCGCATCACCGCTCTGTAGTGCCTTGATGGCGTTGGCAACCTGCTCTTCCACCAAGCCTCCCATGGCCAAGACCATGGAGCGGATATCATGCAGTTCCTCATCGAAACGCTGGGAAATATGCTGATCAAAGTCTGCCATGATTGGATTCCTTTTTAGCCGTAACGGCCAGTAATGTAATCTTCCGTCTGTTTCTTGCCGGGGTTGGTAAAAAGCTGGTTGGTTTGACCAAATTCTACCATCTCTCCCAGATACATAAAGGCGGTATAATCCGAAACCCGGGCCGCCTGCTGCATGTTGTGCGTGACGATGACGATGGTAAATTGGTCCCGGAGTTCGCTGACCAGTTCTTCAATCTTGAGCGTCGCGATGGGGTCCAGTGCCGATGTCGGTTCATCGAGGAGGATCACCTCGGGTTTGACCGCCACGGCCCGGGCGATGCAAAGGCGCTGCTGCTGCCCACCGGAAAGACCCAAACCGCTGCCCTTGAGATTGTCTTTGACCTCATCCCAGAGCGCCGCTTGGCGCAAGGCCTGCTCCACCCGCTCATCCATCTGCGTTCTGCGCAGGCGCTCGTATAAGCGCACGCCGAAGGCAATATTGTCGTAAATGGACATGGGAAAGGGCGTGGGTTTCTGGAACACCATGCCCACCCGCGCCCGTAGGCGATTCAAATCCATTTGCGGCAAAAGGATATTTTCGTTATCCAGCAGCACCTCACCGCTAGCCCGTTGCCCTGGATAAAGGGAATACATACGATTGAATACGCGCAACAGCGTGGTTTTCCCGCAGCCCGAAGGACCAATAAACGCGGTTACCCGGCGCTCCGGGATCTCCAGATGGATATCCTTCAGGGCCTGATTATTTCCATAAAAAAATTCCAGGTTGCGAACGCTGATTTTTGCGGCGGTGCTGGGTGGCACGGGCATGAACTTAAGCTCCTCCCTTGGTTTTTCCCTTGATGATCAATCGGGATACGATACTGAGTGCGAGCACGGCGAGAGTGGCGATGAGGGCACCAGCCCAGCCCATGGCCTGCCAGTTTTGATAGGGGCTCATGGCAAACTGAAAGATCACGACGGGTAAATTGGCGATCGGACGGTCTAAAGAGGTGCTGTAAAACTGATTGTTTAGGGCGGTAAAGAGCAAAGGGGCGGTCTCTCCACTGATTCGGGCCGTGGCCAAAAGGACGCCGGTGAGGATCCCGGCGCCCGCAGCCCGCCAAGTGATCTGGGTGACCAGGCGCCAATAGGGCACGCCCAGGGCAATCGCCGCCTCCCGCAAGGTCGAGGGTACCAGTTGCAGCATTTCATCGGTGGTGCGTACCACCACGGGGATCATGATCAGGGCTAGGGCAATAGCTCCCGAAATGGCGGAGAACTGCCCGAGCGGATGAACAATGATCGCATACACAAAAAGACCGATAACAATGGAAGGAGCGCTCAGCAGAATGTCATTGAAGAAGCGCACGACAGACCCAAAACGACGCCGCACTGCGAACTCTCCAAGCCAAGTTCCGGCCAGGATGCCCAGAGGGGCGCCAATGGCCACCGCGAGGCTAATGAGAATGAGGCTGCCCACAAAGGCATTCTTCAGGCCGCCGCCATCGACGCCGGGGGGCGGGGTATTCTCCGTGAACAGCGCCGGATGCAAGGCGGAAAACCCATAGCTCAGGGTGGTCCAGAGAATCCACACCAGCCAGAAAAGCCCAAAGAGCGTGGCCAGGGTGGCCATGCTCATATTGAATATATTCCAAAAGCGACGACGCTGATAAAGACTGATCACAATGCGCCTCCCCCGATCCGTTTCTCCATGCGCCAGAGCATGAACTTGGCCAGCACAAGGACCAGAAAACTGACAACGAAAAGAATGAAGCCCAGTGCCAGCAGGGAGGACTTATACAGGTGTGTGGTAGCCTCGGTGAATTCATTGGCCAGAGCGGCGGCGATGGAGTTGCCTGGCATCAGCAGAGAAGCGCTGAGACTGTCGGTATTGCCAATGACGAAGGTCACCGCCATGGTTTCCCCCAGCGCCCGGCCGAGGCCCAGAAAGATGCTGCCGACCACGGCAGTGCGCGTGAAAGGCAATACCACATGGCGCATGACTTCCCAGGTAGTGCCACCCAGGGCATAGGCCGACTCTTTAAGGATGCCCGGGGTGCTCAGGAACACGTCACGCATGATGGCCGAAATGAAAGGGATGATCATAATGCCCAGGACGATGCCCGCCGTGAGCATGCCGATCCCCATGGGCGGGCCTTGGAAGAGCAGGCCGACGCCGGGGATCTTGCCGAGATGGCCGTTGATCCACGGCTCCATGTTGCCGAAGACCGGGGCAAATACCAGCAGTCCCCACATGCCGAAAATGATGCTGGGGATGCCCGCCAGCAACTCGATGGCGCTGGAAATGGGTTGGCGCAGCCAATGGGGGGCCAGTTCCGAGATGAACAAGGCGATTCCGAAGCTGACGGGTACGGCCATGAGCATGGCGAGCAGCGAACTCACCAGCGTCCCAAAGATGAAAATCAGGGCCCCGTACTGATCGGTGACGGGGTTCCATGCGGTACTCCACAAAAAACCGAAGCCGAAGGTCCGAAAGGCATCCCAGCCCTCGCGCCAGAGGGCCACCCCGATGGCGATGAGCACGGAGAGCAGGAAGATCGCCGTGAATCCGGTAAGTCCGCGGAAAAAAAGATCCCCCAGGGCGCGCCTGGGCACGGCCTGGGAGGAGATTTGTGCGGCGAGGGCCGCATCGCGGCCCCCACCTTCTATGGCTTTATCCACACTCATTACCCACCTTCCTAATGGAGGTGATCAAATGTCCAGCTTTTCCTTCCAGTATGCCTTGATGGCCTGCACCGCATTCTCCGGAAGCGGCCCGTAGGCGATGGACTCCGCCAACTGCTGGCCATGTCCAAAGCCCCAATCGAAGAACTTGGTTACTTCCATGTTGGTTTCCTTGGGGGCATTCACCCGCAGGATCTCCCACGTGCAACCGGAAATGGGCCAACTGTCGGCGCCGGGTTGATCCGTCAGGATGACATAAAAATCCTTGGCCGTGACGAAGTTCACATGGGACGCTGCAGCCTGGAAACCTTTCAGACTCGGGCTCAGCAACTTGCCCTCGCGGTTGAACATGCGCGCATAGTTCATGTGATTTTCGAGGATGTAGGCATACTCCACATAACCAATGGAACCAGGGATGCGCTGCACATAGGCGGCCACGCCCTGGTTGCCCTTGCCACCCACCCCCGTCGGCCAGGCGATGGAGGTATTGGCGCCCACCTTCTCGGCCCAGGTTTTGTCGATCTTGGACAGATAGTTGGCGAACGTGAAGGTGGTACCGGAACCATCGGAACGGTGCACCACGGTGATATCCATGTCCGGCAACTTCAGCCCCTTGTTCAGGGCCTGGATGGCGGGGTCATTCCATTTCTTGATTTCGCCCAGATAGATCTTGGCCACCACGGGACCACTCAGGATCAGTTGACCAGGCTGGATGCCGGGCAGATTGACGACCATGTCCTCGCCGGCAATGGCGGTGGGAAACTGGATCAGATGATCCGCTTGCAATTCTTCGGGTTTGAGGGGCATGTCACTGGCGCCAAAGGCTACCGTGCCGGCCTTGATCTGGGCAATGCCGCCGCCGGAGCCGATGGCCTGATAGTTCACCTGAACGCCCGTCTCTTTCGCGTAGGTGGCGGCCCACTTGGAGATCAGCGGATAGACCCAGGTGCTGCCGGCGCCGGTGATGGTGGTTCCGGCCAGGGCGAAGGGGCTGATGGTCAGCGCCATAACGGCAGTGAGTAATTTGTTGCTCTTGCGAAATTGCATACAATGTTCTCCTTCAGCGATAAGGGCGAAATCCACCGTTGCTATATCGGACAGCGCCATCACTATACCCAATAATTGTGACACTTTTATGACAACAAGCAGCGCCCACTACTCCCACCAAGCATCAGGGCAAGATCTCATCCGCCGGCGCGCTACGGGCCAGACGCAAGGGAAAGCGCGCCGAGAAACGGCTACCCATCCCCAACCTGCTCTCGATTTCCAGGTGGCCATTATACCGTTCAATGGCGTGCTTGACGATGGCAAGGCCCAGGCCTGTACCCCCTAGTTGCCGCGAACGCCCCTTGTCCACCCGGTAGAAGCGCTCGGTAATGCGCTGCAGATGCTCCGGCCCGATCCCGTCACCGCTGTCGCGCACGGAGAAAACCAACCCCTCCGGCCGTTTCTCCCAAACGATCTCTATTTTCCTGTCGGAAGGGGTGTATTTCATGGCATTTTCCAGGAGGTTGCGCACGACGCTTGCCATGTCCAGGGGCTGGGCAAAAACCCCCAGGTCCGGATCCAGGCGGCAGATCAGCGCAAACTTTTTGGTGGCAATGGCATCGGCCAATACCCTCAGATAATCTTCCACCAAGGCCGCAATGAAAATGGGCTCGCATTCCTCCGGGTTGGCCTGGGCCGCCTCGATCCGCGCCAGGGTCAGCAGATCCTCTACCAGGGACTGCATGCGCAAGGTCTGTTGCTCCATGAGACGCAACTGCGGGCCGACTTCCGGATCAGCACCCAGAGGACCGTCCAAGAGGGTTTCCAGAAAACCGCGTACCACCGTCAGGGGGCTGCGCAGTTCATGGGAAACATTGGCGACAAAATCCTGACGAACCTGCTCCAGATGGCGAATACGGGTAACGTCGCGGAAAATCACCAAGGCGCCGGCGTCGGCCAGCGGATAGCGCAGTCCTTCCAGGGTTTGTTGGGGATCGGCAGGTGACGGGATCTGGATACTACCGGTTTCCCCTTCGGTAAAAAAACGCTGGAGCCGGGGCGTGCGCAACCAGTAGCGGAGTGGCTTGCCCATGTCCTCCGGCCATTGCAACTGCAGGAGTTGGGTGCTGGACTGATTCACCCAGCGCAACTGACCGCGGCCATCCAGGAGCAACACTGCGTCCGGCATGGCCTCCAGGGCGTCCCGCAATTGTACGATCTGGGCAGTGAGATGACGATGAACCGTTTCCTGATCCCGTCGCCAATGGTAGCCGGCGGCAAAGGTTTCTTCCCAGATGCCCGCCGCGAGGGGCGGCAGTACCGCGCGGGGCTGCTGAAACCATGCCGTGAGATGGAGCAACTGCTGGCGGTGCCAGCCCACCCACAAGGCGAGAAGGAGCCCAAGGACTGCGGGCCAAATGGTGGCCCCCCAGGATAGGGGCGAGAGAAGCAGCGACAACAGGAGCGGAAGCCACAAAAAGAGCGGGAGCGCCCAGGCACGAAGGCTATTCACGGCGCTTCCCCATGGTCACTGCCCATCACCTGACCGCAACAGCGGTAACCCTCGCCGCGCACCGTTTCAATGATATGGGCATAGCCGTATTTCTCCAGGCCGCGGCGGAGACGGCGGATGTGCACGTCCACGGTACGTTCTTCCACATAAATCTGCCGGCCCCAAATCTGATCCAGCAGTAGCTCCCGGGAAAAGACCCGCTCGAGGTTGGCCAGAAAGAGGCGCAGCAGCCGGAACTCCGTCGGCCCGAGGTGGACCTCCGTATCTCCGGCATAAACACGATGGGCGCGCAAATCCAGATGGAGCTCGCCCAGCCGCAACCGGTTCGTTGTCATTTCACCATAGGCACGGCGCAGCAGCGCATTGACCCGCGCCACCAGCTCCCGCGGTGAAAAAGGTTTGGCCAGATAATCATCCGCCCCGGATTCGAGCCCGTGAATCCGGTCCGCCTCCTCTCCCCGCGCGGTCAGCAGGATGATGGGTAACTTCTTGTGGGCCTCGCGGCGGCGCAGGCTTCGACACCAGCCCAAGCCGCTCTCGCCCGGCAGCATCCAGTCCAGGATCAGAATCTGCGGTTCCCACTCGCTCAGGATCGCCTCTGCCGTCTCCACACAGTCGGCGCAGCGCACCTCAAAACCCTGACGCTGCAAACTCATGCGCAGCAATTCCTGGATGCCCTCCTCATCCTCGATGACCAGAATGCGCGACGGAATCTTTTCTTCGTCCATTGGGTCCTCACTGCCGGCATGCGGGGCATGCCTTGGCATTCTTGCGAATGCGCCTAATAATGCCAATGAATGGCCAATAAGGGAAAGGGTTTGATGAACCGGGAGGATGCCTGGAAGGAACGCTTGGTCACGCCGGAGCAACGTTCCTCCTGGTGGCGCCTGGTGCGCTGGCCAAAGCCGGAGGCGAACGCGGATCTCACCGCGCTGAACGCCATCATTGCGGCCCTTGCCGACATCAACCTGCGGGCCATGGAGCCCGGGCGTCGCCTGGATGGGGCGACAGCATATCTGTCCATGGCGCGCACCCTATTGACCAAGCAAGGACGACATCTCTGCAACCCTGACGACGATGCCTTCTGGCAGGCGGTGATACGCCTGCTGAAAACATTGCGCCTATCCTTTTATGTATCCATAAAGGATAGCTCTGATAAATCAATGATGAACAATGCAATAGGATCATCCTTGGAAGTGATCTATTACCTTTTCAGGCTCCATGCGGAGCGCCGTCAGGAACTTCCATCGGGCATTATTTGGGGAGAGGGCGGTGCCCTGATGCAGGGAACGGCCGAACTGGGCCTGATTTCCACCGACGGCAACGGCCGAGATGGCCTGGGCTACGCCATTCGCCGTTTTTTCAGCCTGCTGACGTTATCCTTCATTTGCGACCCCGCGCACCTGCCGCGTCAGCAGATCCGCTGGCTGGACCCGTGGCTGGGCGATTACGTCGATGCCGTCCCCTTTCATCTGGAAACCGGGCTGATCCCCGACGCTGAACGGGAAAGCAGGCACCCTTATCGTTTTGCGGTGGCCCTGGGAGCCGAGCAGGGGCCGATGCATTTGGGCGCCTTGGGGCCGGATCACCCCTGGTGGCAGAAAGTACGACCACCCCAACCCTGCGCGGTCTTTGATACCCAAGCGCTGGCAGCGGCCCTGGGCGAATCCGTACGGCAATTGCGCGACCCCAAGGGACTGCACCGCACCCATCCCGCCCTCGAGGCCCTCCCCGAAAAACATCGCCTCGCTTTCTTCATAAATGTACGCGCCGCGTTATTGCCTTGGCGGCGCAGTCAGGATCGCCTTTTGGCCAATCACCTGCCGATCCGGCTCCACTCCGACTTTGCCCATAGCTATCGCCATTTTGCCAGCACCTGGACCGACCGCAGTGACTGGCGAGTCAACGACCTTGTGCCGCCTGCTCCAGGGGATATTCATTGGTATATCGTCGACTGGAATGAGGACGGACTCCTGTTGCGCGGTCCTGGATCCATGGTATCTCTGTTGCAGCCCGGGGCTTTTCTGGGGCTTGAACAACTGCCCCGCGGAGAGATCAGCCACCCGGATCTCTCTTTGACCGTGCGTAATTTATTGGTTGAAGTCCGCTGGCTACGGGTCACCCGGCAAGGCGAGTTATTAATGGGAGTGAAGCGCCTGGGGGATAACCCGTTATCGGTCCAGGTGACGCCGGATGGTCGGAAGGGCCCACCCTGTCCAGCTTTGCTGGCGCGCCTGGGGCATCGGGAAGTGTTGATTCTACCTTCGCGCACCGGGTCGCCGGAAGGCATCATCGAGATCCGTCTGGGAGATCGGCAGTGGATCAGAAAGCTTGGGGTAGTATTACGCGAGACCCCCGATTTTTGTCAGTATTTCCTGCAGCGTTCCGCTGACGGGTCGAGTATCCTCGCGGAAATAAATACTGGTTGACGCTACGGAAATCTCCGCTGCCATTCCGCTTTCTTCCCCTGTTTTTCAAAGGATTTAGTCAGCCGTCCGCTGCTTTTCACCGCAACTGGCGGCCATTTCACCACCAAACAAAACGCTGGCCCAGGCAACATAAATCCACAACAGAAAAACCGGGAAAACGCCCAGCGCACCATAAATCGCCTGAAAGGTGGAGAACTCCAGATACCAGGCAAAGCCAATCTTGCTCAGTTCGAAAAGCGCCGCAGCCGACAATCCGCCCGCCATGGCATCCCGCCAGCGCACCCGGGTTGCCGGCAACCCATGATAAACGGCGGTGAGGACCAGGGTCTCCACCAGGAATGCAAGGACGATGGTAGCCACTGGCGGCAGCGTCGGGATGGGTACTATTTGCGCCAGCATGGGCTGCAAAGGGAGCAATAAGGAGGCCACAAAGGCGAGAACGGTGGGCCCGAGGACCAGTATTCCGATATAGCGCAAAAAGCGGCACCACCAACAGCGAGGATGCACACGCCAGATGGCATTGAGGTGCCGCTCCACCGCATGTAGCAATAAAACGGCCGTTGCTGCCAGCCCCAATACGCCAAAAATCCCTAATTGCGCCCCGCGGGCGGCCAAGGTATCGATCTGGCCCAGAATGGCGTTGCCGGTTTGCGGCAGGAAGTTCTCAAAGATATACCTGGCTAGTTGCGCTCGATCCAGAGGCCCGAAGCCGACCCGGTTCCACAACCAGAGTACCACCGCCGCCAGCGGAATGATCGCCAGCAGGGTCGTATAGGCGAGCAGTGCGGCGCGGTCGATACAGTCATCCTGCCAAAAACGGCGCCAGGCGTGGACAAAACAAGCCGGCGGGCGGGCGGGCAACAAGCGCCGCAGCGTTTTGCCCCTTGCCCTGTCACTCTGCACCCGCTGATTCTCCTGGGCGCGCTGTCCTTCTCCCGCCGCGCTGTCCCGCATTTCAGCAAGATCCGCGCCTTGTTGTCCCGGGACAGTCTCCTTCACCTTGATGCTCCCTCCTCCGGTAGATGCGCGCCCTGCCCGGCGGCCGTCAGGCAGGAACGGATGAAGGGGATGCTCAGTTCCCGTTGCCGGGCCCAGGACTGGTTGTCCAATTGTTCGATGATCTGCTCCAGTTGACCGAGGTCGCGGGTCCAGTGGCGCAAGAGATAGTAAGCGGCATCTTCGCGCAAAAAAAGGCCGCGTTGCCGGGCCATTTGCTGCAGGATGGCCAAACGCTGTTCGTCATCGGGCAAATGCAGGGCGTAATGCAGACAGGCACTGCAGCGGCTGCCCCAGTCCGCCAGTCGCCAGGGAGCGCTGCGTGGACCCAGCCGCCCGGCAATGAGCAGGGGACGTTGACTCTGCAGCCGCTCGTTATAGAGAGCGAAGAGCAACTCCTCCCAAGGCCTTTTCCCGGCAACCGCATCGACACCATCCAGGCACAAAAGGACAGCGGAGCCCAGACTCTGCAAAGCCTCCTGGACCGAGGGCGCTGCACCGTGGCGGGCCCAATCGGCCAGATCCAGATAAGGCGACCACGGACCTGCCGCCAACGCCGCACCCTGGAGCAGATGGCTCTTGCCGCTTCCGCCCGGCCCCGAAAGGTAGAGACAGCGGGGTCCCGGACTGCTCAGCATCTGCCGCACCGCAGCGACGGCTTCCTCGTTACCCAGGGTGGAAAAGTGCTGCAGCAAGGGTTGCGGACGCAGACCCAAGGGCAAGACCAGTTGCCCATCGGTATTCATGGACCGGTCGTCCCCTTCTCTTGGGCGATGGCCTTACGACTCCATACCCAGACATATTGCAAACCCGACGAGAGGGTGCTCACGGCCGATGCGATAAAGAAAATCATCAATAAGCCTGGATATCGCCAGCCGCTCGCCGCATGGAGCAGCACCAGCACGATGAGGAGGAATTGCACGACCGTATTCACCTTGGAAAGGCGGGTCGGCGCAATCTCGATGGCACCGATGAGCAGTTGATAGGCCATGCTGCCGCCGATAATGAGCAGATCCCGGGAAATGATCAGCACCGTAAGCCAGAGGGGCAGGAAACCCAGCCAGGTCAGAGTGATCACCGCGGTCACCACCAGCAATTTGTCGGCAATGGGGTCGAGGATGGCGCCCAAGCGCGTTTGCAGATGAAAGCGCCGGGCAATCCAGCCGTCCAGGCCATCACTGAGGGCAGCGATGAGGAAAATTGCCAAAGCCCCGCCGTAACGGCCCTCCACCAGTGCATAAAAAAGCACCGGCACCAGAAAGAGTCGCAGCATGGTCAGCATATTGGGGATGTTCATGGACGGGACGCTAGGGGAGCAGGGCGAGCCTGTCAAGAATGGAATGGCATGGCTGCTGCTTCAACAAGCTCACTCCGGACCGGAGGCCGTTTGCAGGCTCCCTGGGCAGCGACTATAATTCATTAAGGTTTTGTATTGTTCTAGTTTTGAACATAAGGAGAGTAGAGGATGACCGATTACAGCGTACGCGAAGAATTGAAGCCCGGCGATCTTGATGGCATATCCGCTGCCCAGATCAACGATCATTGGGGTCTTTATGTTGGTTATGTAAACCAAAGCAATGCCTTGCGTAAAGAACTTGCGGAATTGCGCGCACAGGGTAAAACCGGCTCCCTGGCCTATGCCGACCGCCGCCGGCGTTTTGGCTTTGAATATAACGGGATGGTCTTGCACGAGTATTACTTTGCGCAGCTCAAACCCGGCGTGACCGTCGAACAGGCGCCGGGATTCAAGGCAGCCATTCTGGAGCAGTTCGGCACCTTTGAGGCCTGGCACGAGGACCTCATGTCGGCGGCCAAGAGCCGCGGTATCGGCTGGGCCATCTGTTATTATGACGGCACGACGGGACAGATCAACAACCACTTCATCCAGTTGCACGAAGATGGCAATGTCGGCGGTTTTGTACCTCTGGTCATTGTCGATGTCTTCGAGCATGCCTATATGGTGGACTGGAAAGCCCTGGGGCGCGCCGACTATCTGGCGGCCATCCACAAGAACATGAACTGGAGCATCGTGGAGGCGCGCTACCAAGCCGCCAAAAGCGGGCAGATCTTCAAGCGCTTCTAAAGGCTTATGGGTGACCTGCGCTGGCAGGTCCATCCCGGTACAGGTAACGGGGCGGCCTTGCCGCTCCTTTTTTATGCCTGATCGGCACCCCGCGCATCGCTGCGCCAAGGCCCGCGCGCAAACCACCCCCATGGGCGCCCGCGTCCACCCTTTTGACAGGGGATGGGCCTGTCCATAACAATGCAGGCATTGGATCCCCGTTGGAGCAATGCATGAGTTCTCGACCTCCCCTTAGCTACCACGCCGCCGGCGTGGACATTGATGCCGGCAATGCCCTCGTCGAGCGGATCAAACCGCTGGCGCAAAGCACGCGGCGCCCTGGAGTCCTGGGCGGATTAGGCGGCTTTGGCGGCCTTTTTGAAGTGCCCAAGGGCTTCCGGGAGCCGGTCATGGTGTCCGGTACGGACGGCGTCGGCACCAAGCTGCTCCTGGCCCTGGAGGCAGGCCGGCACGATGGGATCGGCATCGATCTGGTGGGGATGTGTGTCAACGACATCCTGGTGGCCGGGGCCGAGCCCCTCTGGTTCCTGGATTACTATGCCTGCGGCCGCCTGAGGGTGGACGTGGCCGAACAGGTCATTGCCGGCATTGCCGAGGGTTGCCGGCAGGCCCATTGCGCCCTCCTGGGTGGTGAAACGGCAGAAATGCCGGGCATGTACAGCGGGGACCACTACGATCTGGCAGGCTTTGCCGTGGGTATCGTGGAGAAATCCGAGATCCTTACGGGAGCGCGCTGTCAGGAAGGAGATGCGGTGATCGGTATTGCGTCTTCGGGCCCCCACAGCAATGGTTATTCCCTGATCCGCAAGATCCTCGCGCGCAGCAATGCCGATCTCCAAGGCCTTGTCAACGGGCAGCCCCTCGTGAATGCCCTTCTGGCCCCCACGCGGATTTACGTGCGGGCCATCAACGCCTTGCGCGCGGCCCTTCCCGTTCACGCCCTGGCGCACATCACCGGTGGTGGCCTGGTGGAGAATCTGCCCCGTTCCCTGCCCGCGCATCTGGCCGCCGAGATCGATGCCGGGAACTGGGAACGGCCGGCCATCTTTCGTTGGCTGCAGGAGCAGGGATCGGTGAGCGACGCGGAAATGTGGCGGGTCTTCAATGGCGGGGTGGGCATGGTTGCCATAGTCCCCTGGGGATCCCGCGAAGATGCCCAAAAGATCCTGGAGGATGCGGGAGAAAGGGCGTACCAGATCGGCCGCCTCATTCCCCGTGGTGAAGGACCAGGAGTACGTATTCTTGCCTAAGCGCCTGGTAGTGCTCGTTTCCGGCCGCGGCAGCAACCTGCAGGCCATCCTGAGCGCCTGCGAGAGCGGGCAAATCCCCGCCACCGAGGTCGTGGCCGTGATCAGCAACTGCCCCCAGGCAGCAGCCTTGGCGCTGGCCGCGGCGGCAGGGATTCCCGTTCGTTGCGTAGACCATCGCCGCTTTGGGGATCGCAGCAGCTTCGACGCCGCGCTGCGGGCCCAGATTGACGACTTTGCGCCTGACCATATTGCCCTGGCCGGCTTCATGCGCCGGCTCACTCCGGAGTTCGCACAGCATTATGAGGGCCGCATGGTGAATATTCATCCCTCCCTCCTCCCCGCCTTCCCCGGCCTGCATACCCATGCCCAGGCCCTGGCCGAAGGGGTGAAGCTCCATGGCGCCACGGTACACTTCGTGACGGCCGATCTGGATGCGGGCCCCATCATCGTCCAAGGCGCGGTTCCCGTGTTGGCGCAAGACGATGTGGATAGCCTGGCCGCGCGGGTCCTGGCGATGGAACATCGCATCTACCCCCAGGCCATCGCCTGGCTGGTGAGCGGCCGCCTGCGCATGGAGCAGGGCAAGGTCACCATCGACGGCGAAAAGGCTGGTGAATTCTCACCTTGCATCTGGCCCGGCACGGAGGATTAGCGATGACGGCGGCCCTGGGCATTGTGGTGATCGGCACCGAGATCTTGCGCGGTAAGCGGCAGGATGCCCATTTCGTCCGCACGCGCCGCCAGCTCGCCGCCCGCGGTTATGAAGTGGCCTGGTGCCTGGTCGTGCCCGATATGGCGGATATCCTGGTGGGTCAACTCCGTTGGGCCATGGCGCGAGCGGAGCCTGTGTTCTCTTTCGGCGGTCTCGGCGCCACAC
>NZ_RIZI01000182.1 GCF_003721225.1 Acidithiobacillus sulfuriphilus | reverse complement strand
AAGCCGCGATTGCGAAGGCCGTCGATCTCCCGGGAGCTTATACCCTCTCCTGGGTAGGCCAGTATCAGGTCATGGAGCAGGCCGCCAAGCGCCTGGAACTGGTCATTCCTGCGGTGATTCTGCTGATCGCCCTGCTCCTCTACTTCAATTTCAAAAACTGGGTGGAGGTGACCATCATCCTGCTGACTTTGCCCCTGTCTCTGGTCGGTGGTTTCTGGCTCATCTATTGGCTGAATTACAAGCTCTCGGTGGCGGTGGCAGTGGGTTTCATTGCCTTGGCGGGAGTGGCGGCAGAATTCGGGGTGGTGATGCTTCTCTACCTGGACCAGGCACTCCTCCGGCGACAGGCCCGTGACGCCTTGCGGACCTGGCATGACCTTCAGCTTGCCGTCATCGAGGGGACCATGCTGCGCCTACGGCCCCTAGCCATGACCTTGACCCTGGTGGTGGGTGGCCTCTTACCCATCATGTTCAGTCATGGCGCCGGTGCCGATGTGATGAAGCGCATTGCCGCCCCCATGGTGGGCGGCATGTTCAGCGCCGCGTTACTGGCGCTGCTGGTAATTCCTGCCCTTTACGCCCTGTGGCAGAAGCGGCGATTGGGCCTGCGATGATGAGACTACGGATGAGGAGGAAGTAATGATGTTGGCAACGGACACCCGCTATATCCTGCACCCCGTCTGGGACCCACTTTTGCGGGCCCTGCATTGGTGGATGGCGCTTGCCATGATGGCGCAATTCACCTCAGGCGCGACCCTCCTGGCCTTGGGTAACGACATGTCTGACGCCCTGATGGGGAAGATCGACATCATCCATTATGTCGGCGGCTATGCTTTCGCCGCCGGGCTGGTGGTGCGCATCATCTGGCTCTTTGTCGGCCCGCCGACGGCGCGCTGGCGCGACCTCCTGCCCCTGACGTCAGCCCAGCGCCGCATCTGGCGGGAAACCCTCTCCTGTTATCTGAGCGGCTTCCGACGCCCAATTTCTCCCTATCGGGGGCATAACGCTTTCGCTGGCCCCGCCTATCTCGCCTTTTTCCTGATTGCCGTGGCGCAGATCGCCTTGGGTATCAGCCTCTCGCTCATGCCGGACAGTGAAGCGATGAACTCCCCGTTGATGGTGATGCATGAATGGGGATTCTTTCTGCTGCTTGCCTTCGTCATTGTCCATGTGGCGCTCGTGATCGCGCACGAGGTTGCGGGCCGCCACGGCTTGATATCGGCCATGATCCACGGTCACAAGGGGTTCACTGAGTCGGAACACCAAGCCCTTCATGCCGATTGGGACGCTGCGCTCGGTGTCCAGGCAGACCTGAGCGGCGGGACGAAAGGGCTGGACGATATTACTTCAAATAACGGAGATATCACGAAAACCAGGCATGAGTGATGGGTAGGCGAGTGGTACGGACGGTCAAATTCGCCATGGGCGGAAAGGAAGGGCACCGAAAATTGTAGTCATAACCAAGTGCTTAATTTTGATAAACGAACAGTTCAACAACAGCAAGGAGACGAACATGAAACGTTTTTATCTCACCCTCATCCTGGCGTGTTCGGCGGCGGTCACGCTTCCGGCATATGCGGCCACGGGCAACATGCCGGGCATGGACAATATGGGCACCGTATCAGGCCAAGCGACCAAGGCCCAGACCTTCATGGGGCAGGGCAAAATCAACAGCATCAATCCCGCTGCGAACATGGTCAATGTCGCCATGGGCCCCATCAAGGCCCTTGGCTGGCCCAGTATGTCAATGAATTTCCTGCTCCAGAACAAGGCTATGCTCAACGGCTACAAGGCTGGAGAAATGGTGAAATTCAGTTTCGCAAAGGATGCTGCCGGGGGGTACATCATCACCAGGATCACGCCGGTCAGACAATGAAAATACGGAGTAACCCTGTAATCCGGCACATCGGGGAACACCATGGGGATATTATCGAGTTATATCATCCACTGGATTGCCACTAAATTTAGCTGAATAAATACAGTAGGATTCACCATGACACTGGGAACATCCCACCAAGAAATATGCAAAGAAAGTCAGATCATGACGATCAGATTTCGCCATGCTGCCCTGCGGGGTTTTATGATGACGATTCTTATGACCGCGCCATTATCTGCCTATGCACGCGAAGATCATGCGCCAACCAATCCAAGGTATGAGACAAAAATACTGACAGATAAAGCAGAATATTTGACACACACCATGATTGTACAGATCAAGGATGGTCACTGGACGGAAGTCGTGAAGGACGCCCGAAAGATTGCCGAGATTGGCAAACAAATACAGGCAATAAACGCTTATTGATGTAGCCGCTGGCGCCATCAGGCCTTCATGGCGGGCGGAGCGATAGCATCTACTGGCCGGATGGCTTGGTGTAACGGGATGATGCCTTTGTGGGGAAGGGATGATCGGGCGGAAAATTGGTCGTGGCGCTGAAGGCAAAATTCCCGTTATTTTGGCTGCTGAAAGTTAAAGGTGAGGAATGAATACATGCTTAATCCTAAAAACAGCAGTTCCCGTTCGCTGAAATCAGGAGAT
The DNA here is from genome assembly GCF_003721225.1 of Acidithiobacillus sulfuriphilus. Classification (GTDB taxonomy): domain Bacteria; phylum Pseudomonadota; class Gammaproteobacteria; order Acidithiobacillales; family Acidithiobacillaceae; genus Acidithiobacillus_B; species Acidithiobacillus_B sulfuriphilus. Next base: position 37,928 of record NZ_RIZI01000182.1, on the reverse strand, counting down.
TCACCTGATAGGATGGAGTTTTTCGTTGTGAAGATGGTCACCCAACGGCTGACCACTTGGCGGTTTGCTTCTCATGGTCTTTGGGGGTGGAAACACACTTGGACGGGCACGGACTGCTTGCGGTGCTACTGCAGAACCGCAAGCCCACCCCCCGTCATCGGGTAAAGGCTGCGCGGGATATACACCCAGCAGTGCGCTGCCGCTTATTGGCGTAAGGCAAAATCACCATGACGGATTTTAGAGTTATTTTGGTGAGGTATTCGGGTATATATTCGTCGAACAGCCGGTGCAGAGGTTACGCTACCGCCAGGTACAGCAAACTCAAGGGATACCACAAATGGCTAATCGCTGTGAAGACAAAAGCTGCGAGATGGACGCCATGCGCGACAGTCACGGACGCGTGCTATGGATCGTGCTCGCCATCAATGCTGTCATGTTTTTCGTGGAGGGCTCGGCCGGCCTAATCGCCCATCAATCTCGCTGCTGGCGGACGTGCTGGACATGCTGGGCGATGCCTTGGTGTATGGGCTCAGCCTCTTTGCGCGGGCAGACAAGTTGCTGCCTTGGTAAAGGGCGGCTTCATGCTTGGGCTTGGTGTGCTGGGGACGGCAGCCTACAAGGCGTTTCACCCCGTCATGCCGGGCATCGAAACGATGGGAATCTTCGGTGTGCTGGCACTAATTGCTAATCACGTGTGCTTTTTTCTTCTGTACCGATCCCGTGGCCACAACCTAAACATGAGTTCCAGTTGGCTGTGCTCTCGAAATGACTTGATCGCCAATGTCGGTGTCTTACTCGCCGCCAGCAGGATCAGCACCACCGGGTGGCCGACCGCTGGCGGATCCATCAGCTACGGGAAGCATTGATTCAGAGCCCGTCCTTTTGGAAACGGCTCTGGCTCTTTCTCATTCTCATCGGGCCAGGAATTCTCGTTATGATCGCGGACAACGATGCCGCATGGGGTGATAACCTATGCTCAAACCGGCACCGCCTACGGAATCGAATTTTTCATTCCGTTTCTCATCCTCATGGTCCCCGTGGCCTATGAGGGATCGGGACATAATCGCGGAATTATGGTCGTTGATTGCTGCTCTTGACGCACATAGCTGGCGTACTCTCTCAAAAACCTGCGGGGAGCCAAGTCCAGCGTCCCATAACATTACCATGAACCCGGAAAAATCAGCTGTTCCAACCTCTGCTGGGCAGATGGCACAAGACAAAATGGCATCAATTGTCCTGACAATGCAACCACCCCATCGCCTAACGAGGCATTGCAAAACGGTGGGGGTGCGACAATTTGCCGCATGTAAAAATATTCGAACCAGATGTAAGATTATCCACTTCGGGACGATGAACTTGGTGTCTGTTGGCAATAATCAGCGCGGCCTATAGCTTTAACAGCGTCTTTGGTGTCGTGCTGCGGTGAAGATTGGATTCCAGATCCGACCTGGGAGGTGGACGGTCCCGCTACTGTGGCCAAATACGCCGAACTCCTTTTGATGGTTAGCCGTAACGAAGCAGTCAAACCATCCGTCACTGCATGTGATGGCAATTGGGTCAAGAGTGAGAGCGACTGAACCTATGACAATTGAAAAGGACGCCGTCATGAATAAGCTCCTCATCGCGTTGTGCGTAATAATCGCTCTTGCAGGGTGTTCGCGTTCCGATGGCCTGGATGATAGCCATACCGTGAAATGGTACATGGCACACGATGCCGCAGCTAACCCCTCTTTTCTTGTTGGCTTTTTTGGATCGGCGAATTCGGGTAATAAACGCACTCCCTGCGCGGCCAGGGAGACTGAAGCGCAAAAGGCCCCGTAGGATATCGCCCCATTATTCGGGGATGATAGCGGTGACAGAATGAAAGAATAAACGAGTGACCGCTTTCGCTGCTATGCCGCCGTTCGTAGTCGCAGGTCGAATGGGTGACAGGTATCCGGGCAACGAATTAGATTCCCTATGTAGCGTTAGATGGAATTTTATTGATGTCCGGCAGACTAAAAACCGTGGAAGGGCAATCCTCACTGCTCGAAGAAACACCGCCATCGCTCCGAGCAATGCCCCAACCTTCCTTCTGGATCCCCGTTTTGTGCCACAATCACGCCATCACGGACGATAACCTGCGTCGCGCCATCATCTGTGCACCAGACGAAGCGGAGCGGAAACATCTTACTCTCGCGAGAAAAGCCCTTTCTCGTGGGGCGACCAGGAAAAACATCTGCGACGGGACTTTTCTTGCCGATTTCGACGCCAACAAGGAAACCATTTGATGAGATTTTTGCACACTGCAGACTGGCAAATTGGCAGAACCTACGCCTTCTTTGAGCCATATGACGCCGCCATTCTGGCCGAGGCCAGGACCACCACCGTTGAGCGTATCGCCGCCCTGGCGAATACGGAGCAGGTGGATCTTGTGATTGTGGCCGGTGATGTGTTCGATGCCCAGACCGTAACAGATCGCACCATACGCCGGCTGTTTCTCGCCATGCAGGCATTTACCGGTCCCTGGTGCCTGTTATCCGGCAATCACGATGCGGCCCTTTCCGAAAGTGTGTGGACGCGAGCGCAACGTCTGGGTGTGGTGAATGCCAACATGCATCTTCTTCTTCGCCCCGAGCCGCTGTTCTTGTCTGATGTCGGGGTAGCCATCCTGCCTGCACCGCTGACCCAGCGACAGACCGCAGAAGACTTGACCGCAGCCCTCGACGGCATGAGTACGCCGCCCGGCCTGATCCGCATCGGGGTTGGGCATGGAGCCGTACAGGGCGTTTTACCGGAAGGCATCGACTCGTCCAATCCCATTGCCCCAGACCGCACTGAAACCGCCCAACTGGATTACCTCGCACTGGGTGACTGGCATGGCTGCAAGGAAATCAACGCCCGTACCTGGTATTCCGGCACACCGGAGCCTGAGCGATATGTAGACAATGATCCCGGACAGGTTCTTGTGGTGGAGATTACAGCATCCGGAATGGTGCCCCTGGTTGAGCAGCGTCGGGTTGGTCAGTTCCAGTGGGTGCGCTGGGAACAGGAGTTCCGCGTATCGGAAGACGTGGACTCCCTGATCGAAAAACTTTCTGCGCTGGATGGCCGCTTTGTAGTGCGTCTTGATTTGACTGGCGTTTTGGATATCAACGCTCGCCATCGCCTGCTGGATGGACTGGCTGCGGTTTCGGCTCAGGTTCGGGCACTAGAATACGACCTGTCTGATATCCGTTTGCAGCCCACGGATGCCGATATTGCCAGTATGCAGGCCGATGGGTATCTGTCCGATGTGATCGGCGAGCTGCGGGACCGCTCAGCCTTGCCGGACCAGAAGGTGGCATCCACAGAGGCGCTGGTTATCCTCGCAGATATTTTGCAGAGCCAACAGGGAGCCGCGTAATGCAAATACAACGCCTTGAAATGGAGCAGGTCAGACGCTTTCGGGAACCGCTCATCATCGAAAACCTGGAACCCGGTCTCAACCTCTTTACCGGCCCGAATGAGGCCGGGAAAAGCAGCATTGTGCGGGCCATACGCGCCGCTTTCCTGGAGCGGTCCCGATCCAACAAGGTCGAGGATCTGGCAACCTGGGGAGTACATAACCCGGCACCGTCCATCAAAATCCATTTTCGATGGAATGATCAGCCCTGCATTCTGGAAAAACAGTTCCTGGCGAAAAAGTCTTGCTCGCTGAAAATCGGCGATGAAACACTGACCGGTGAGGATGCAGAGGATCGCCTGGCCAAGCTGCTGGGATTCACGCTGGCGGCCAAGGGCGGCATCCGGGATGAACATCTGGGCGTGCCTGGTGTGCTCTGGATCGAACAGGGCAAAGGACACGAACTTGAAGAGGCCGTGCGGGCATCTGCCGATCACCTGCGTTCCGCCCTGCCCCAGTCCATGGAATCACTGGGAAGTCGGCATGGGGATGCGGTCGCCAGTACGGTCGCCCGGCAGTTGGGTGAATTGCTGACGGCAAGCGGTAAGCCGCGAGGAGATTACAGCACGCTCCTCGGCGCCATCTCTGCCTTGCAGAACGACCTCACCGAAACGCGGGGCCTGATAGCGACCTATCGGGAACAGGTGGATGAACTGGGCTTCTTGCGTGCCGCGCATCACCAGGATATCCAGAACAAGCCCTGGATGCAGTTGCGTGCCCAGGCTGAGGCGGTACAGGGTCGCCTGAAGGCCGCTCTGGAATGCGCGACGGAACTCCAAACCCTGGAAACCGCGATGAGCATGCTGCGCAGCCAGTCCGAACTTCTGGTCAACAATCAGAAACAGCGCAAAGCTGCGGAGCATGAGGCCGCCGAAATTGCCAAAGGGCTGGATCGATGCAAAACGGCAGCAGAGGCCATCGGTCTGCGTCTTGAAGCCTTGCGCGAAGCGGAGAAGGCGGCGAAAGTCGCCTGGGAAATCGCGCGTGAGCAAGAACAGCAAGCCCGACAGGCGCAGGAATTACGGGCCCAGAATCAGGAGACTCTGGATCTCAAAGCCTCCCTGGCAAAAAATCAGGAGGCACTGGAACAGGCCAGGCACTGCGCAGCACGTCTGTCCGCCACGAGCACCTGCTTGAGCCGGCAACGCCTGGAAGAACCCGACCTGGTGCAGCTGCGCGCGCTGGACCAGCAGATTCGTGAAAACCAGATACGGCTGGAGCGTATCGCCACCAAAATGCATTATCGGCTGGAGCCGGGTGTCCAGATGCACATTGGATCGGAGTCCGTTGCGGGGATGGGTGAGTGGTCCATCAACAGGTCGGTACAGCTCCGCATCCCGGGAGTCGGCACCCTTCAGCTCTCCCCGGGTGAGGATGCGCTGTCCGATCTTGATCAGAAGCAGGCCGCCTTGCAGCACGAAATGGGGATGAAGCTGGCCGGGTGCCACCTTGAATCCCTGCCTGAAGCGGAGATCCTGTGGGCCGCGATCCAGAGAGACCGCGCCCAGATGGAGCAGGATAGCTTTATGGTGAAATCCCTGGCACCCGAAGGCGTAGAGGCACTAGCCCGGCTGATCGCGGATGCACAGGCGCGACTGAGCAGCCTTGAGCAAGCCTTCTCCACCATGCCGGCGGCCACAACGCCGATCCTTTCGCTGGACGAAGCCCGGGAAGCGCGGGAAATGGCGGAACAACACTGGCGTCTCCAGACGGAATTGCTGCATGCGGCCGAGACAAAACAGGCGGGCTTGACGACTGAAATGCAGATGCTCCAGGCGAACCACGCAAAACAGCAGGCGTTGATACAGGAAACGGACCTGCTTTTTCCACAATGGATTGAGCAAAGCCGGATTCTGGAGATCCAGCAGGGCGATAATCTCTTGCAACAGAACCGCCTGCGGGAACAGCTTACCCGCGAAGACCCGGAAATGCTGCAACAGGACGCGGATCGCTATACGAAAAGCGCCCAGGTTGCTGAAGACAAGCACCGGGAACGGGCAGAACGTATGGGCAGACTCGAAGCGCAACTGGAAACCAGTGGCGCACAAGGACTGGAGGAACGTCTGGCAGAAAAGGAATCAGATCTGGCAGCGAAAGAGCGGCGGGCGCAGCGCCTCAACATTCGAGCACAAGGTCTGGGACTACTTTCCAGCCTCATCGAGGGACATCGGGATGCGCTTTTGCAAAAGCTGCAAGCGCCGTTGCAGGCCCGGGTGGATCATTACCTGCGTCTCTGGTCGCCGGGTGCTCGGCTAAAGCTGGGGGCGGAGCTGGAACCGTTTGAGATCAACCGCGAGCGTGGGCTATTGGGGGTGGAATCAGCGGCCTTCTCGGCCCTAAGTTTCGGTGCCCGGGAGCAGGTCGCCTTGCTGATGCGACTGGCCTATGCCGATGTACTCAAGGAAGCCCAGCGCCCTACCCTCATCATTCTCGACGATGTGCTGGCGCACAGCGATACCATTCGTCTCGACGCCATGAAACGGATTCTGAATGACGCGGCGAAACGGCACCAAATCCTGCTTCTCACCTGCCATGAGGAAGACTGGGCAGACATGGGTGTTCCAGCGCGGACAGTCGGATACGGTCTATACTGATAAAAAAAGGAAATCCATCATGCATAGCCCATCGCTGCTAACCATTATCGGCGCATTAGAATCAGGAACCTGGCATCCAGGATACTATTTGGACGGCTTGGTGACACTGGTTGTGTTCGGCTTGGTCTTCATGGCCTGGTCGGAATACACCACACCGAAGTCGGCCAATGCCAACCCGGCTGTTGCGAAAACAGGAAAAATATCCACCTCTGCTTTAATTGGAGAAGAATAACACATGGCCAAACTTCCTGATCTGATTTGTAATCTACGCCGTATGCGCGCTCAACCGATGGATGCAAAAGATGATTAGCGTCCTCCAAATCTCCGAAAAGCTCGCATGGGCCCTCCCCTCTGGCATCCGGAAAACCCTTGATCCGGTTGAGATCGACCTTTTCCAACCGCCACCATCCCTGCAACAGCTTGAGGAATGGCGTGTGCGCCGGCATCCATCCTGGAAAAACGCCTCAGATCGTGCACTCCAACTTCCGCTTCCCGTCCTGAATCTGGCTTTGGCTTCTGGCATCATCGTTCTGGATCACGCGATCAACGCCATAGAGTATGAGGCGGCAGAGCAGGAACTGGTGCCGACTGATTTTAAGGACCACTGGGACAGGAACGAGATCACCAGGCGTTATGCAGAACTGCTGCGCGAACAGGAGCGTTTGCCGGTCGTCGCTGAGGTGACCGCGCTGGATGACTATCTGCATTCTGTTTCTTTACCCGCGAAGGCCGGGGACTTTGTGGGGAAAGCGGCTGCCGATTTTCTGGTGGCTTTCAGGAAGCATGTCTAAACAGGAATGAACAGATCCACTCCCGCCGACCATCGCCACTGCTTCTCGGCCTTCCAGCCACATGCCTTTTATATTTTCCGGTCTCTACGGGAGTTTTGGCAATTCGTGGCTAATCATCTGGTTTAGCGCATGATTTCCAGGGTCGTTATCTGCGCGCAGCCGTTGTCGCCATCCTCGTTTACGTCAGCTTCTTTCGCGATTTCGGCAGCGAGGTCGCCAGCCAAGCCCAATTCTCGTGTTGCCTTATCCCTCTGCTTCTGTATTTCATTCAGGGTTTCGGGCAGTTGAGCGTCATCCACATTTCCCAGCGCATTCTGTTTCTCGCCATACTTCTGCCACGATTTCGACAACTTTTCAGGATCGTCGGTAATGATCTGCAGGCAGGTCTTTTCACGACTGCATGCCACATATGCTGATTCCGCCGTCGATACACGGCCGGCTTCTCCGACCACAATCGCCCGTTCGACCGTCGCACCCTGGCTACTATGGACGGTGCGGGCGTAGGCATAATCAAAGACCTGTGCGCGGCTGGTATCCAGGGCAATCCGGCTGCCAGTGGCGGTCTGTACGGATATTTTGCCGTAGTCGTCGATTTTGACTGTGCCGGTCATGCCGTTGGTCACTTCGAGGGCTTTGTTATTTTGACGGAAAAGTATCTGGTCTCCGGTGCGTAACTCAATTTCCCGCGCAGAAAATGCTTGCAGTTGGCCAACCTTGGGCCTGATGTCAATGACTGTTCCATCGTCTCGACTCTCTAACTGTAAAAGGCCATTTTGAGTGCCTTTTACGTTCCATTGTGACCCTTTCTTCGCCAGAACCTCGTCAGAAGCCTTCAAACCACGACCAAACTCGACAACAACGGGCCGTCCGTCTGTCGAAATGTAGTGATCAGGTCGGGCTGATGCTTCTTTTGTAAGGCCCATTTTGTCCAGTGCCGTGACCATCACCGCACGATCACCCAGGGAGCCTTCCTGAATCATACCCTGCCGAATCTGATCATTTGCTGCCCGCCTGGTGGCGTTCGTGCTGGCGAGTAGCAAGGTTTTGTCGCGCTCCGACTGATCAAGTGCCAGATATGCAGCGGCGGCAGCCTTGGCCAGTGTTTCCACGCGATTTCCGGGGTCCGTTTTTACAGTCTGCATATATGGCTTCGCCAGCGCCACCCCGCACGCCGGATCTCCGCCTGCGAACGCCTGGGCGATCGCCCTCAACTGTGGGTCTTTCTGGCGTTGAATATCGTCAATATTCGCATACTGAACGCTGCCAGTTTTAAGCATTTGCCCAAATGGCGATCCGGCATCGACTGCCGCGAGTTGTCGAGGATCCCCGACCATGATGGTTCTGGCACCTTCGGCATCCGCCTTGTGCAGAAAACGATCCATGTCCGATGCGGACACCATGCCGGCTTCGTCCATGACATACAGGCGCTTTTTCGGAGTCTCGCCATCCTTATCATGTTTGAGTAATGACGACGCCAGGGTGCGCGTGTCGTCGCATCCGGCAGAGTTCAATTCATGCGCGGCGGCTGCACTGGGCGCCACCCCGATGACTTCATATCCCGCTCTTTTGTACTGCTCCACAATGGTGGCCATGGCGGTTGTTTTTCCGGCACCGGCGGCGCCTACGATGCCAACATGCCGATCTGCCGCAGTCAGCGCCAGATTCACGGCCGCCTTTTGGCCATTACTGAACGCGAAGCCTTGTTTTGCCTCGCGTTCAGTGATCAGGGCCGCTACTTCGACACCAGGAACTGACCGTCGCAGATCAATAGTTCCTGATCCACGATTACCCGCATGATCTTGCAAAAAGTCTGAATCTTTCCGCTGGTCGTCTGCATCCAGAGCGCGTTCGAACATTGAGCGCAGGCAACTTTTGGTGAGTGGTTTAACTTCTGCAAGACTTTCGACTGTGGCTTCGTTTCTTGCGTCATTTCCTGCTGTTCGTGCAGCTCTTTCTCGGTTTTCATCGTCTAGCTCCTTTGGGGTGAATGAAACTTCCTGTACAACTGCTTGGTGATCGCTTTCATGGATGATCGGCGCGGCTTTGCCCTGCCCGTCGCGTGTGCGGTGAAGGATTTCGGCTTCACGGAAAACCGCCGCCTGCGTGCTGTACATCTGCTGTTTCCGCGTAGTTTCGCCACGCTTGCTCACGCCAGCCGTTAGCAAACCACCTGCCTTTTGCTTGATGGCCGCCTGAATGTCGGCATAGGACACGTCACCAAGGGCCGCCGCCAATGCATCGGCTTTCAGTTGCTGTTCAGAAAACACGCTATCGCGTTCACTGAGATGCCGAATTGCTGACTTCAGAGCGGCCTTGGCACTAATCGTTTTCGAGCCTGGATCAGCCAGTCGCTGATCAGCCTTGCTCCGTAGTGATCGGGTATCGACACCTGCGGCACGCATTTGTTGACGCCAGGCGTACCGCTGATTGGTTTGGTTCAGAGTTGTTTTGCGACCCTTGGTGCGATTCTGTGCGAATTCGCGGGCTTTTGCAGAAGATTCTCCGCGCTCACCGCCAATTTCTTGTTTTATTTGCTGACTTCTGGGTGAAAATGCCTCAATTTGCTCACGACTAATCCCCTGAATTTCAAAGCCGTCCTTGGTTTGCTCAATGCCGTAGCCCAGGCTCTTGATGTTTTTCGCCAACGCCGCCTTGTAGACAGCATCCACCGTCATCTTTTTTTCGTTTTCATGGCCCCAATCGAGCTTTATATTGACCCACTTCCCATCCTCGCGCCGCGTCATGTTGCTGACGATCGCGTGCGAATGCAGATGCGGGGCTACATTGCCCTCGGCATCTCGCGCATCTTCATGGACAAAAAGGGCCGCTGTGATATTTTTCGTAAATTCCGATCCATCTTTGCCACCCTGCCCATGCCTGGCATAGAGCATTTCATCCTGAACATACGCCATGGCTTCCCGCACGGCGGCCTGGTGCGCTTCAACAATTCGGCGGTCATCGACACTTAATAGTGAAACCGATTTTGGCGCTGCGATGGTCAATTCCTCGCCCATGCGCCGCGTTTCCGCACTCTGGCCACCGCGAGTGCTCAGATCCTCGCGGGTATGGTTAACCGTTCCAGCCAGCGCACGCTCCAGGTCTGCACCGACTACCGCACCGACCAGCCCTTGCTCTGCAGCACCTTTCCCAAACCACTCACTAGACGCACCGCCCAGGCTGTAGTACCCGGTAGCACGCTTCTCACCATTTTGCATTTTGTGCTGCTTATGCTGGTTTTGCATGTACTCAACAACGTCTGTGGGTGATCCGGTTAAATGCGTATTGCGTATCATTATTTTCTCCTTATTCTGGATTTTTATATAAAGCCATTCATGCAGAGCGTTATTTTCGTCCGTATTTTTAATGTCGGCTATCAACCACTTTTTATGTAAGTGGTGAATCGCAGCATCGCGACGAATATCTATCATCATGAAATACAGTACGGCAGCTTGCCATATTCATATAGACCTTAACCGTCGTAAACCGCACCAATCTGATTGTCAATTTGCCAATCCTTCGGGGCCATTTGGCTTCCGTTGTGGTAATAACTGCGCTTATATACTGCTTCGAGTTGTAAAATTTTACCAAACCTGATGAAGAACGCGCGCCGTGGCAAAAGCGCGGATACCGCGGCTGCTGAAGTTAGTTTCTTTACCTTCGATTCATCGATGCTTGAGAGGAGAGATATTGCTGCATATATTTACAGCTTCTCCTGGTCACATTTTTTTCAGGCTGTACCAAATAGAGGGGCAATCATTAGAAATGCGCCGTCAGCACAGAGCGCGCAGCGCGTACCCATCCAACGGTGGGGCTGTGCGTAACTTTTTAGGGTACCGAAGGTGCCCGTCGCTATTAAAGAAATAGAGTAACACGCGGATAAGTGAGTGACACATGACTATAATAGAGCCACTTATTGACGATAACCGGATGATATAGAAAGCGATAGATGGACGACATCTTGACGATAACTGAGCGACAAAATTTAGCCCATGAGATCCCCTAACGACATTGTGAGACATGGCAAATAATCGAATGATGGAAAAATTTTGACACGACGAAGCAGTATATTGAGGATCGTTAAGAAAGGTGAAGATATGGACAGCTTGGAAGCATTGATCAAAGAGGGGCCTGACCCGCGTTATGCACTCAAATCCGTTGTGCTAGCGCGATTCGACGCCATTACCAATGCGCGGCAAATGATGCGTACATGGTCAGAAATTGAAGTGGCTCTGGGCCTTGATGCTTCGCGGTGGAAAAGCCTTGCTGCATGCTATAAGCGTGTAGAGAAAGGACTGGCATCGGGAAAGCTGAAGCGTCCCACCAGTATTGGAGCAGTAAACAGGGTTCGCGGCAGCCATGGCGGATCGTCATCCATTGATCTAGATAAAGCATAGGGAGAACGGCAATGAAGAAGTTAATCATTTCACATGGTGACAAAGGCGGCGTGGGCAAAAGCATTTTTGCCATGCTCGCAGTAGATTATGCGTTGCATCGGAAAATGCCGGTTGCGGTGGTTGAAGGTGACGTCAAGATCGGCGATGTCGGCAAGCGTTACGATGGTGTTCCGAATGTTTCAACGTTGCGTCTGGATCTGGATAAATCCGGACGCGATGCGGAAAATGCCATAACGACGCTATTTCGTCATCTGGAAGAAAGCGAGAGCGAAATCGTGGTGATGAACTCCCCCGCAAATGCCAAAAAGGCGCTGGATAGCAATGCGGAAATAATTGTTCCAGTGGCACGAGACTTGGGGTTTGAAATTTGTGTCGGGTGGATGGTGGGGATTGAAGAGTCCTCAGCGGTGATGGCTGTTGAATCGATAATATGTGATATGGCAGACCGGAAGATTGCGGTAGTTAACCGCCATGAATCGGAATATGACCCGGATTTTTTCTGGTTCACAAATCCGAAGTACAAAGATACATGGGTTAATTCAGGCGGGTTTTGTGGAGAAATTCCTGATCTGGCATCTCGGGTGGCTGCGAAGCTGAAAGAGCATCAAGGGGTGCCGTTGGCGGCATTGGCTAACAATAATTCACCGTTGCATATTGTGGATCGCCAGGTCATCAAAAATTGGCTCATGAAGGCTTGGGTAAATGCGGTCGTGCCGCTTGTCGAAGAGGGGGAAGGATCATGATTGCGAGGGATGAATATGATATTTTTGGCACCTTTTATACGTCGGTTGAAACACCGGAGACAGGTTACGATATTGCTGAATCGGGTCTGCCTCTTGAAGCCCATAAAGCCTTGGCGAGGTGGGCACATAAGTACAAAGTTAGCGATGACGATCCCGTTTACGCCGCGATCTTGGCTGTAAAGATTGCTGTGGACGCTGCTGTTTCTGGTGGGATTGCGGCAGACCTGGTTCACGCTGATCTTGCGGGGATTCCTGCACTCATGCAGAAGTCAATTCTCGATGCGTCTAAAGACTTGGAAGGGGATTTACGGAAAATCCTGACGGTTACTGGCGGCGAATGGATCATGAACCTGCAAATGCTGGTTAACCAGAGTGCTTTAGCGGGTGCAAACAAGTTACGGGCTGCGGCATTATCACTCAATTCAGACCTGCAGGAATTGATTGACAAAAGAAAGGATGACGGTATAAATGAGTGGGCAGCGGCGGCGCAGCAAGCGGGACTTCACGCGGCGCAAAGTATAATGTATCGCAAACTAGTGACAAGTTCAGCAATGGTCATTGCGCTGGTTTTATTTACGTTATGCATTGGCGCTGCCTTGGGCATTACGGCATGTCTTGGTTTTGGTCTGGTACAAAAAATCGATGCACGGATGTACGTTATAAAATCTGTGGCCGCAGGTTATTCAATCCAAGCTGATCCTGACCGTGCCGGATATTTATTGATGACACCGCACCGTTAATAAGTGCGTTTTTTTTCGGAGAATCGGTCGCAAAGTGATGCGATCAGTTTCTCAATCACTGGGTTGGGGAATGCCCATTATGTTCTGCCTGGCTTCAGCTTCCACCTTGTCTTCGTCAAAGTCTTTCATATTCCACAAATTTTCAGTGACTTCCAGGGCATCGCGAGAAGATTCTTGCCCGAATTTTTCGGCGGCGGCCTGCAACTCTGCCACCACCCTCGCATGCCGACCAGTCCGCTCCAAGTGATGGGAGAGCACAGGTGCAAATTTTTCCAGCCATTCGCTGTAGGTATCGTGTCTGGGTGCGGTTTTGGGGTTTGTCCCACGGTCCATAGAGTCTTTAGGTACCATGGGACAAACCCCCAGACGGCCATTTGTGCCCATGTCACGGCAGTCCACTTCAAGGTTCTTGCGTGTGATGGTCTGGCCTTTTGCGATCACGCGCTGGGCCGAATGAGTACATTGGTGTAAGGCTGCCTCATGCTCGGCATACTTACGTTCGTCATCGGTCTGAGCCTCATCAAGCACCAAAAATTCAATCTGGATGCCGTGCTCGGGTAAGCTGGCAACCGGCGTACCACCCATTTGATAAACTATACAGCCAGGGTGGTTAACACCCCGGACACGGCCGGCGGCCTGCAATCGGTATCCGTCCATTACATTCTGGATAAATTCTCGGATTTCAGGTGTTTTGTGGAGTGCAGCGCGGGATTGCTGATCAAAATTTCCCACATTAACCCACGCGCCCTGCTCCCAGTCGTCTGTCCAATGGGGCAGGATGATGTCTACGGCACGGTTCTGCTGGCCTTGCTTCTGCTGGTCAGCATTACTAAAGGCGCGCCCATCAGGAGGATCATCTAACCACGTTGCTTCGAATTCGTCCATCGCGGCGCGCTCGGCGCGCTCGGCACGCTGAGCCAACAAAATTGCGCGAAACTCTTCCCACTTCTGGGCCAAGACAGGTCGGGGAATCGCGGGCTGATCCCAGATAATCAGGTCAAACCCGGACCAGTGGTCGTGGGCCTTCTCATGCCAGCCCCACCAGCCGATAGCGTGCTGTATGCTCAAATCCCATAACTCGACTTTATCCAGATCCTTCAGTTCCTGCACGGTTTTTCCTGATACTAATGCAAGTGCCCGGATCGCTTTCGGCCGCTGAGCAATGATGGCAATCTTGTGTGTGACACGCTTTCGATCTGTCAGCGCCTCGACAATGCCCTGGACTTGTTGCGCAATGCCCGCTTCATCAAGCTTCCCACGGTTGTCCCGCTGTGGTGCGGCGCGGAATCGACGGGGGTCTGAAATCCAGCGCAGCTGCTGATCAGCGATCACTTTATTGACCTCGCCGCCATGATGCTCGATTACGGATTTGATGGTTGGGTGAATTGTGGCATCTGCCAGAAGAAAAGGCTGGGAGTTGATGACATCAGAAAGAGCTGTGCTTTGGTAAACGGCCAGGAGTCGTCCATCCATGATGCTGAGGCTGCCAGTTTTGGCGGCGATGATGATTTCATGCGCGGCCCGCAGCGGTACACCGACAAGGGTCGTCCACCGACTCCATGAGGGCTTTTCCCAGGATTGTGTATGCTTGTCAGACAGGTCGCCGATCTGTTTTGCCATATCGATCAATGCGGCGGGCGCATCCACTGCGGCCCCGTGGGTTGCCGGGTTCTTACCTAAAGCTTCAGCTAAACCCACCATCAATGGCAGAATTTGCTGTAGGCACGCAAGCCCATCCAGGGCGTCGTCATCGTCGTCGTTATCGTGGAGAAGGGATTCTGCCTCAATTTCCGAGACCATGCGCTGAATTGACTCGATATATCCTCCGAAAGTCGCCAAATTGGCCAGATGGCTATGCGTCCAGTCTGCCGATTCATCATAAATGACGATGCGTTTGCCGTTTTCGGACTCCGCATCTCCCGGCCCGAAGCCTTGCGAAGTGCAGGTGATGACATGCCGCTGCCTGGCCGCCGCCATATGGTCAAGCCAGCAACGATCTATCGCGGAGGGAAGGAGTTCGGGCCTATCCATAAAAAACTGGACGACGTGTGCTGATGGTTCGGAGTTTTTTTCTTTTGCGATTCGCATCGCACGCTTGTTGCCATGCGCGCAATGCCCCGATGCGCATATCGTCGGTCCCCAGTGGTGCTCTTTTTCAGAAATCTGGATGCCCTCGGACATTGTAGGGCAATGCCAGTCCGCACCTGGCAGGTCCTCTCTACCGTGCCTCCAGAATGCCCCAGCCTTTTCATATTCAGAGCAAGCGGCTTTGTCTTTGGCAATGATGACAACAGGGATCTTGTTGGCCGACAATTGCCCTAAAAGCTGCCGAATCGCGTGCGATTTGCCCGTGCCGGTGGTGATTTCTTCAGCAATCGTGGGCGCTGGACCGTCGTCATTCCGCCATTTTTTTGCCTTATCAATAAAAGCAGCAATGCTCGATTGGACCGATCTACGGGCATCCTCAATCGCTGACACCGGGGCCAAGTTGCGCGGCGATTCGGCGGGGCGCACAGGCATGAGGCTGAAAGCCTCGGCTACGGTTTCATCGGGTTCCGGCTTCGGCATTTCCTGATCGCCACTGGCAATCGCCAGTGACAGGTGTGCGGTCAGCACATCCTTGGACATACCCTCTTTGGGATAATCGCCCCAGTCGGTGCCCTTGGGACCGCCTTTGGGTCCACGGTCTTCCGGCGCTGGCGGAATCGCGTAATGGGCTTTCAGCCCTGCGGCACGAAGTATTCTGACCGCCTTGGCACTGACTTTTTGGCCGGTCTGACTCTCGTCCCGGTCCACCAGCACCACTGCGGCAGAGGCTGCGGCGACCTGCTCCGCTGAAAGTGACTTTGCTTTTTCTGCCTGAACCTGTGCCCATTTGACAATCCCCCCCGCGCTATAGGTAACAATTCCAGGATATCCAGCGGACTGCACTGCACTTGCCACAGTTTCCCAACCCTCCCCCACAAATGTGATTTGGTGACAGTCACGGATCAACGGCACAGGCTGGATGCCTGCGGGCACCGGTAGGATGGCAACGCCTGCAGTATTCGTCCCTGCGGCAAATTTTCGATCAGTTTTATCTCCATTTTCACGAAGGAAAACGCGTTGTATGCCAACAATTTGCCCATTTTTTTTCATGGGCAATATCAGCAGGCCGTCCGAACTAATCCTGACCTGTGTGGACCAATGATCTAGATGCGCGAGACCAAGGCGGGCAGCCAGATATGTGCGAACGGTCGTCCGCTGCTGCTCCAGTTTTTGCCGTGCCCGGCCTTTTTGGCTAGCATTCAGCCCCTTATCCCACCCGGCGGGCATGTCCTGCGCATTGATACAGGTCCAGCTTGAAGACCACAGCTTTTGTGGAAAAAGTGAATTGTTTGCCTGCTGCTGACCACCTGCAGGGGCAGTCGCCCCTACCGGTGGTCGGGGGTTTATTGGGGTGAGATGCAGACTGTCAAGGAATCTGGCAATGGTGCCACCTTTGCCAGTAGCGGCATCCAGATACAGGCCACGCGAAGGCGTGATTTTGAGATGAAAATGACCGGCTCCGGCCAGGTCAGCATTGACCTGGCACCCCGCTATCTGATACGGAATATTGACAGAATCGAGGGCCTGTGTGACCTGTCCCTGAGTAAAAGTACGGATGGGGCGGCGGGCGATCATGCTCCACCTCCGGCTGCCTGAACCACGACTTTGCAAGCTGCCGCAACCCGGGCGATGCTTTGGTGCATGGCTTGCCTGGTTATCCCAAACTTTTCGGCAGCTTGTGTCGGGGTAAGCTGATCCAGCAGCATGACCTGGATACGCTCACGATCCCGCGCTTTCACCCGAACCGCGTCGCTGCTGAGCAGAGTCTCCAGCAATTCAAGCTTTTGCTCGAGTTTCGCTGCTGCCTCAGCTGCTGCCTCAGCTTCGTTACTTCTCTCCTCAAGCATCCACGACATGTCGCCCCATTTTTTATGCTTATCCCCGGTGTTTCGATCCGGCATGGGGACATTTCGGCCGTCGCGTGGCGGCAGGAGTATATGACAGGTGTTGCGTTGCTCTTTGGCATCCAGCAATTTGATTTCACTGGAATTTTCGGCAAGCCATGCGGCTGCTTCGGCTTGCTGTGCAGCGAGACAGCGGGCGGACGGCTGGAAAACTGTTGACTTGGAGTCGTTCGGTCTCATTTCACACCGCCCTGCCCGTAACATGGGCAATGCGGAGGCTGCGTACTTTCAGTATTGGAGACAACCGGTGGGATCCGGCCGGACTCAATGCCTTCGATCATGGCCAATGGCCAGCGGGGACCAACTGGCAGCTGAATGGGGCGAGGTAGCTTTCCGGCAGAGACTTGATTACGTATAGTTTTATCGGAGCAGGACCAACGAACCGCCAAGCCATGGTATGACAGGAAATGTGCTACGGTTACAGCGCGATGATACGAAGACTCTGAAAAGGTGGGGGGTACATCAGCTGTGCAATGCTGGGTCGCATCGCCATTACCGTTCCCATCGCCGTCTCCATCGCTATCTGCTGTCTTCTTCTTCTTTTGCCCCGACCCGGCAGGACGCCGGGCTGCCTGAACACGGCCCTGGGCGCGTGCCGCCGTCACATCCCGGGCTACAATCCCGCGCTGTTTGAGGTGGGCAGGAAAAGCCGCGCGATGCATGCGCCGGATCCGGCGTGAAATGCGGACTGGTGAAATCCATTGATCTCCCGAATCCCAGCCAGCCTTTACCCCACGAATGTCCAGAAAGCGCCCTTTTAGTAGTAGCTGAACAGCAATCACTAAGGCAAGGCATATCAGACATAATCCCAATAATGAATAGTAGGCATACATCGGCAATGAAAAGGGGTGGGTGATCACCAGGAAGCCGAGAATGGCCACCCCGCACAAGAAAATAAACTGCAGCAGGCCGACACACTTGCTGGCATTAAAAGATGGTATTTTTGATTTGCTAGTCATTTTTTTTCCTTATAAATAACGATTAAATGGATACGAACATTGAAATATTCTCAATCTTGTCAGGCCAGTAAGACTAGATGATAGCGCAACATAATCTATAGTCAAGATGTTTTTTACCTAGCCGGTGTCACTTGAACCATGTCCGGAGGCCTTTTATGGATTTTTTTACCGGTGCATTTTATATCGCTTATTATGACCTATTGTTTCATTATTTTAATAGCATTCATTTTATGGTGCATTTCATATGCAGTTTGGTATGCAGTGAGTCATCATGAATCTTACGTACATCAAGTTTTTTCATGGCCAGCAAGTCGCCCGGCATCTGGGCGCGGTGAAAGACACCGTCTACCGCTGGCGTGAACGCAAGGGCTTGCCTACGCACAAGATTGGGCGAGTGTGTGGAAATTCCAGTTATCTAAGGTGAATGAGTGGGTGCGTACGGGAGCCGCGGATGAAAATTCGAAACGCGGAATTGTGGATCACACAGCTGCACCAGAGGCAGGTAGAGCATGAGCCAATCCGAGACACAAACCCGCTTGAGCGCATTGACCAGCAACTGGCGCAGTCTCTCTGGAACGTCCCTACGAAGGCCATTAGTTCAGCAACCACGTCCTGCTGGGCAAAGATCGGAAACCACTGGAAGGCATTGAGCAAAAGTAGCGCGACTTCCTGCTGGTGAATGACAACCGGCAAGATCCGCACTTGTATTGTTGCCTCCCGCCGGACGTATTCACAAGGTAAAGGCAATCGCTGACGACCAAGAGAGTCCCATGTCTATTTCGGACGACTAATGGAGTCGGTCCGAGGCCACCCTCGAAATCGGGTGGCTGGGTTCATTTAGCGAGGAGTACGATATCTACGTGGCGCACTTGTCCATTCCAGACCGGGGATACCCGCTAGGCCGCCCCCACGTCAAGTGCGCCATCCTCGCGAGGAACGGCCGATTTACAATCTGTTGTTATACCTCTCAGATTCAACCACTTGTATAATAGTAAGCTTGTTATTCAGCATGTTACAATGCCGCGCACCTGTTGAAATTTCCTGCCATTATTATCCGCAGTGTTTTTATTGTCTTACTGAAAAAAATTTATTCGGCTGCCCGTTGTCCATCACATTCCACACCACCTCCCCCCCGGGGGGAAAGAGTGCAATTGGCCACCGCCATTTTATGCCCGGCGGTCAAGCGACACAGCAGCATCGCACATGTAACTGCATCGTTATTATAAAAACTATATTTTGAGCATTAGAAAACAACAAAATACACGTTCTCCGCACCGACACCCATGGGGGCCAACCCTGTCAATAATCCCGCATCCCTCCGAAAACAATAAGACTTAATATCTAATAACAAAATTAGGCAGAAAAAAATTGCGTAACTGGCTTCTCCGGGGCTATTATCTGTCCATTGGTTCATATTGATAAGGAGTAATGTTATGGCTTTTCCACCGGCACAACCCAATATGGGGGATGCAATGGGCGTACAAAAACGCTCGGAGCAGTATCCCGTCGCTGCACAAATCAGTCGCGCCCGCCAGGATGCAAATGATGCACAGTCTGCCACATTGTTGCTAAGTGCGCAGAAAGAGGCGTTGCAACCCACTGGAAAAGCACGACTGCAATCCAATGCAGAAATGCGGGAAAATATTTTACGACTAAACGCACGCGGCTGGGAAATGGTTTTGCGTGAACAGGTTAAAGAGTTGGAGGAATATCTGGCCAAAGATTTGAAGCGGCCAAAAAAATCGGCAGCAGAAATGGAAAAGGTTATCAATATCCTGTTTCAGCAGGCGCGCTTAAAACTGTATGATTATGGTTTTATTGCAAAAAAAGATGGCATCAGTGCTATCACCATCGGAAAAATGCCGATAGGTGACATATTAGGAGCAGACAAGCGTGAATTAGACCAAGACCGCGCCGAGCTTAAAGCAAGATATGAAGAAAACCTGGCTCTTCTGAATGAAATCCTGAAAGGCCCCAGGCCCGTGCTAAATTTGCATCGCCTTACCCAGGCAGACGCGGAAAAGGTGAAAAGGCATTTGGAAAACCAAAACTGAACCGCCCGGGTTTCGTGGAGGCCATTTGGTTTAAGTGCAGGCCGTTAATTCGGTCTGTTCGGCGAGTTGCCGATAGTAGTTTGCCTCAGCTTCTGCCGGAGGGATATAGCCGATGGGTTCGAGCAGCCTGACATGGTTGAACCACGCCACCCATTCGAGGGTCGCCAGTTCCACCGCTTCCCGTGTCCTCCACGGTCCGCGCCTGTCGTCCGACAGCTAGCCTTTACCTGGACACAAGCCGCCCTACAGGTTCATCATTATGTGAGCCGTCGCAAATCAAATCAGCGCCATTCACAACAGTAAAATGAACTACGAGAGACGCCGGGGATGAGATGTGAGATGAAAGAATCCTACCTGCCGACATTGCTGCAACTGAGGCTGCTCGTCGGCTTTCTTGGCGAGCGTGCTCAGTTCTCCTGGTGGCCAACAGCGTTTTATGAGGCATCAAGCAGGCTCTTCCTGGAGCCTGTTTTCTCGAAAACATCCCGGCTCGCCCAATATCATGGTATGCTTGAAGCAGCCAGACTGCTGCACGACGAGCATTTAAGCGTGGGCAGCTACCACCTCTTCCGTTTGCCGGAAGAGGTCGAGCAAGATTTGCACGCGATCGTGCAAACCAAGCTTGGTGAAGAAATCGCCAGCCAGGTCCCACGAGACAAAGAGGCCGCTCTGTACGCATTGAAGCGTTTGACCTCCACCAGCACCGCGTCTAGTGTAGGGCCAACGGCTATCGGAAACATCAAGGATCTGGGTTCCCCTGATATCGTGAAGGCTATCGCGGGCACTTACTTATCCGCTTTCTCACACAATGCCAAAACTTATCCATACCTGGTGTCTTGAGAATTCATGAAAAGCACCGTGGCCGACGATAAGCACTACACGACCCAACTGGGAGCAGGGCTTGGGCTGGTCAATGAGACCAAGACGCTGCTCGACCTGTGGTCGCCTGGCATGTCGGTGAATCAATTGTACCAAGTTGCGCTGGAATCCGGTCGACTCCCCTCCGTCGCCGCACGCCGACTGCGCAACATTGTCGTCGAATGTTTTGCTCCGCGCTACTTGGTGGCAGGCGGGGGTCCGGCTGCACACCTCAAGCGCCTGTTTGCAACAATCCCTACTGCTGACTTGGCTCAACTCATGCTCATATATACGAGTCGAGCCAACCCTATTCTTGGGGATTTCGTTCGTCAGGTGTACTGGGCACGGTATACCAGTGGATATGGCCAGATCACCAATGACGACGCACGCGCTTTTGTGGAGCGCAGCATCGATGATGGAAAAACCTCCAAACGGTGGGCTGAGAAAACAGTAAAGAATGTCGCCGGCTATCTGACGGGGTGTTGCACCGACTACGGTTTGCTGGAGCGTGGTCACAAATCTGTGCGGAAATTCATCCCATTCCGCATTTCACCCTTGGTGGCCGCTTACCTGGCTTATGAGCTTCACCTTGGTGGCATAGGTGACAACGCCCAGCTCACACACGAAGACTGGCAGCTGTTTGGCCTGGCGCGCGAAGACGTGCTGGAAGAGATCAAGCGGCTTTCTCTGAAAGGATTGCTTATCGTCCAAGCGGCGGGCGATGTGATCCGGATCAGCTGGAAACAACAAGACATGGAGGCGCTTTGCGATGTCCTCACTCAAAGCTGATTTCGACGAACTGCGCGAGCGCATCCGGCACGGCCGCGAGCTCGGCCATGCGAGCTTCGAGCCGATTTACTACCTGGTTTTTCCGCCAGAGCATATCCTCGAGGTGAAGCGACAAACGCCTGCCTGGATGGCCAAGCTCCACCAGGAAGGCTGGGACGTGCACACGTTCTCCATTGCGGAGCAGATCTGGGCCTTGCTGAAAGACGACCCGTTCTGGTCGCTCTGCGTGATGGAAGACAAGTCCGCTCCGCTGGATTGGCCGCGCACCAATAAGGCACTGGCGGACATCCTGACGGCGGACAACGGCCTGCTGAAGCGCCTTGAAGAGGCCCTGCAGCCTCTGGAGGGCCAGCAGAACGCGCTGCTCTTGGTCACGGACCTTGAGGCATTGCACCCGTTTCTGCGCATTGGCGCAATCGAAAGCCAGCTCCAAGGCAAATTTCACGTGCCGACGATTTTTCTGTACCCCGGCGTGCGAACCGGCACAACGCGCCTGAAGTTTCTCGGCTTCTACCCGGAAGACGGCAACTACCGCTCCGTCCACGTCGGCGGCTGAACAGACATAAGAACCCTGAGACAAACCTATGACCATCCGATCACTCTTCGACCCAAGCAAGGACATCTACCGGACCATCGAGAAGGTCATCACCTATGACGCCGCACAAGAAGGCCGCCTCAAGGCTGAGATCTCCGAGTATGTGGTCACAGAGAGCATTGAGGAGCAGTTCCGCAAGCTCCTCGATTGCATGCAGCTGGCGATGGAGTCCGGCGGGGGAAATGAGGTCGGCGTATGGGTCTCGGGCTTCTACGGCTCAGGTAAGAGCTCGTTCACCAAGTACCTTGGCCTGGCGTTTGATGATCAGCGCACCATCGACGGCACGCCATTCATAAAGTATCTGCAGGACCGCCTGCACAAGCCGCAGACCAAGGCCCTGCTGAGCACTGTGGCACAGCGGTTCCCGTCTGCCGTGGTCATGCTGGACCTCGCGAGCGAAATGCTCGCCGGCGCCACGATGGAAGACGTCTCTACCGTCCTTTACTTCAAGGTGCTCCAGTGGGCGGGTTACTCGCGCAACCTCAAGGTTGCCGCCTTCGAACGCATGGTCGAGAAAGACGGCCGCACGCCTGAGTTGCACGAACGCATCGCGCAAGCACTGCCGGGTGCCACCTGGGCGCGTGTGCAGAACAACCCACTAGCCATTGACGGGTTGATCCCGAAGATCGCTCACGAGATGTACCCGGCGCTCTTCCCGGAGGCCAAGTCCTTCTCATCCAGCACCGAGGGCTTCTTCCAGTTCGAAGACCAGCGCGTGCAGGAAATGATCGACATCATCCGCGAGAAAAGCGGCAAGCAGAACATCATCTTCATCGTCGACGAAGTCGGCCAGTACGTGGCCTCGCGCAACAACCTGATCCTCAATCTCGATGGCTTGGCCAAGAACCTCAAGCGGCTCGGCAATGGCAAGGCCTGGATCATCTCCACCGCGCAGCAGACCCTTACCGAAGACGACCCGCGCGCAGCGCTGAACTCGGACAAGCTCTACAAGCTGAAAGATCGCTTCCCGATTCAGATTGACCTCGAATCTAGCGACATCAAAGAGATCTGCTACCGCCGTCTGCTCGGCAAATCACCGGCTGGCGAGACCGATTTGGGCAAGCTGTTCGATGCCCACGGCCAGGCACTGCGGCATAACACCAAGCTGCAGGACGCCAAGTATTACGACGCGGACTTTAGCAAGGAAAGCTTCACCAACCTCTACCCGTTCCTCCCGGCTCACTTTGACATCCTGCTGCACCTTCTAGGCGCCCTGGCCAAATCCACCGGTGGCATCGGCCTGCGCTCTGCGATCAAGGTGATCCAGGACGTCCTGAAGGGCGAAGGTGGCTCCAAGGCGATGGCCGATCAACCCGTGGGCTGGCTTGCCACCACCGTTACGCTGTACGACGAGTTGGAGAAGGACATTCGCCGCGCCTTTACCTCCATTCACCAGGCGGTGGGCAAGGTCCAGATCCGCTTCCCGGACTCGCAACTCCATCAGGACATTGCCAAGTCCGTCGCTGTGTTGCAGATCCTCGGCAACTTGCCGGTGTCGGTGCAGAACGTCGCCAGCCTGATGCATCCCTCCGTCACTGCGTCCTCGCAGCTCAATGCGGTGCGCAAGGCCGTGGAAGAAATGTTGGGTGACGTGCATGTGCCGCTCGGTGAGAAGGACGGCAACCTCGTCTTTCTCAGCGAGAAGCTGCGGGATATCGAGCAAGAGCGCGGCGCCATTGCGCTGCGTACCGTGGATGTAAAGCGCATCTTCAATGACGCCCTGCGCGAAACCTTTGATCCGCTGCCCCGCGTCAGCCTGCACGGCACGAGGGCCGTCGCTACCGGCTTGAAGGTCCAGGCCGGTAGCGCCATCACCAGTCTGGCCGGTGATCAAAGCACTATTCAAACCGTCGTCGAGCTGGTGCCTACCAGCGACTACGAGGCTGCCAAGAATCGCATGCTGGACGAATCCCGCAGCCGTGCAGGGCACAACATCATCGGGTTACTGGCTCGCTCTAACCCGGATATGGACGATCTAGCCAACGAAATCTATCGCTGCCAGCGCATCGCCGAACTGCACCGCAACGAGCCCGACCAGGAGGTCAAGGACTACTGCACTGGCCAGATTGACCGCGCCGCCAAGCTCGCGACCCAACTCCAGAGCAAGATCAAACAAACCCTACAGGCCGGTTCGTTTGTTTTCCGGGGCCAGGCGACGGCGGTATCGGCGCTGGATGCCGGCCTGCTGGAAGCGGCCAAGAGGCTGCTCTCCGATGTGTCTGACCAGGTGTTCAACCGTTATGTCGAAGCACCGGTGCGCGCCGGCACGGACATCGCCGAGAAATTCCTGAAAGTCGCTAACCCAGCGGCCATCGGTAGCAGTCTTGACCCGCTCGGCCTGGTGCAGACGGTCGCAGGTCGCGCCACCTTCAAAACCGATCACAAGGCGATCATCAGCATCCGCGACTACATCGACAAGCGCGGCACGGTCGATGGCAAGCGCCTGCTCGACGACTTCAGCAACGATCCGTTCGGCTGGTCGCCCGATACGACGCGCTACATCGTCGCCGCCATGCTCATGGCCGGTGAAATCAAGCTCAAGGTCTCAGGGCGTGAAGTCACGGCTGCTGGGCAGCAGGCAATCGATGCCCTGAAGACCAACAATTCCTTCAAGCAGATTGGTGTCGCGCTGCGCGACGAACGGCCGTCCATCGATACGCTCGGTCGGGCCGCAGAACGGCTCACTGAGCTGATCGGCGACATGGTCATTCCGCTGGAGCAGGAGATCAGCAAGGCGGCCGCAAAGCACTTCCCGCGCTTCCAGCACGACTACGGCTCCTTGGCCGAGAAACTCAGTGGCCTTGGGCTGGCGGGCAGCGACCGCATCCGCACCTTGAACCAGGACATTGCCGATGTCCTGTTCACCGATGCCTCCGACGCACCCCAGCGCCTGGGCGCCGAAGCGTCTGCCATTTACGACAACCTCAAGTGGGCGCTGGAAGTGAAGCGCGTGCTCGACAACGGGCTCGACGCTACTTTGCGCGACCTACAGGCCCACCGCCGCGACATCGAGGCCTTGCCCGACACCGGCGTGCCGGGCGAGCTGCGGCGCGAACTCGCGGAAGACCTGGGAACGCTGTCAGAGCGCCTGGGCAAAGAGGACTTCTACAAACACACCACCGACTTCAACTCGCAACTCACCCACTTGAAGGGGCGGGTGCGCGACGCCGTCATCACCCTGTCTGAGCAGCAAAAGTTGCGCTTGAAAGATGGCGTAGAGGATTTGCAGCGCATCCCCGAGTGGGAAGAGCTCACCCAGGAAGAACGCGGCAACGCCGTGAACCGGCTGGACGGCTTCGCCCTAGCCGCCACGCAAGACTTGGCCGGACTCAAGAAGCTCCTGGCCCGCGACTACGACATCAACAGCACCCTCGAAGACCTCAAGCGCTCCATTCAACGCCAGGGTCAGGAACGGCTTCGCCAGCGCATGGAAGAAGAGCGCGCCAAGACCGGCGATAAAGGCCCAGCGAAACTCTCCAAGTCGATCTTTGTACCAGTGAAGATGACATCGGCTGCAGACATCGACGCACTGATTCAGCAACTCCATGAGATCAAGGCACAGCTCGCCCTCTATGCAGAGATCGAAGTGACCTTCTCGGTGGGCAACGGGGGCGATCAGTAAATGGCATTCGACCAAACAACAAGAAACCGCCTGCAGCGCTTCGTCAACGATGCGCGCCGCGTGCTGGAGGAGGAGTTCACCCGCCAACTCCAGAATGACTACGGCATGGACCCCAACGCCGGCAGCGTGGCGGAGCTGGCCAGCCTGCGACACATCAATGACGCGCAGCGTGAGTCCGCGCGCATCTTGCGCGACACCCTGGCGCACTACCGCGCCGGTGGCGACATGGATGCCAAGCAGGGGCTGGACCGGATCGTGCGTGAGCAGGCCTTTACCGTGCTCAACCGCTTGGCGGCGCTGCGCATGGCCGAGGCGCGTGGGCTGCTGGTCGAGTCGGTGGGCAATGGCTTTCAGGCCAATGGCTTTCAGCTCTATGCGCGGTTGGCCGGCACCGGCCTGGGTGAGACCGGCGATGCCTACCGCACCTACCTGTTCAGTGTGTTCGACGAACTGAGCCAGGACTTGCCTGGGTTGTTCGATCGCTACTCGCCGCAGGGCCGCTTGTTCCCGCGCGAAACCACGCTGCTGCAAGTGCTCAACCTGATCAACGACGCCGACATCGCCCCGCTGTGGAGCGAGGACGAAACCATTGGCTGGATCTACCAGTACTTCAACTCCAAAGAAGAGCGAAAGGCGATGCGCGATGCCTCGCAGGCGCCACGCAACAGCCGCGAACTGGCCGTGCGCAACCAGTTTTTCACCCCGCGCTACGTGGTCGAGTTCTTGGTGGACAACACCCTGGGTCGGCTGTGGTTCAACGCTACCGGGGGCGATACTCATCTGCGCGAGCGTTGCCAGTATCTGCTGGTCAAGCCCGACGAAACGCCCCAGGCCGCCACCAAACTGCGTGATCCGCGCACGCTGAAGTTGCTGGACCCCGCCTGCGGCTCCATGCACTTCGGCCTGTATGCCTTCGATCTGTTTGCCGTGATTTACCGTGAGTCCTGGGCCTGGGAGCAGCAGCATGGGCCCGGCTCGCTGGATGTTTCCACCCAGCCCAAGGCGGTACTCAAGCCGCTGAGTCAAGCCTACGCCGACGAGGCGGGATTTCTGCGCGACGTGCCGTGCCTGATCATCGAACACAACATCTATGGCGTGGATATCGACCCGCGCGCTGCGCAGATCGCCTCGCTGGCACTGTGGTTGCGGGCACAGCGCGCCTGGCACGATTCAGGCGTGAAGACCAAAGACCGCCCGCTGATCGGGCGGGGACATGTGGTTGCCGCCACTGCGCCGCCGGCTGAGCGGGAGTTGCGCCAGCAGTTTGCTGCTAGCCTGGATCAGCGTGATGCCGAGCTGTTCGAGAAGACCCTACAACTACTCAAGGGTCTGCCGGAGCTAGGTGTGCTGCTCCAGGTCGAGCGCGAGTTGCCGCACTTGATCCGCCAGGTCTACGTGGGCAAGGGCACTGGCCTGTTTGCCGCGCAGGAGCAGGAGAGCTGGCAGCAAGCGGAGGCACGGTTGCGCAAAGCACTCACTGAATTTGCCCAAGCTGTGAAATCCACCTACCAGGGGCGCCTATTTGCGCAGGATGCTCTGCTGGGCCTACGGCTCATCGATCTGTGCGGTGAGGTGTTCGATGTGGTCGTGATGAATCCTCCTTTTGGCGCGTTGACTTCAGGCACGAAGAGTCGGCTTGCCAAAGCTTTTCCGCGTAGCAAGAACGATTCGCTGGCAATCTTCGTTGAGCGTGGGCTGGAACTGCTTCGTGCCGGTGGGCGGCTCGGGGCCATCACCTCGCGCACCTGTTTTTTCCTGTCTAGTTTTCAGAAATGGCGTGAACAAGTAGTTCTCAGCGTCGCTCGCCCGGAGGTCGTGGCTGATTGTGGTTTGGGCGTTATGGATGACGCGATGGTAGAGGCGGCCGCATATGTTCTGGAGAAACAATCATGACCACATTCCTTAGGCTGTTGAGTGAAAGCGACAAAGAGCTCGCGCTTAGGGACGGGTGCGCATCATTAAGGGCAGGAGGTACAGATAAGCGCCTTTATCGAGTTGACCCGGAGGTTTTTGGGCAAGTCCCCGGCTCGCCATTTGCCTATTGGATCAGTCAGGCTGTCCGATCTCTATTTGCTGATTGCGAACGCTTTGGGGGTGGAGGCCGTAATGCGCAACATGGGTGTTCAACAAAAGACGATACCCGTTTCGTACGCCTCTCATGGGAAATTCAAAGACCTGAGGACAAGTGGTATCCGTATGCAAAGGGAGGCTCGTTTTCACCTTTTTATCAAGATATTGCCTTCCTAATAAACTGGAAAAATGATGCGGTCGAACTCGAGGCGTCGCTGCTCAAAAAATTCCCATACCTAGGAGACAACGCGAACTGGGTTCTTCATCGTGAGTCTTCGTACTTTAAGGCGGGACTCAAATGGCCATTGAGAGCAAGCGCTTTCGCGCCGCAGGCGATGCCGCAGGGCGTTGTCTTTAGTGGAAGGAGCTATGCTGCGTTTGGTGAAGACACGGATTTGCCATGGCTGCTCGCACTGCTGAACTCGACCGCATTTGATTACCTATTTAAGATTCTGCTGGGGCGTTTCGGATTTCCTGAGTTTTTGGTTGGAACAGTTCAGCTAGTTCCTTTTCCCACCATAACAGCTGACTACAAAGAAAAGCTTAATGCTCTTGGGTTGCAAGCTTGGTCGCTCAAGCGCCGCCTGGATACCATAGAAGAATGTTCCCATGCATTCGTATTGCCAGCCGCATTGAGGTTGCGATTAGGCAACTTCGATCCATCTGAAGTTGAATCGGAGCTTTCGTCGATTCACAGCGAGATTGATGATCTTGCCTTCGAGATGTATGGATTTTCAGATGATGACCGCGTGGCCATCATCCAGACCCTTGGTGTCGAAGGGGGCGATCCTTCTGAAGATGAAGCGGTGGATGACAACGAGGAAGTGGCATCGCCCGTTGACACGAACCTAGGCTTGCTTTCATGGGCTATTGGCGTTGCCTTCGGACGTTTCGACTGGCGCCTTGCCACCGGTGTGCGCCAAGCGCCGCCTGAGCCTGACCCGTTCGACCCTTTGCCCGTCAAGAGTCCCGGCATGCTGCCGGACGGCGCCGAGCCCTTCCATGCGCATTCGGGCATTCTGGTGGACGACCAAGGGCACTCGCATGACCTCGCACGTCTAGTCGAAGAGGTGCTCGCTCGCGTCGGGGTGGCGGTGCCGGAAGATGTTCGTCGCTGGCTGCAACGCGAATTTTTCGCCTTCCACCTGCAGCGCTACTCCAAGAAGAGCGGCCGCAAAGCGCCCATTTACTGGCCGCTGTCCACCACATCCGGTAGCTACACACTCTGGGTCAATTACCCCAGCCTCACCAGCCAGACGCTGTACACCGTCATCAACGACTTCATTGAGCCGAAGCTCAAACAAGTCGGTGATGACGTGACGGCGCTACGTAACAAAGGCTCTGCCCTCAGCCGGGACGACGAGAAGCAGTTCGAGGCGCTTCAAGCCTTCGAGTTGGAACTGATCGAGCTGCGCGACACCCTACTCAATCTCGCGCCCAGCTACAAGCCTAACCACGACGACGGCGTGCAGATCAGCGCCGCGCCGCTGTGGGCGCTGTTCCGCCACAAGCCCTGGCAGAAGGTGCTCAAGGACACCTGGACCAAGCTAGAAAAAGGCGACTACGACTGGGCCCACCTGGCCATGAACTATTGGCCTGAGCGGGTGCGTGAAAAGTGCAAAGCCGACAAATCCATGGCCATTGCGCACGAGTTGGAAGATCTGTATGTCGAGCCCGAGGCCAAGCCGAAGAAACAACGTGGAAAGAAAACAGGAGTATGAAATGAGCGTTAGTCGTCGCATCACACCCCGAGGCATTCCTCGCATCGAATCCTTGCGCGTTGAAAACTACCGTGCGTTGCGCAAGGTTGAATTGGATAAACTCACGCCAATGACCGTGTTATTGGGCCCTAATGGCAGCGGCAAATCGACGGTCTTTGATGTGTTCAATTTCTTGTCCGAGTGCTTCCAGTTCGGCCTGCGTCATGCCTGGGATCGACGTGGTCGAGGGAAAGAATTGAAAACCCGTGGCACAACCGGCCCCATCGTTTTTGAATTGAAATATCGAGAACAACCCAAAACGCCAATCATTACGTATCACCTGGCGATTGATGAAGGTGCAAAAGGCCCGGAAGTTGTTGAGGAGTGGTTGCAGTGGCGGCGTGGGCAAAAGGGTCAGCCGTTTCGGTTTCTTGAGTTCAAACGCGGGGTGGGCAAAGCCGCGAGCGGTGACGCGCCAGATTCTGACGATGTTCGGGTTGAAACCAATCTGCGCTCACCCGATTTGATTGCCGTGAATACCTTGGGGCAATTCACCGAACATCCCCGTGTGGCGGCATTGCGTGAATTCATTACTGATTGGTATGTGTCCTACCTGTCAATAGATCAAACCCGTAATCAACCGGAGGCTGGCCCCCAGGAACGTTTGAGCAAGGGCGGAGAGAATTTGGCCAACGTGATTCAATACCTGAAGGAGCAGCACCCAGAGCGTCTGGAACAGATTTTTTCTGTGCTGCGCCAGCGCATTCCTCGCTTGGAGCGGGTGGAGGCCGAGCCAATGCCGGATGGCCGATTGCTATTGCAGATTAAGGACGCGCCGTTTGACCAACCCATACTTTCCAAGTTTGCATCAGACGGCACGATGAAGATGTTGGCTTATCTGGCCGTCTTGTACGATCCGGAGCCGCCACGCTTTATTGGCATTGAAGAGCCAGAAAACTTCCTGCACCCACGCTTGTTGCCCGAGTTGGCTGAGGAGTGCCGAGCTGCTTCAGAGCGCTCGCAGCTTTTGATCACCAGCCACTCACCTTTCCTGATCAATGCAATGCGCGCTGAAGAAGTGCGCGTGCTGTACCGCGATGAGCAAGGTTTTACGCAGGCGGTGCGAGCTTGCGATATCCAGGGTATTCCAGAGTTTATCAGTGCCGGCGCATCGCTTGGACATTTATGGATGGAGGGTCATTTCGGCTTTGGCGATCCTTTGAGCAATCAGGGGGCGCCGCGCAGCCCAACTGGGAGGCGTGGCTGATGCTGGAAAAACTTATCGTGTTTGTCGAGGAGCCTTCAATGGAGGCAACGCTGGAGCACTTGCTACCCAAGCTGATGAATGATGTAGATTTCGAGATCAGGCGCTTTCAGTGCAAAGATGACTTGCTGAAAAACTTGCCAGCCCGTCTTCGCGGCTACAGCACTTGGTTGCCAGAGAACTGGGCAATTCTTGTTCTGGTGGATCGTGATGATGATGACTGCACGGTTCTCAAACAGACATTGGAAGGTATAGCAGCACGTGCCGGGCTACTTAGCAAATCCCGGGCTGGCAATGGCAATCGTTTTCAGGTGGCCAACCGCATCGCAATTGAAGAGCTGGAAGCATGGTTTTTTGGCGATTGGGCAGCAGTTCAGGCAGCATATCCCCGCGTACCCTCAACGATTCCCCAAAAAACAGGTTATCGCGACCCAGATGGCATTCTCGGTGGCACGTGGGAAGCGCTTGAGCGCATTTTGAAGCGAGCCAGCTACTTCAAGACGGGTTTGCGCAAGATGGAATGTGCGCGAACCGTGGCTCAGCAAATGGAGCCAAACCGAAACACATCGCAAAGCTTTCGAGCATTTGTTGGTGCCGTTTCGGCCGCTACGTCTCTTTAACTTCACAGGCCATCGAGAGAATTCAATGAGCATAATGAATCAGTCCAGTAAGGCCCAGGACCGCACCCTTGGTGTTTGGTTTCAGGACATCCAGCAGGGAAGAATCAAGCTTCCACGCTTTCAACGCTTTGAAGCATGGGATCGTGGCCGTATCGCCAGTTTTCTCAACACCATCATTAATAATCTACCGGTTGGTGTGACGCTGGCGCTTGAGGTCGCTGGCGTTGAGCAATTCGAGTCGCGCTATATCGCCACGTCTGAGCCCAAATCGACAGGCCCCGTGACACAGCATTTGCTGGATGGTCAGCAGCGCTTGACGGCATTCTGGCGATCGGTGCACAACAACTACGAATGGGAAACTTTCTTTGTTTATCTGCCGCAGCTTGATCGAGGAGAAAGCAAGTCCGGAACCGATGCGGAGATTCGTTGCGTACCACGTTGGGTCAATAAAAATCAACTGCGCATGCCTCTTTGGGTTGAAGGGCCTGCCAAGTGCCTAGAGCGCGGTTTGCTTCCAGTTTCCTTGCTGAGACCGGAGGATATTTCCCATGAGGTCGATGAATGGGTGAACGCGGCCGCCAAGCCACTGAAGCCGCTGCCGACAGAGCCGGACGCATTTGCCAAGCTCGACGCGTTTAATGAAACCAAGGAGCGGATCAAAAGGGAAGTCACCATCCTTCGTGAGCGAGTGAAGTTTTTCAACTTACCTTATCTCTCCCTGCCCGCCGAAACCAACAAAGATGTTGCGCTGCAAGTGTTCATCAACATGAATACCAACAGCAAGCCGCTGTCGCTTTACGACATCATCGTTGCCGAAGTGGAAAACGTCGCAGAGAAATCGCTTCATGCGCTTGAAGCCAGCCTCACCGACAAGTGCCCAACTGCCAGTCGGTTTGGTAACGTGTCCGACCTTATTCTGTCCACCTCAGCTTTGCTTCAGGAAAAGTTGCCAAACACACGTGGCATGATCGATATGGACAAGAAGCAGCTGGTTGCCAACTGGCCGAAGCTAGAGCGCGGGCTGGAACGTATGGCATCGTTCCTTGAGGGGCAGCGCATATTTGACGAAACCCGATTGCCGACGAACGCCGTCTTGGCCGTCATTGCCGCCGCGTATGAACTGATTCCGGATAACGGCGATTATCTGGCAAAGGCAGAGAAACTGTTGCGCCGCTACCTTTGGTCAGCCTTCTTTACGGATCGCTATGAGAACACTGCAGCCTCACGTGCCTTTGCCGACTTCAAGGCCATCAAAGCGCTGCTCAAAAACCCGGGATTTACAGAACTTGAAGAGAGCACGGTGCCCGCCCTAAACCGCGCTGAATTCCCATTGGCGGATGTCGATTCGTTGATGGCCGCCGGTTGGCCGAAAGCGGCAGGCATAGAGGCGCGAGCAATTCTTGCGGTAACCACCTATCTTGGTGCGATTGATTTTGCGGACCATAAGACGGCCACTTACGACAGCATCCAGAAACGCGAGTACCACCACATCTTCCCGGATGCGTTGCTCTCCGAGGTGGAGATTCCGAGTTATTTGGCGTTGAACTGTGCGCTCATTACCTGGAAGACCAATCGTATGATTGGCCGAAAGGATCCTTTGGAGTACCTGCAGGAGCGTGTTCAATGGGCCGATGAAAGTGTTGTTCGTGCGCGATTGAAATCCCACTTGATCTCTTTCGATCTGTTGTCAAAGGCGCATTACGCCAACCTCGACGGTGCATCACTCAAGCAAAAACTGACCGAAGACTTCAACGGCTTTTTGCGTGACAGGGCGAAGCTGGTCGTGGCTGCAATGGCATCGCTCACGGCAGGCAATAGCCCGTCGTTGGAAACCTTGTGGTCAGCGCACCTTGCCAATATCAACACAGATAAGGTTGAGGCCTAAGTATGAGCATTGCCGAGTTCATTCGAGAAAGTGTGCTGCGGCCACGCTTGAAGCAATCGGGCTGCCTGGTGGTGTACGACGCCGACAAGCGTTATCGCGAGCAGTGCTTTGACCTGGGTGCTGAGAAGGTGCGCGTGGTCGATACGACCGAAAGCAGCATTGAAAGCCGCGAGGCAGCGCTGCTGGCTCTACGCGAGGTAGGGCAACCGAAGGCACCGCTGGAAGGGGTGTTGATCTATGTACCTTTCAGGCGGCCAGAAACCGACGAGCAAAAGCAGGCTGACCCGTTCGCCCTTTATGCAGAGTGCGGCGCGGTATTCCCGCAAGACGATGGCGACGCGTACCTGAGCCTTTGCCTACGCGCCAGGCCGGATCATGCTACCGAGATCCGCCAGGTGTTTGCCGGGTCACCTGTGGGGCCGACTTTTGCGGTGATCGATGCCATTGGTGGCGGCGTGAGTTGGCCGCAACTGCGAGCCACTTTGCGGGTGGAGTCCGGCCGAGAGATTCTGGCCGCACTGTTGGCGCCGAGCGCGAGCCAAACGGAAGCGCTAAAGGGGCAGGAAGGCTGGGCGCAAGAGGCGCGCGACTTCCTCCGCGCTACCTTGGGCCTGAACGTGAAGACGCGCGGCAAGACCTGGGCCGCCCTGGCGGATGAACTGTGGCGCTACGTGCTGTTCAGCGAGTTCGTGTTTGATTTGCCGGTGGCGCTGCCGGAGACCCTAAAAGGGGTGCCGCACGCACCGATGGAAGCCAGCCCCATCGTCGAGGATGTGTGCGACCGCCTGCGCAGCGACCCCAAGTCACGCGCGGTTTATATCGAGCGGGCGGAAGCCATCGAAGCAGAACTCAGCCTGGCCGATCTATGCGGGGAGTTTGAAGACCTAGGTGAGCGCGATACCTTCCCCTTCGAGGAGCGGACGTTCCTGCGCACGGCGACTAAGGGCATCGTGACCGGCGACACTGATGCCACACGCCGTGTGCTGGCCCGCCATAAGAGCTCAGTGTGGCTGAGCAAGGGTGAAAGCCAGGCGCAGTGGGAGTTGGTGCGCGCAGGCTTGAGTCTGGCCGAGGCCTGTGAAGACTTTGAACGCCAGTTGCCAGACCACGCCCGCTCTCAGGCGGAGTTGATCGATTTCTACCTGGGCAGTTTGCGTGAAGCAGACCGCCTGCAGCGCGAGTTTGAGCAAGCCGCTGGTGACTTCCTCGACCAGCACGACTTGATGCATGAAGTGATCAGCCAGGCGCGGGCCCGCTATCGGCGCCTAGCCGAAAAGGTTCAAGGCGTGTTCGTTAAGCACGTCGAGATTGTTGGCTGGCCGCCCACGGGACGCCTAGCCAACGCCGATGTCTTTGATCGCCTGGTAGCAGATCGTCTCAAGGAAAGCGGGCGCAAGGTGGCCTACTTGATGGTGGACGCTCTGCGCTACGAGTTGGGTGTGGCCCTTGAAAAACTGTTGGCAGAGGACGGGCCGGTCGAGCTGCAAGCGGCTTACGCACAGTTGCCGACTATCACCCTGGTGGGCATGGCGAGCTTGCTGCCTGGCGCACGCACGGATTTGACCTTGTCTCTGGAGAACGACTCACTCGTGCCCAAGCTGGCCGGGGCGCCCGTGGGCAACGTCCCGCAACGCATGAATGTGTTGGCTAAGCGTTACGGGGATCGCTTCACGGAAATGTTGCTCAGCGATTTCGTGCGTGGCAAACCAAAAATTGCGGAGACCGTCGACCTGCTGGTGCTGCGCTCCACGGAAATCGACAGCCAGCTGGAAAGCAACCCCGAAACGACGCTGGGTCTGATCCCTGGCACACTGAAGCTGATCCGCATCGCACTGCACAAGCTGCGTGGCATGGGATTCAAAGAAGCGGTCATTGTTACCGACCATGGCTTCTTCCTCAATGCGCATGCGGAGGCGGGGGATGTGTGCGTCAAACCCCAGGGCAAATGGCCGGTGAATGCGCATGACCGCATGATGCTGGGCGACGGATCGGCAGACGGTCATAGCCTGGTCGTCAGCGCGGAGAAGTTCGGCATTCGGGGGGATTTCGCCCAAGTGGCTATACCCCGCAGTATGGCACCGTATCGCTTAGGCCACCTGTATTTCCATGGTGGTGCTTCCCTGTCGGAGGCTGTTGTACCGGTGTTGATTGCGCGTCTAGACACCAATATGCCTGCAGAGATAGGCAAGGTGGTAGTTGAGCTTAGTTACAAAAACGGAGCAAAAAGAATTACTACAAGATTGCCAGTCATTGGAGTCAGGCTCGTCGCCGATGATATATTTTCGCAAGAAATGACCGTCGAGATATTGCTGGAAGCACATGACAGCAAGGGCAACGTGGTAGGTGAGCCCCGCCCAGGAGGCGATGTAAACCCGGCAACCCGAACGGTCACATTGATGTCTGGTGAGTGTAAACAGATCGCACTGCGCATGGACGATGAGTTCAGGGGTAAACTCTCGGTCAAGGCGCTGAATCCCATCACGCTCGCTGCTTACCGCAGCCTACCTCTTGAAACTGACTATACGGAATGAGTCATATGGACAAGCTTGACCAAAAGCTTAATTCGACCTTCGACGGCAAAGTTCTGCGCAAGGACCTGCTACATCGGATCAAGAAGGGCACAAACGTCCCGTCGTTCGTCCTTGAATTTCTGCTTGCCAAGTATTGCGCCAGTAATGATGAGGCAGAGATCAATGCAGGCATGGACGCCGTGCTTTCCACGTTACAAGAAAACTACGTGCGGCCGGACGAAGCCAATGCTGCTCAATCCAAGGTGGCAACCAGAGGCAAGCACAGGTTCATCGACAAGGTCCACGTTCGCTATGTCGAGAAAGAGAAGCGCCACTGGGCCTCGCTGGAAAACTTCAACTCGCAGCGGATTGCGATCGGCGAGAAGTTCTACCGCGACAATGATCGGCTGCTTGAAGGGGGCATCTGGGCCGAGGTAACACTGGCGCACAACGACATCGACGAAGACGACTACGCTTTTTCCATCGAGGATCTGCGGCCGATTCAACTCTCGCGCTTCGACTTCAATCGCTACACCGAAGGCCGCGCTGCGTTCACATGCGACGAGTGGATCGCGGCTGTTCTACGGTCGGTCGGTTTGGAACCAAGCAAGCTGTCCAAACGGGTGCAGATGCATTTCATCGCCCGACTGGCAGCCTTGGTGGAGCCCAACTACAACTACATCGAATTGGGCCCGCGCGGCACTGGCAAGTCCTACTTCTTCAGCGAATTTTCCCCCTATGCCACCCTGATCTCGGGTGGCCAGGCCACCAAAGCCACATTGTTCTATAACAACGTGCGTCGCAAGGTGGGTTTGGTCGGCTATTGGGATACCGTCGCCTTCGATGAAGTTGGAGGAATCAAGGTGCGTGATCCGGACACCATCCAGATCATGAAGGACTTCATGGCCAACGGCCGTTTCTCACGCGGCGTAGAGGTCATTGCCGATGCCAGTTTGAGCTTCGTTGGCAACATCGATGTCTCGGTGCAGCAAGTGGTGAATTCCAACGAGTACGACTTGTTTCAGCCACTGCCCCCCGAGCTTGATCTGGCTGTTATGGATCGCTTTGCGGCCTATATCCCAGGTTGGGAGATGCCCAAGAACAGCAGCGAGTTCCTTACTAGCAACTATGGATTCATCACCGACTACCTGGCCGAGGCCTTCCACTACCAGTTCAAGCACACGAACCGGTATGAAGAGGTCAGCAAGCGCATTCGCCTTGGCAAGTCGATCGAGGGGCGCGACGAGAAAGGCATCAAGAAAACCGTCTGCGCGTTCTTGAAGATTCTGCACCCGCACGGACCGCCGACCGACGACGAGTTCGAAGAGTATGTGGCTTACGCCACCGAGTGCCGCCGTCGCGTCAAGG
This sequence comes from Acidithiobacillus sulfuriphilus, assembly GCF_003721225.1. GTDB lineage: Bacteria > Pseudomonadota > Gammaproteobacteria > Acidithiobacillales > Acidithiobacillaceae > Acidithiobacillus_B > Acidithiobacillus_B sulfuriphilus. The sequence continues at coordinate 956 of NZ_RIZI01000182.1, read as the reverse complement.
AGCAGATGAACAAGCGCAAGCCGGACGACGAGTTTGCGCGCATCAATCTGTCCTACTTCAAAGCCAGCGGTGAGGAAGTCGTTATTTTCTGCCCTGAGTCGAAGGATGCATTGGCTACACAGCAGCCCACGCGTCGCAAGTTGGGTTCCGTGGGATAGGCATGAGCTATGATCGAATCTAAAGTACGGGCAGATTACATCTGAACTTGAGTGAGGTGGCGCACTGTTGCTACAAAGGGTTTACAGACCAATGAGGAGTGCGCTATGAAAGATAGTACCGTTTTTGAGAGTGGTATGGGACCTCAAGGGGCCTGACCATGGCTACGCCATGTGGGTGGCCGCCATTAGGCCGACTCAGTTTTGGCTCCATATTGCCGATCCGTGACACAGCATCACCATCGTGTTCCCCGCGCGAGCGAGGATGAACCGCCGACATTTACCGCTGCCGGCAGCTTCACACGATAGGATCGCTCCTTTCTAGCAACCGACGAATGGGGAACCAGTGGGGAACAGCGCCTGGAAACCCAAAAACAGGGAACGTCAAAAATAGCATAACATATTGTTTTAATTGGTGGGCCCGCACGGACTCGAACCGTGGACCAAGGGATTATGAGTCCCCTGCTCTAACCGACTGAGCTACAGGCCCGGAGGAAGGCCGGAGTACCTACCCCGGCCTGGCGAAGGTCAAGACGGGATGTTCACTTCTCCGTCTACAAAGCTGCGTAGCCGTTCGGAACGGGAGGGGTGACGGAGCTTGCGCAGGGCTTTCGCCTCGATCTGGCGAATGCGCTCGCGGGTGACGTCAAACTGCTTGCCCACCTCTTCCAGGGTATGGTCGGTATTCATGCCAATGCCGAAGCGCATGCGCAGTACCTTGGCCTCGCGCGGGGTGAGGCCGTTGTCCAGCAACTCCTCCACCACCTCGCGGATGGCCGCGTTCACCGCCGCATCGGCGGG
>NZ_RIZI01000181.1 GCF_003721225.1 Acidithiobacillus sulfuriphilus | reverse complement strand
CGGTGAGGCGGTGCAGGTCTATACCGCCTATAACGAGGTGGACGAGGCGCGCTATGTGGTGGGTCGCGTGCAGCAATGGCTGGCGGCGGGAGGGAAGCGGGCGGAATGCGCCATCCTCTATCGTTCCAACGCCCAGTCGCGGGCCTTTGAAGAGGCGCTGGTGCGGGAGGGGGTACCTTATCGGGTCTACGGGGGACTGCGCTTTTTCGAGCGCGCCGAGGTCAAGGATGCCTTGGCCTATCTGCGCCTGTTGGCCAATCGTCATGATGATACGGCCTTTGAGCGGGTAGTGAATGTGCCGGCGCGGGGGATCGGGGCGGTGACCCTGGATCGCCTGCGGGCGGCGGCACGGGCGCAGGGCTTGTCCCTATGGCAGGCGGCGGGGGCCCTGGGACAAGGGAAGGTGAACGAATTTTTGAATCTGGTGAATCGCCTGGACAGGGAGCTGGCTGTGGCCACCCTCGCCGGCAAGATGGAGGGGGTCATTGTCGGCAGTGAGTTGCGCACCTGGCATGCCCGCGAAGGCGAGCGCGCCGAAGGGCGGCTGGAGAACCTCGACGAACTGGTCACGGCAGCGCGGAGCTATGAGCAGCAGTGGTCGGCCGAAGGGCCGGGCAGCGATCTGGCGGCGCAACCCGGCAATCTCTTGTCGGAGTTCCTCACCCATGCCGCTCTGGAGGCCGGCGAGGGCGCGGGGGACGCCTGGGAGGATTGCGTCCAACTCATGAGCCTGCACAGCGCCAAGGGCCTGGAGTTCCCCCTGGTCTTTCTCACCGGCCTGGAGGAAGGACTCTTTCCCCATCAGCGCGCGCTGGAAGATGCCCAAGGCCTGTCCGAGGAGCGGCGGCTCTGTTATGTGGGGATGACCCGGGCCATGCGGGTGCTGGTCCTCAGTCATGCCGAGTCGCGGCGCCTGCACGGTAGCGAGCGGCAGGCCATCCCTTCACGTTTTCTGCGCGAAGTGCCCAGCGAACTCCTGCAGGATCTGCGGCCGCGGGCGAAAATCAGCCGTCCAGCGGCGCCTGTCCGCACGGTCGGCGCGGATATCCCCTATCCCTTGGGCTGCCGGATCCAGCACCCGGTATTCGGCGAGGGGGTAGTGCTGGATTATGAGGCCGATGGCCGGCAGGGGCGTATTCAGGTCCGCTTTCCGAGCGGCGTGAAATGGCTGGCCCTGGGCATTGCGCCCTTGGAACGCTTGGCTTGAGGCATCTCGGCGCGGAGGGTGGTATGGCGGGGACTCAATGGCAAACGCTTTTGCTGTGGCTGGCCTTGCTCTTTTCGCCCTGGGCAAGTGCCGCGGTCAACATCAACACTGCCGATGGGGGAGCCCTGGATAGCCTGCCGGGCATCGGGCCCGCCAAGGCGCAGGCCATCATTGCCTATCGCCAGGCCCACGGTCCTTTTGCGCAGGTGGAGGATTTGCGGCAGGTGCCGGGGATCGGCCCCAAGCTCCTGGAGCGGTTGCGCGGGCAGGTGACGGTGGAGCCGGCCAGTGGCGGAGGAGCGCCGCTGGCGGCCACCCGCAGCGCCGCGCAGCGTTGCGGGACGAGGGAAGACAAGCCCCGTCTGGCCGGGGTGATTCGCGACAGCGCCGGCCATGTGCGCCGGGTAGACCAGCACGGACATCCTTTCCCCGGACCATAGCCGGGTCGCTGCGGCGCGCGGCTAGGGAGTTACTCCCAGAGGCGAAAGATATTCCAGATGCGGTCGCGGCGCAGGACATGGAGGGCCACCATGCTGACATGGCCTATCCAGTAGGCCCAGACGATATTGGCCAAGAGCGTGTGCAGGGGAACCAGGCTGTGCAACGTGGCCCCGGGCGAGGTGCCGCCTTGGGGCAGGAAGAAGAAAATGGCGGCGCCCGTCAGCCCCATCCAGGTCACTGCCAGCAGGCCGAGGCCGTGGACCAGCCCCACCAAACCGCCATGGGGTCCGGTGGGGGGCAGGCTGCCCTGCAGCAAGCCCTTGGCTTCCGCAAGGACCAGCGCCCAAGGCCCGCGCCAGGGAAAGAGCTGGCGGCGCGCACCGGCATCGCGGGCCAGCCATAGCCAGTGCCAAAGAATGAATAAGGCGGTCATCAACCCTACCCAGGCATGCAGGCTGAAAAGAATGCCGCCCAGGCTGTTGTACTCGGCCTTTGCCCAGTTCGGGGTCATCCATAAGGAAGAAAAAAGTTGCCAGGTAACGCCAAAGGCGATGCCGGCATGGAGCCAGCGGCTCTCCCGTGACCAGGAACCCGTTTCCGTCATGGCGTTCGCTCCTCTGCGCAGGGGGTGAAATGCGAAAAACTGGTTTGACTACGGCCCCGGCACCGTCCTGAAGCCGTTTCAGCGGTGCCACGGCCCGCACTCTAACTCAGCCAGCCATCTTCGCCAACCCTGGCGGATTTCCATGAACCTGGGCTTGCAGGGGGGCGTTTTGGGGATTATGCCCTTCTCCCTGGGTTGCAGCGGCAATGGCCGCCGATCCGGAAAGTCTCAGGCCCCCTGCCACTGCCGCACCCGGCCGATGTCCACATGCACGAAATCCGAGCGCGGATAGTAGCCTACGCCGCCCGCCCGTAGAGACAATGCCAGCTCCCGCAGGCGGCTCAATGCCACGCCGGGCAGGCGGATGTCCACCGCCATGGCGTCCATGTGCAGGCTGTGGCTGGCTACTTGCCCGCTGCGGTCGTGGAGCATGGCGTTGGTGGCAGGGGTGCGGTAGCCGGAGATGATGTGAAAGGGGTCCGGATTGCCCAGGCGGGTGTGGATGAGGTAGAGCAGATCGAGCAGGCGGCGGTGCATGGGGACGATGGTATCGGTGCGGAAGTCGCGCAGGATATGGTTGATGTCGCCGAGGCCTCCTGGGACATAGGCGCCGTTGGCCCAGTAGACGGTTTGCAAGTGCTCGCCGGTATGGATGTTATAAAAAGCCAGTTGCCGCTCGGCCGGCGTGGGGAGTGTGCTTGCCCGGGCGCCATGGGCGGCAAGGCCGGCGAAGCCCGCCAAGGTGCCACGCAGGAAACCGCGCCGGCAAAGGGAGTAGTGCAAGGGGCTGGGTTTTTGCTTCATGATGTTTCCTCCTGGTTTTCTTCCGGTTCTTCCCGGTTGATCAAGACTGCAGTGCCGCAGGGATGGCGCAACTGGGCCCGGACTGCGGTCCAGTCCACCCGGTCTTCCAGGCCGGCGGCTTCGATGAGCCGCCGGGCGCGGCGGGCCGGGTCGATACCCTGATGGTAGATATCGGGGTGTACTTCCAGATAGATGTCGCCGTCGTCCGTTTCGGCGAGCAGGACGGGCTGGTAAATGCTGATGCCCGGCATGCCGTCCGCCACCTGCGGAAAAAGGGCGGCGATATCGTCGTTGTGCAGGCGGATGCAGCCATGGCTGGCGAAACGGTAAATGCTGGTGGGCGCTATGGTGCCGTGAATGCCGTAGCCTGGAACGCTCAACTGGATCCAGTATTCTCCCAGGGGATTGTCGGGGCCGGGCGGCACTTTGGTCTTGACCGTCTTGCCTTCCCGGCGCATCTCCTCCTGAATGGATTGGGGCACGTCCCAAGCGGGGTGGCTTTCCTTGTACAGCACCCGGAAGCGCCCGTTGAAGGTGGGCCAATCGGGTTTGCCCAGGGCTACCGGATACCCCTGCACGGCACCATGGGGCGGAAAGAAGAAGAGCATCTTCTGGGGGAGGTTGAGCACCAGATCGAAGCCGGGTTGCGCGGGGACGATGTGCAGATTATCGATGGCGATGACCTCGCCGCCCTGGAGACGGGCGCCCGCCTTGAGGCCGTTCAGGCGGGCGATGGAGGTTGCCGCAACGCCAAAGTGGGAGGACAGGCTCGCCAGGGTCTCGCCCTGTGCCGCCACGCGCCACTGCAACGCCCCGCTGAGCCGATGATAAAAGGGTTCCGGCAGGTTGCCGTTGGCCGCCGCCAAGCCCGGTGACAGACTGAAAAGGGCGAGAACGGCCAGATGGGGCACGCGGGCCACTCTAGGCGGGCAGCGGTCAAGACGGCCGGACTCCACCGGGGGCGGATGATCGGCCTGCCTCTGGTGTGGGATGTCAGGCAGGGAACACATTTTGATACTATGTAGCGCCCCGCCAAATCCTGTCAACCAAGGGCCCGCTCACTCAATGGGTGCCCAGTGCAAGCGCCAGTCATTGGCCCAGCGCAGCGCCTGCAGCCACAATCCGCAGGCCAGCAGCAGACCGAGCGCGGCGGCCAGCGGCGGCAGGCTCAGTTTGGCAAAGCCCATCACTTCGCGCAGGGCGGGAATCACCATGGCTGCAGCCAGCACCAGGGCCACGCCGATGAACATCCGTGCCAGCCAAGGGTTGTCGCCGCGCAGATTGAACAGCGCGGCATGCGCCAGGTCGCGGTTGGCCAGAATCAACAGGAACAAGGCCAGCACCAGCGCGGTAAACGCCGCCAGGCGCAGGTCCGATTCGGCCCAGCCAGCGAAATGCTGGAGCAAGGCGTATCCGCCCAGCAGGAGGGCGGCGATGCCCAAGCCCTGTACCAGCGCATAGCCGATGTTGCCCAGCGCGAAGGGACTGGCGGAAAGCGGCCGCGGTGGGCGGCGCATGAGGTCGGCGACCGCTGGCTCGGCCTCGAACACGATGGAGCAGGCCGGGTCGATGAGCAGTTCCAGCAGCACGATGTGTACCGGCAACAGCAAGATGGGCCAGTGCAGCAGTGCCGGCAGCAGCGCCAGCGCGACGATGGGCATGTGCACGGCGAATACGAAGCGCGTGGCTTTGGTGATGTTGTCATAGATGCGCCGGCCGCCGCGGATGGCGCCGACGATATTGGCGAAACTGTCGTCCAGCAGTACCAGGGCGGCGGCCTCGCGCGCTACGTCCGTGCCGCGCTCGCCCATGGCGATGCCGACATCGGCGGCTTTGAGCGCGGGGGCGTCGTTGACGCCATCGCCGGTCATGGCCACTACCTCGCCGGATTGCTGCAGCACTCGCACCAGACGCAGTTTCTGTTCGGGCTGCAGGCGGGCGCACAGATCGACCTGCTTCAAGCGCAGGCGCAGGGCATCATCATCCAGCGCGGCGATCTCGGGGCCGGTGATGATTTCGGCGCGTTCGGATAGACCCACCTGCCGGGCAATCGCGCGCGCCGTGGCGGGATGATCACCGGTGAGCATCAGCACGCGCACGCCGGCGGCGCGGCACTCGGCAACGGCGGCGGGCACTTCGGGACGCGGCGGGTCGAAAAAGCCCACCAGTCCGAGGAATCTGAAATCGAAATCGTGTTGGGTTTTGGGCCAAGGGGTATCCGGGTGACTGACTTGCCACCCGCCCTTGGCCACGCCCAGCACGCGCAACCCGCGCGCGGCCATGGCTTCGACCTGATGCTGGATGGCCTGACGATCCGCTTCGGACAGGTGGCACAAATCGGCCACGGCCTCGGACGCGCCTTTGGTGGCGAGCAGGTAGGTGTCGGGCCGCGCGCCGGAAAACACGCGGGTCATCGCCAGGATGTCGGGCACGAGGTCGTACTGGAACTCGGGGTTACGGTCATCGTGGATGTGCTCGGTGCCGGCCAGGCGCGCATGCCCGAAGGCCTGGATGGCCTTTTCCATGGGGTCGAAGGGGTCGGCCGGCGTGGCCAGCATGGCGAACTCGACCAGGGTGTGGAAGGTCTCGGGCAATTCATCGCTTGCGGCGCTGAACGATGCGCCGTCCACGGCCAATTCCGCCACCTGCATGCGGTTCTGCGTCAGCGTGCCGGTCTTGTCCACCGCCAGCACGGTGATTGCGCCGAGCGCCTCCACCGCGGGCACGCGCCGGGTGAGCACCTTGGCTTTGGCGATGCGCCAGGCGCCCAGCGCCAGGAACACGGTGAGGATGACCGGAATCTCCTCGGGCAGGATGGCCATGGCCAGTGCGATACCAGACAACAGGCTTTCCAGCAGCGATCGACCATCCCACAGCCAATTGATCAGCACCAGCGATACGGCCAGCAACAAGGCGATCACGGTCAGGTTGCGAATGAGTGTGCGCGAAGACTGTTGCAGACCGGAGGTCGCCTCGCCCGTGGTCGCCAGCGCCTCGCCGATACGCCCCACCGCAGTTGCCGTACCGGTTGCCTGTACCACCGCCAGACCCACACCTTTGGTTACCACCGTGCTGGCGAACAGCGCTGGCAAGCCATCACCGCCCGGGGCGGCAAGTTCGCGCATCTGTGGATCGGGCAGCTTGTTCACCGGCACCGCCTCGCCGGTGAGCAAGGATTCGTCCACCGTGAGCTGACCCTGCACCAGTTGCGCGTCGGCGGCGACGCGGTCGCCCTCGTGCAGCACCAGCACGTCGCCGCGCACCACCTCGCGCCCGGCGATGCGCTGCTCCTGCCCATCGCGGATCACCAGAGCGCGCGGCGCGGAGAGGTCGCGCAGCGATTCCAGCGCACGCTGGGTCTTGCGTTCCTGCGCCAGGGTGATGCCGATGACCACGAACACGAAGGCCAGCAGAAACAGCGCCTCGGCGCGGTCGCCCAGCGCGAGGTAGATGCCGCCGGCGACCAACAGCATCAGGAACATGGGTTCGCGCATCACCCCGAGCACGATGCCGAAAAGGGTTTTCGGCGTGCTGCCGGGCAGCAGGTTCGGGCCGTCCGCGGCCAGACGGCGAGCTGCCGCAGCGCTGGACAGGCCTTTCAGGGTGTCGGTTTGCAGGGTTGGGGTTGGCATAGGTCCCTCTCAATGCACCAGATTGTTGCGCAGCAGCCCGACCAGGATCAAGCTGGATACTGCCGCCGCTCCCAGGGTTCGCGCCAGCGCAGCACCCAGCCCGCTGCTTGTAGTACCAAGTGGATGTTGGCGGCGGCGAGGCCGATTTCGGTGGCGCCGAACACCGGTGAGACAGAACCGCATCGAAGTCATGCGCCGCTGGTAGTCGGTGGCGGGAGTGAAACCCACCATGTCGAGTCGATCGGTGACGGCATCGATCAGGTCGACGACGTCCAACGCTTCCTTGCCCGCCTCGGCCACTGCGTCGTTGAACCGCGTGCTGGCCAGCGTGGTGCATAGCGAATTTACGGCGTACGGCGTATAAAAACCAAGTGAGTCGCAACGAGGAATGCCTGGTTGAAAGCGGCTGCGGAAACGGGATGAGCCATGTCGTCTTGGGGTCCATGGGACGACGGCCATCCGGGAAAAGACCGCGCTGGCGTTTGTCTTGGGGCAACTGGGTGAGCGGTGTTCCTGCTGAGGGTGGGGGTCCCGATGTTGGTTTTGTATTTCCTGAATACGGTCCTGGTGGTGTGCATTGTCCTGGCCGCCGTGTTCCCCAAGGGGGCGCGGCGGGTCCTGGAGGGCTTGGGCTTGTGGCCGCTGGTGGCGGCCATCGATCGGCGGCGTTTTCAGAAGATGCTGGAGATCCTGGGCACCTTTCTGGTGGTCATGGCCTTGGCCCTGATCGCCTCCATCCTCCTCGGTGGCCATAGCAGCGACTGGGCCTTGCCGGCGGGGGAGGCGATCTTTTTCGGGGCGGCACTGATCATTGTGGCTCGGTGGTCGGGCAAGGGGCCGTCGGACTCTTGAGGTCGGGGCCCTGCAGCACTGCCGCCAGACGCGCTGTAAAGCGCATTGGAATGCGGAAAACGGTTCCGTCCGGATCTCCAGGCGTCCTTGCCTGTCTCCCGGGCGGGTCGCGGCCATGGGCCGCTCCTGCAGTGGCCAGGCGGTCTGCGGCAGGGCTCAGCAGCCCTCGCGCCGGGCTAGGAGGATGCGTTGGTATTCTGCGGGGTCCTTGCACTGGGTGAGGTCGCCGGCGCGGGGGAAGTGCTGGGCGTCGAGGCGCAGGAGCCAGAAGCGCAGGGCGGCGGCGCGCAGGAGGGGAAACCAGCATGCTTCTTCCTCGGCGACCAGGGGGCGCTCGCTGGTGTAGGCCTCCCAGAGCGTTTGGCTGAGGGTGCTGTCGAGAGAACCGTCGGGCCGGGAGCACCAGGCATTGGCGACAATGGCCAGGTCGTAGAGCCAGAGGTCGTCGCAGGCGTAATAAAAATCGATGATGCCGGTAATCCGGTCAGCGCTGAACAGGACGTTGTCGGGGAAGAGATCGGCGTGGATTACCCCCTGGGGCAGATGCTGGCAAGCGTTCTGACCTTGCTCCCGCAATTCGTCCTGCACGAGGGCCACGTCATCCCGGCATAAGTGGGCGCGCAGGCGCTGGGCGGTTTCTAGCCACCACTGGGGACCGGCGGGATTGGGGCGGTGGACGGGAAAGTCCTGGCCGGCGCGATGCATGCGCGCCAGCAGTCGGCCCAGCAGGGTGATTTCTTCCGCTGTCGGGTTGCGCCCCTCCACCGAGTGCCCGGGCAGGCGCTGGACAATGGCGGCGGGCTTGCCGCAGAGGGTTTTGAGGGTGCGGCCGTCGCGGGCGGGGATGGGGCGGGGGCAGGGGATGTCGGCGCGCCCCAGCCAGTCGGTCAGATCGAGAAAATAAGGGATTTCGTGGATGGGCAGGCGCTCGAAGATGGTGAGGACGGTGTTGCCTCCCTCCGTATCGAGGAAAAAATTGCTGTTTTCCACGCCAGCCGAGATGCCGGTGAGCCGCAGGGGCCGGCCAAGGTCATAGTCGGCCAGAAAGGCGGCCAGTGCGGCATCGCTGACGGGGGTGTAGACGGACATGATGCGCTGTCTGTTGCCTTACCAGCGGAAGATAACCCAGCTCGGCACGCTGAGATGCTCGGCATCGTTTTGCGGTACCTGGGTGAAACGGCCGGTGCCGCCCTTGTCCACGAGATAGTAGGGCGGGAAGGGCTTGGGTGGGATGACCTTGACCATATAGACGCGGCCATTGACCTTGTATTCCTCGATGCGCGACCCCTCCGGGGCCTTGATCTGGGCCTTGGGGCCGATCTTGCTCTCGGGGGCCAGGCTGGGCAGATGGAGTTTCTGCAGGTCTTCGGCACGGGCCAGGGTGGAAAAGGATAGGGCCAGCAGGCTGGCGCCCATGACGATGCAGATGCTGCGTACCATGATAATGCTCCCTTGGGGCCTCATAGATTGAGAAGGGCCTCTGTCTCTGCGGCCGATGGGGCAAAGCCGCGTTTTTCGTAATGGTTGAAGATGGCGTTGACCACCTCCTCCGCTTCATCAATGACGGTAATCAGGTCGAAGTCCTCGGCGTGAACGGTGCCTGCCGGGAGCATGGTGGAGCGGATCCAGTCGAGCAGGCCGCTCCAGAAAGCGGATTCAACGAGGATGATGGGCATTTTGCGGGTCTTGCCCGTCTGCACCAGGGTGAGGCATTCCACCAGCTCATCAAGGGTGCCGAAGCCGCCGGGCATGACCACGTAGGCCGCCGCGTATTTCATGAACATGACCTTGCGCGAGTAAAAATGCTCGAAGGACAGCGAAATGTCCTGATAGGGGTTGGTACGCTGTTCGTGGGGCAGTTCGATGTTGAGGCCGATACTGTAGCCGGTTCCGTGGAAGGCGCCCTTGTTGGCGGCCTCCATGATCCCCGGGCCGCCGCCGCTGATGACGGAGAAGCCGGCGTTGGACAGCATCTCGGCGATGCGCTGGGCCTTCTGGTACCAGGGATGATCCGCTGTGACGCGCGCCGAGCCGAAGATGCTCACGCAGGGCTCCACGGAAGCCAGCTTTTCGTAACCGTGGACGAATTCGGCGATGATCTGGAAGATCTTCCATGCCTCGCGGGTGAGACGGGCCTCGCCGCCATCGCCGGAGTGCTGATGTTCGAGTTGTGGACGCATGGGAATCCCGTGTTTTGTGGGGTGCTTTTGCGTATTATGGCGGAAAATCACTGCAAAGTCCTAGCCCGTCATGAATGATTCCCCGCGCATATTGGTGGATGCCTCCAGTTTTCTCTATCGCGCCTTTCACGCCCTGCCCGATCTGCGCGCCCCCGACGGCTTGCCCACCAGCGCCATCTACGGCGTGGCCAACATGCTGCGCCGCCTGCTCAAGGACCACGAGGCCCGGGAAATCGCCGTGGTCTTCGACGCCCCCGGGGGCTCCTTCCGCGACGCCCTCTATGTGCAATACAAGGCCCAGCGTCCCGCCATGCCCGAGGAACTGCGGGTGCAGATACCCTTGCTGCACGAATGGGTCCGGGCCATGGGCCTGCCCCTCCTCGTGGAACCCGGCGTGGAGGCGGATGACGTCATCGGGACCTTGGCGCGGCAAACGCCCGTGGATCAGCCTGTGCTCATCATCACCGGCGACAAGGACATGGCCCAACTGGTGAACGACAAGGTGCATCTCCTCGATACCATGAAGGGGGTGGAAACGGACCGCGGCGCCGTCCTGGAGCGCTTCGGTGTCCCCCCCGAGCGCATTGCCGATTTCCTGGCCCTGACGGGGGACAAGGTGGACAACATCCCCGGCGTTCCGGGAGTGGGGCCCAAGATCGCCGCCAAGTGGCTGGCCGAGTACGGCGATCTGGACGGGGTGCTGGCCCATGCCGGGGAAATGGGCGGCAAGGTGGGGGATGCCCTGCGCGCTGCCGCCGATCATTTACCCCTAAGCCGGCAATTGGCGACCATTCGGGTGGATGTGGCCCTGCCTAGTCTCTCCCTGGAGCGGCGTCCCCCCGATCTGGCGGCCTTGCGCCGCCTGGCGCAACAGTTGGGTTTTCACGCCTGGCTCAAGGACCTGCCCGCCGATCCCGGCCCGTCGGCGGCCGGGGCCGGCCAATTGGACCGCAACGGCTATCGTTTGATCATCCAGCCCGAGGCCCTCGCCGCCTTGGTGCAGGCCGTGGAAAAGGCGGAACTGGTGGCCATCGACACCGAGACCACGGATCTCGATCCCTGGGTTGCCGATCTGGTGGGCATCTCCTGCGCTTGGCTGGGCGCTGACGGGGAGGTAACCGCCGTTTATATCCCCGTGGGCCATCGGGACGGCAGCCCCCAGTTGCCCAGGGCGGAGGTGCTGACGGCGCTGCGTCCCTGGCTGGAGGACCCCGCTGCCGCCAAGCTGGCGCAGAATGCCAAGTTCGACTGGCGGATCTTCTGGCACCAGGGGATTCGGCCGGCGGGCCTGCTCCGGGACACGCTGCTGGAAAGCTATATCCTCGACAGCACCCAGACGGGGCACGACCTGGACACCCTGGCCCAGCGCCATTTGCAGCATCGGAACATCGCCTACGCGGATCTGGCCGGCAAGGGGAAAAACGCGAAAAACTTTGCCGATATCCCCGTGACCGAGGCCCTGCCCTACGCCGCTGAGGATGCCGATGTCTGCTTGCGTCTGGATCGGCTCTTGTGGCCGCGGATTGCCGCGGAGCCTGGCTTGCAACGGGTGCTTACGGAAATCGAGATGCCGCTGGTGACCGTCCTGGCGCGCATGGAGGAGGCCGGCGTCAAGGTGGATCATCGCCAGTTGGAGGTCCTGAGCGCTGAACTGGCGGAGGAGATGCAGGGCATGGAGGCGCGGGCCTTTCACGCCGCCGGGCAGTCCTTCAACCTCAATTCCCCGAAGCAGATCCAGGAGATACTCTTTGACAAAATGGGGCTGCCGGTCTTGAAAAAGACTCCGGGCGGTCAACCGTCCACCAACGAGGATGTGCTGGCGCAACTGGCCGCCCAGGCGGAATTGCCGCGTCTCATTCTCGACTATCGGGCCCTGGCCAAACTCCGGAATACCTATGCCGACGCCCTGCCGCGCATGATCGAGCCGCGTACCGGGCGGGTGCATACCCATTTTCAACAGGCGGTGGCGGCCACCGGGCGCCTGGCATCCAGTGAACCGAACCTGCAGAACATCCCCGTGCGCACGGAGCAGGGACGGCGCATCCGCCGCGCCTTTGTGGCGGAGCCGGGCCATGTCCTGATGAGTGCCGATTATTCCCAGATCGAACTGCGCATCATGGCGCACCTGTCGGGCGACGCACGCTTGCGCAGCGCCTTTGCCGAGGGCCTGGACGTGCACGCCGCCACCGCCGCCGAGGTCTTTGGCCTGGCCCCGGAGGCGGTGGACGCCGAGGCGCGCCGCGCCGCCAAGGCCATCAATTTCGGCCTGATCTATGGGCTTTCCGCCTACGGTCTCGCCCAGCAGTTGAGCATTGATCAGGGAGCGGCGCGGCAATACATGGATCGTTATTTTCAGCGTTATCCGGGGGTGCAGGCCTATATGGAACACATTCGCGCCGAGGCGCGGGAGCGCGGCTACGTGGAGACCCTCTTCGGCCGCCGCCTCTATGTGCCGGAGATCCGCTCCAGCAACCCGGCCCGGCGGGCCTATGCGGAGCGCGCCGCCATCAACGCCCCCATGCAGGGCACGGCGGCCGACCTCATCAAAAAGGCCATGATTGCCGTGGATGCCTGGCTGTTGGAGGCTCCGGAACGGGGGCGGATGATCCTGCAGGTGCATGACGAGCTGATTTTGGAGGTGCCCCAGGCCGGTGTTGCGGCGGCCCGGGCGGCCCTCAAGGCACGGATGGAGGGGGTGGCCGAACTGGCCGTCCCCCTGCTGGTATCCATGGGCGTTGGTGACAACTGGGATGCGGCCCACTCTTGAGCGCTGTCCGGTGGCCGGATCCCAGCGCCGGTGTCTCGGCCGGATCCGCAGTTAATCCGCAGAGGAAGCAGCCGGCAGGGACCCCGGGAAAGCGCCGGGCGGCAGGATGGGAGCTTCGGCAAAATCCTTGGGCAGCGAACCCGTAAGGCTGTCCAGGAAGCTGACGATGTCCTTCACCTGCTGATCCGTGAGTTCGCGGCCAAGCTGCACCTTGGCCATCACCCGCACCGCCTCGGGCAAGGTGGCCACCGATCCGTCATGGAAGTAAGGTGCCGTCATGGCCACGTTGCGCAGGGCCGGCACCTTGAATACATACAGGTCGGCCGGATTCTGGGTGACGTCGATGCGGCCCTTGTCGATCTCCTTGGAGCCGGTGGCCTTCCAGTACGGTTCCGTGATGCCGAACTTGGTGAACATGCCGCCGCCCACGTTCACCCCGCTATGGCAGCCGGCACAGCCTGCGGCGATGAAATCCCGCAGTCCTTTCCTGGCGGTCAACGTCAGGGCACCGTTATCCCCTTTCAGGTAGGCATCGAAGGGCGAAGGAGTTACCAGGGTACGTTCATACGCGCCGATGGCCCGGCCCCAGTTTTGGGGTGTGATGGGATTTTCCTCGCCCGGGAAGGCCTGTTGAAAAAGCGGAGAGTAACCCGGTATGGCCTTCAGTTTGGCCATGGCGGCACCGTAATCCGGGTTGCCGTAGCTGGGCGGACCCACCAGGGCCTGGGTGGCCTGATCTTCCACGTCCTTGCGGTTTCCCTGCCAATGTTCGGCGATCTGGAGGGCCGCGTTGAGGACGGTGGGGGCATTGCGGGGGTTCAAACGGTCCTTGACGCCGATGGATTTGGGCAGGGCGTCGGTACCATAGAGGGCCGCCTGGTGACATTTGGCGCAACTCACCGTTCCATCCAGGGAGATGCGCGGGTCGAAGAAGAGATCCCGCCCCAGCGCCACCAGGGCCGGGGTGAGGGGATGCGCGGCGCTGGCCATGCTGGCCGGCAGGGGCTGGAAAAGCTGCCGCGCCTGCTGGAGCAGGGACTGGTCCGCGGCATTCACTGTGGCGGCTTGGAGGGGCCCGGACAGGAAGGGGAGGGAACCGATGGCTACGGACTGGAGCAAGGTTGACCAGCGCATAATAAACTCCTTTTAAATCATTTAGATACCGCCAGTTCTCCTACTCTAATCCAGATGCTTCCGGCAAAACAAGCAGGGAGCAATCGCCCAGTTTTTCGGATTATCCTGCGCCCGCCCATTTTATTCTTGATTCGGCAGCACATCCCCGCCAACTGCCGTTTTTAGCGTTATTTCTTGTCGCCGTCCTCATGCGCTTCGCCGGTAAAGCGAAAAATGCGCATGACGGCATCGGTGTTCAGCTCCTCGCCGTTGAGGGCCATGGCCAGGAGTTCGCCGCCCATGACCTGGGGGGCGATGATCATGTCCGGTTGTACCCGGCGCACCCGGCCCAGGTTCTTGCTGTCATTGACGGCCGCTACCGTGCGCGCCTGTCCCTCCAACTCCTTCACGGCGAGGACGACGAAGGCGTTTTCCGAGTCGTCGGCGCGCAGGGCCAGCACCGCCAGGGCCGTCTCCGCGCCGGCGCTCTTCAGGGTATCGGTATCGCTGGAGTCGCCCAGGACCAGATCGTCGGGCTCGTAGATGGAATCCTCGGGTTGATGGCCGATGATCACCACCACGGGGAGCTTGCGGGCCTTCAACTCGCGATAGGTATTGCGGGCCAGGGGCGTATCGCCGGCAATGATGTAATGGTTCTTCCGGGTCATGGGGCGTTTTTCTCCTTGCAAGAGCCGCTGCAGGCGGTTGTTGACGGCGGGGATGATGATGGCCGAGAGGGAGGTGGCGAAGACGGTGATGCCGATGATGATCAAAGACACCACGAAGAACCTGGCTTCGTCCGTCGTCGGCAGGATGTCGCCATAGCCCACCGTGGACATGGTGACGACGGCAAAATACAGGGCCGTGATCATGGAATGGATGGGCGGCTTGAAATCCGGCCCCAGCACATAGGCGCCAAAGACTCCGTAGCCGAGGGTGAGGATCGCGCTGACGAGGGCGAAGAGGGTGCCGCTGGCCAGGCTGCTGCGGTCGAAATGGCGATGGTAGGCCAAGAGCAGCAGGACGAGGATGCCGTTGTAGAGGAGCAGATGGCTGAACTGCAGGGGGTGCTGATACATCTCCAGGGCGAAAGTCGCGGCGGCGATGAGGAGGGTCACGGCCCAGGCGAAACGGGAGCGGAACAGCAGCCCCACGGACATCACCAGCAGGACGATCCCTGCGGCCCCCTGGGGCACTCCGCGGAAGGCGTCCAGGATGAAGCTGTGGGATACCGTACGCAAACTGCCGGAATAGCTCAGGCCGAGGATACGCTCCAGGGCCGGCAGGATATTGAGGATGCCAAGGACACCGACGGCAGCGGCGATGGGGACATGGGGGTACCAGAAAGGCAGCCGGAGTTGCTCACTCCAGCGCGCGGCTCCGTGCCCCCAGCGGGCCCGCCAGCCTGGGCGCAGGGCATGCCACAAGCGGTGATTACTGAACTTTTTGGCCAAGCCTCACTCCAATCCAGCGGATGGCCCCCGGGCTGTCTCGATCTGGTCCCTCCCTCCCTGACCGGATCGCGAGTCCTTCTCACCTATTTGGGACTCTGACTCGGCCCCGGCAGATGTCGGGGTCTCTTTTTCGCCGAGCCAGGCCGCCAGTTGTCGATGCAGGTCAGCCAGCCCGAGACCGGTCTGCGCGGAGAAGAGTTGCAAACCGACCTCGGCCAGCAAGGTCTCCCGGCGCAATTGGGCCAATACCTGCAAGCCCGCGCCGCGACTCAGCTTGTCGGCCTTGTTGAGCAGGACATGGACCGGTCGTCCGCAGCTACGGCTAAAGGCAATGAGGTCCGCATCGTGGGGGCCGAGGGGGTGGCGGATGTCCATGACAATCACCAGCCCCCGCAGGCTGCCGCGGGCGCGCAGGTAGCGCTCCAGCAAGGGGCCCCAGGAGCGCCGCAGGGCCTCCGGCACCTTGGCGTAGCCGTATCCGGGCAGATCCACCAGGCGCCGTTGCGCGTCCAGGGTGAAATAATTGATGGCCTGGGTGCGGCCCGGCGTGCGGCTCACGCGGGCGAGGCTGCGCCGTTCGGTGAGGCGGTTGAGCACCGAGGACTTGCCGGCGTTGGAGCGTCCGGCGATTGCCACTTCGGCACCTTCATCCGCCGGCAACTGTGCCGTTTTGGTCACACTGATGCTGTACTCGGCCTGTCGCAACAGGGCAAAACGGTAGTCTTCTGCTTTGGTATGGTCCATGCTTAGAGCATAGTCGTTGCCCTGGCGATCTGGCAACGCCCGCCGGTCTATTTTTCTGATTTGACAGGGGCAAAGAGAAGATTGTTTAATAACTTTCTTTTTGGACATGGTCCAGATCATCGCTTTCCCAGGGTGACTCGGAGAAGGCTTGGCCGCCAGGGCGGCGGACCTGCAGTTTTTGAAGTGTCTCCCAGGCGTACAGCGCCCCTATTGATGAGGTAATCCGCTTGACCGAGCGTAGCGCGATCGCACCCCCACCCCACGCACGCTGGCGCTTGCTGGTCCAGTTCCTGGGCTCCATGCGCCTGGCGGTGAGCCTGCTGGTTCTCTTGGCCATCGCCTCCATTATCGGCACCATCCTCACCCAGCAGCAGCCCTATCCGAACTATGCCCTGCAGTTTGGCCCGTTCTGGTTCCAGGTCTTTCGTGAACTGGGGCTCTACAATGTCTATCGTACCCTTTGGTACACCGGCATCGTCGCCTTTCTGGTGCTGTCCACCGCCACCTGCGTGACCCGCAATACGCCGCGTATGCTGCGGGAGATGCGCGA
Organism: Acidithiobacillus sulfuriphilus; assembly: GCF_003721225.1. Classification (GTDB taxonomy): domain Bacteria; phylum Pseudomonadota; class Gammaproteobacteria; order Acidithiobacillales; family Acidithiobacillaceae; genus Acidithiobacillus_B; species Acidithiobacillus_B sulfuriphilus. The sequence goes on along the minus strand of NZ_RIZI01000181.1, from coordinate 22,674 downwards.
CTTTCCCACCCGTCAGGCGGAGCAGGTCTTGCTGGAACAGGACGAGTGGGTGCGGATGCAGAGCCCTCTGGCGCCGGCGGCGGCCGGAGAGCGGGCGGCGCAGGTGCTGCGCGCGGCGGGCTATCGGCCGCGGGTGGAGCAGGTTGCGGATGGCTCTTTGGCCGTAGCGGCGCGCAAGGGGCGCTATCAGCGGGTGGGTTATTTCCTCACTCATATCGCCATTGTCGTGATCTGCGGCGGGGCGCTCTACAATGCCGACGTGCCGGTGAAATGGGCGGAATGGCGGGGCGCTCTGCAGCCGGAAAAGAATTTTGACCTGCCTCTGTCGCAGATCCCGCAAAAATCCTGGATGTCGGTGCATAATCCGGCCTATCGCGGCACCATCACCCTTCCCGAGGGAGAAACGGCCAACGCCGTTTTTGAGTTGGCCGGCGACGGTTATCTCGTTCAGCCCTTGCCCTTTCGCATTCATCTGCAGTCTTTCCAGATCTCCTACTACTCGACGGGGATGCCCAAGGACTTCATCTCCCGCATCGTTCTCTACAACGACCAAGGCAAGGAGCTCAAAGCGGGGCTGGTGCGGGTGAATCATCCCATGAGCTACGATGGCGTGGAGATTTATCAGTCGAGTTTCAGCGATGGCGGTTCGCTGCTGCGGATGAATAGCTATCTTCTCGGCGCCCCGGGCACGTCGCCGCGCACCTTGGAGGGACGGGTGGGGCAGACCCTGCAAGCGGGCAATTCTGGCTATGCCGTGGATCTGAAGAACTTCGATCTCTACAACATCGTGCCCAAATCCGCCGTGGGCGAGAAGGCGACGCCCGATCACCCCACCGTCAACCTGGGGCCGAGCTTTACGTATATCGTGCATGACAAAAGCGGGGCCGGCGCCGAGTTCAAGACCTATATGACGCCCATCACCAGGGAGGGGCAGGGCTTTTTCGTGCAGGGCTTCCGCACCGCCTTCGCCAATCCCTATCAGTATGTCTACATCCCCACCGGCCCCCATGGCGGTATCGGGCTTTTCATGGATTATCTGGCGGCCTTGCAGGTCGCGGCGCGGGCCGGGAGCAATGCCTCGGAAGCCATTTTTGTGGATACCTTCCGGCAGGTGGTGGCCCAGGATGCCCCGGAGATGAGCCCCAATGCCCAGGCCGTTTTCCTCCAGGCGAGCATGGACGCCCTCTTGCAGTTGCGGGATTATCCCATGCCCTTCGTGCTCTCCCTGAGCAGCTTCGATCACCGCTGGGCGGCGGGCCTGCAGGTGACCAAGTGGCCGGGGACCACGGTGATCTACTGGGGTTGTGTGGCCCTGGTGCTGGGGATTTTTATCCTCTTTTATTTACCGCAAAAGCGCATCTGGATGCGGTTGCGTGCCCATGATGAAGGTGTCGAACTCTTGGCGGGAGGATCTGCCAATCGTAATCGGCTGGACTTTGAAAAGGAATTTTCTACACTGGCGGCGGGCCTGGAGCAGGTCCTCGAAGGCAGCGAAATCGCGCACAAGGAGAAAGACAATGGCAAACCTGCGAGTTGAGCAATGGTCGGCGCTACCCCCTGCCAAAGGGTGGTGGGCACGTCTGAGTATGGGTGACTGGGCCTGGGCTGCCGGTCTGACGGCTGCCGCAGGGATCGTCCTCGGTCTCTATGGCGCCGGGTTCGGATACTGGCAGTTTGTCGTCCTGGCCTGCTGGTATGCGGCGCTCATGGCCGCCGGCCTGGCCTGGCGGCCCATGCAGATCGCCACGCTGGCCGTAGTCGCGCCCGCATTGCTGGCGGTATGGCTCTACAGTATCGGCCAGACGCCCGCCAACAATTTCCTCCTGCGTGATGTGCTGCAGGGGTATGCGGCGGCGTTGTGGATGAGCGGCCTGTTGCTGGCGGCTACCGCGGCGTACCTCGTGTTTCTGTTCACCCGGTCGGAGCGCCTGGGGCGCTGGGCTACCGGCCTCACCTGGGCCGGCGCCATCATGGGCTTCATCGCCCTGGGGGTGCGCTGGCGCGAAACCTATATCGGCCACCCCGACTGGGGACATATCCCGGTAAGCAACCTCTGGGAAGTCTTCGTCCTCTTTTGCGCCTCCACGCCGCTCTTTTATCTCTATTACGAAAAACGCAACCAGGCCCGCGCGCTGGGGGCCTTTGTCTTGCCCCTGGTGGCCGCCGGGGTGGGCTTCCTGCTCTGGCTCACCTTTGCCCAGCACATGGACCGCATCGAGCCCCTGATTCCGGCCCTGCAGAGCTTCTGGATGAAGCTCCATGTGCCCATGATGTTCGTCGGCTATGCCAACTTCACCATCGCCAGTCTGGTGGGTTTCGCCTATCTCCTGGGTGAGCGCTCGCGCCGCCGCGGCGGCTGGCTGGGCCGCGCCCTGCCGACGGGGGCGGTGATGGATGACGTCATGTACAAGGCCATCGCCTTGGGTTTCCTGTTTTTCACCGCCTCCACCATCCTGGGGGCCGTCTGGGCGGCCGAGGCCTGGGGCGGTTTCTGGTCCTGGGATCCCAAGGAAACCTGGGCGCTCATCGTCTGGTTGAACTACGCGGGCTATTTGCATGCACGGGTGGTCAAGGGCTGGCGCGGCACCGCCATGGCCTGGTGGTCGGCCATGAGCCTGTGGGTGGTGAGCTTCTGCTTCCTCGGCGTCAACCTTTTCCTCTCCGGGCTGCATTCCTACGGCCAACTGTAGGGAGAAGGGTCCGTCGTCCTGACGGGCCCTTCCGCAGCGCCTTGTCCTAAAATCGCTGGACCACACCCGCTTGAATGAGGCGCGGGATACCGACGAGTATGCCGCGGGTGCGGTCTACGATGAAGGTGCTATCGGCGAGGTTCTTCACGGTCACGAAAAAGGTGCTGCGCGTCGCCTTGATTTCGTAGTTGAGGCTGGCATTCCAGATCAGATAGGAGGGGATTTCACCGATCTGCGCGTTGCCGAAGGCGGCCGCGCGTCGGGTTTCGCCAAAGTCGCTGAATTGGGAGCCGACGTAGACGGCCTCCAGTTGCAGGTCGAGGCCATCTCGCGCATAGCCGATGGCGGCGGTGGATTGCATGGCCGGTGAGTAGGGCAGGCGGCGACCCGCGGCACTCCCGGGGACGGGCGTCCCTCCCAGGACTTGACGAAAGACATCCCGCTGCTCTGCTATGGGTATCCAGGTCAGGGTGGCGCGGCCGTAAGGGCCCTGCGCGCCTTTCCAGGAACCGGAAAATTCGATGCCGGTGGTCGCCGCTCTCCCTTCCGAGAGGGGGAGATTACCGCCGGCGACCGATCCCACTGCGATCATGCGTTGAAAATAGCTGCGAAAGAGGGCGAATTCCAGCCGCAGGGCGGCATCGGGTTGCGCCCGGAAGCCCAGCTCGAAATTGGTGGAATCCTCCGGACCGACCTCCGTTGCGGTACCGATGCCATTGATTACGTCTTCCACGCGCGGGGGTGCAAAGCCACGGTGGATATCGGCAAAGAGGGTAAGCGACGATGATGGCCGGTACAGGAGTCCCACGCCGGGCAACCAGCGGTCCAGCCAGTTGCTTCCTCCGCGTCCGGTGAGTTGGTCGCGCCGGTCGAAGGCGATGTATTCGTAGCGGATGGCGGGCACCAGGGTCCACCGGCCCATGTCGATGCTGTTGAGGAGAAAGCCCGAGTAAGCCTGGGTCCGGCGCAGGTTGTCTTCCACCAGAATCCCGCTGCGCGCCGTCGGGCTGTCGCCGTTGACCTGTTTGCGCACCTGCTTCTCGAAGTGGGCGCGCAGGCCGCCCTGCCATTCGCCGCTGATGCCCGCAACGCTATAGGGCAGGCGCAGCCGCGGTTCCACGCCCATGACCTCGTAATCCCGGAGCCGTCCCTGGATGGAGGCGCAGGCATCGACGTTCACGGGCAGGCCGGCGAGGCGTTGCTCCAGGAAGCCGCGCCCGCACTGGCTGTCGGAGCTGCTGCTCGCCTGCCGCCACCAGTCGCGTGAAAAATAGGAATAATAGACATTGGTGGTCAGTTGCCGTCCTTTTCCCAGGTCGAGCTCGTGGGTGGCCGAAAGGCCCAGGCGACGGGCATCGAAGCGGTCGTTGCGGAACGGATTATACCGTGGCCCGAGCAGGCGGTATTCGGCTTCCGTAAGACCGCTATAGGTCACCATGGAGGATTCGGTGAAATAGTTGGCCCGCAAGGTGAGGAACTGGTCTGCGGTGAGGGCGTGTACGCTCTTCCAGTTGAGATCGTTCAAGGCGGCGGAGACGTTGTCGCGGGCCCCTGCCCCCTGTTTGCGGGTGTAGTCCAGCAGCATGCCATGACCGCCGATCCGGATCTTGCCGTTGAAATAGTCCCGATTCCCTCCCGCCAGGCCGACGGACGCGGCAAAATGTTGGGGTGGCGTGGGGGTGATATAGTTGATGGTGCCGCCGATGGTCTGCGGTCCGAACATGCTTTGCCAAGTACCCTTCAACACCTCGATGCGCACAAAGCGGTCGATGGGCGGGTGATAGTAGCTCGCGTTGTCGCCATAGGGGGCGTAGGCCAAGGGAATGCCGTCCTCCAGCAGGGTGACCTTGGTGGAGCGGCTCGGATTGAGGCCGCGTATCCCGATATTGGGGCGCAGGCCGAAGCCTTCTTCATCACGGACGTTGACGCCGGGTATCTTGCGCAGCGCCTCGTTGACGGTGAAGACCCGGCTGGATTCGAGTTCTTTTTGCTCCAGGACATGGGCGCTGCCGGGGATGCGCTCGCGTGCATGTTTTTGTCCCACCACTTCCACTGCGGGCATGACGACCGTTTCGTCCGGCCGTTCGTCGGCACCGGCGTCGGAGGCAAGGGCCGTGAGGAGGGATGTCCAAAAGACTCGGGAAAATCGTTTGCGCAGCATGCCTGCTCCTTATGGTTCGCTGGGTTGGGTGACTAGGGCGACTTGGCTGAGGCCGCTTTTCTGAACCTTGGCGAGCAGTCCGGCCACTCGATCATAGGGGGTCTTTGCGTCGGCTCGCAGGAGCACCGGCGGCACCGGACTGCGCCCGGCGAGATCCGCAAGGCGATCGGCCAGCGCTGTTGGGGACACGGGTGTTCCATTCCATAAAATCCCTCCCGTGGCGGTAAGGGCGAGGGAAACGGTTTCCGCTTTGGCGGGTAGCGGCTGGGCGGCCGCGCGGGGCAGATCCAGCGGGATCGCCTGTTGCACGAGGGGGGCGGTCACCAGAAAAATGAGGCAAAGCACCAGCATGACATCCACCATGGGGGTGATGTTGATCTCGCTGAGGGCTTCCTGGTCCTGATCGTAGGGATGCTGGAACATGCTTTTCTCCATGGCGGAATTACTGTTGTTCCGCCATAGCGGCGGCCACCGGGGTGTTTTGCCCGTCGATTTCGGCCGCGAAATGGGCCAGGTCGCCGCCGAGACGTCGGGCGAAGCGGAGGAAGAGGTTATAGCCGAGAGCCGCCGGTACAGCGACGGCGATGCCGGCGGCGGTCATGATCAGGGCTTCCCCCACCGGGCCGGCGATGGCCGGGAGGCTTGTCTGCCCGGTGCTGCCGATGGTGATGAGGGCGTGGTAAATCGCCCAGACGGTACCGAAGAGTCCGATGAAGGGCGCGGTGCTGGCGATGGACGCCAGTACGGTGAGGCCCATTTCCAGTTCCCGGCGCACTTTGCGCAGGGCAAAGGCGAGCAGGCGCGAGCGCCGTTGGCTTGCCGCCGCTTCGGGCGTCCCCTGCGGCCCGGCGGGGCCGGTCTGAACCGCCCAGATGGCGCGGATGGAGGCGGGCATCCGGGCCCATTCTTCCTGCCGGCCTGCGGATACGCCCAATGCGCAAAAGCGGGCCAAGATCCCGGGGCTCTTGCGCTCCCGCCACCAGACGATCCCCCGCAGGGCAAGGATGCTCCAGGTCAGGATCGACAGGGAGAGCAGAAATAGGGCGGTTGCCCGCGTGATGGGATCGCCGTGCTGCCAGAGATGGGCGATGCCGAAAGCGCTGGATGTTTCCATCAGTTTTCCTCCAAGCGAAAGGTCATGGGAATGTTTACCCAGGCGGCGACGTTCCCTGCACCCTGCCGGGCCGGGACGAAATGCCACTGGCGGATGGCGGTTGCCGCCGCCTGGTCGAGAATGGCGAAACCGCTGCTGCGGTGGATGGCGATCTGCTCCGGCAGGCCGTCGGCGGAGACCAGCACCCGCAGCAGGACGGTCCCTTCCTCACCAGATCGCCGTGCCGCCAGGGGATAATCCGGGGCAGGGTTGTGCAGATAGCGGGCGCCATAGCCGGGGGGCGTTATGATGGACATAGGCGGCTCATCCCCTGCCGCCGGCGGGGTGGGTTGCGCTGTTGCCGCAGACGGGTTGGCGGATTCGGCGGAGGCCTCGGGGCGGAAAGCGCCCGCTTCCGCCAAGGTGCTTGGCAATGGGGAAGGTGCCCCGGCGGGTGGCGTTGCCGGGGAGGGGTGGCGTGGTGCCGGCGTGGGGGCCTTGATCTGCGGCGCTGCAGCGCTATCCCTTTTGACGCTCGGGACGGTAAGGGGTGCCGTGGCGGCAGCCAGATGAATGCGCAGAGGAACGGGTGCGGTTTCCCGGAGATGGTCCGTTGCCCGGTGCTGCCAAAAGGCACCGATCGCGAGCCCGTGCAGCACAAGCACTGTGGCCCAGGCCAGTACCAAGGGGAAGCGACCTGGGGCGCGAAAAATGGCCGCCTCCGGATTGGCGTGGGCGGTAAGGGAAGCAAGATCGTTGGGCACGTTCCAAGTCCAGAACAATAATCACTATCTAAACAATAATACTTCTCATTAAGATTGTAAATAGTGCCGGATGTCGGTGCCCGATCATCTCCGCTGAGGAAACCACGATCCGCCTTGTCCAACCGAAAAATTCTCTTATACTGCTTGGAACAAGAACAGCTAGGGAGGCGGGCGGCGTTTGGGCAGCAGTGAACAGGGGGTCAGTGCGGAGCGCCCGACCGTACCTGATCGTACCCGGCCATCATCGAGGGGGAGCCATGAGCACGGAAATAGAGTCAGCACAGCCGTCCAGCGAAGATCGTAACATCGCCGTCCTTACCCATCTCGGGGGGATCTTTTTCGGCTTCATCCCGAGCCTGATCGTCTGGCTCATCAAGAAAGACAGCAGCAATGCCGCTTGGCTTTCTGCCCAGGCCCGGGAGGCCCTCAACTTCCAGATCACCATGTTCCTGGGCTACGTCATTGCCTGGGCGCTTACCATTCTCTTGATCGGCTACCTCTTTTTTGCCTTTGTCGCCATCATCAACTTCATTTTTTGCGTACTGGTGGCGGTGAAGGTGAGCCAGGGTAGCGATTATCGCTATCCTTTTTCCTTGCACCTGATCAACTGAAGGCGCGGCAGGACCCTTGATCCTAAAAACGGCAGTTGGCAGCGGTGTTTTGCCGCGACCCCTGGCCGCGTTGTGCATGGGTAGCAGCCATGGGCCGCTCCTACGGTTTCCGATGCATTTCATGGCTCCTGGGCACGCTGTAGGGCATGATCGGCGCGGTGCCGCGACAGTGCTCGCGTTTTTGCAGCGCTAATCGGCACCAGGTGCCTGGCCTATCCCCTTCCCCCGGAAGAACCTTCGGTAGAGCCAGAGATAGGCGCCCTGGAAGGCGGCAGCCAGCAGAAATGGTGTGGTGAGCATTTCCAGGTGGAAAAAGGCACCCGCGACGGCGGGGCCGATGGCGCGCGGGACCTGGATGGAGATGCTGTTGAAGGTGGCGGCCAGCCCGCGCCGGCGGCTGTCCACCAGGGAGAGAAAGAGGGCTTGGCGCGAGCCGATGCTGCCCTGGTTGAGGGCGGCGCGGAGGATGTAAAGCATCGTGGCGAGCCAGAAGAAGGGCACGAAGGGGATGATCAGCAGCATTGCCAGGCCCAGCATGCGCAGGCGCAAGACGGTGCCCACCAGGCCGAAGCGCAGGGTCAGCTTTCCTCCAGCCAGCGACATGATGCCGGCAGCCACAAAGCCCACGGCCATGGTTCCGCCGATGGCCGCCGGCCCCACGCCGAAGCGTAGGGCAAACCAGTAGGCCATGAGCGGCCCGACCATGCCGACCCCCAGGCCGTTCAAGGCATTGATGCCGGCCAGGGTGAACAGGTTGCGCCAGGGCGGAGGGGGCGCTGGTGCCGCGTCCGGGCGCTGGTCTGCGTCTTCCGGCAGCGTTCGTGCCGGCGGCGTGCCCTCCTTGGCGCTCCACAAAAAGGCCAGACAGAGCAGCGAGCCCAGGAGGACTACGGCAAAGAGGGGCCGATAGGCCAGGGTTCCCGGTAGCCAGGGGGATAGCAGGTCCGGCAGGCCCGCCAGAACGGCACCAAGGCCCATCCCAAACAGGCCAACGGCGGTGTTGAGATTGAACAATTGCCCCCACAGCCCCTCGTCCATGCTGCGCGATAGCCAGGATTGCTCGGCGGGCGCGAAGGGCCCGGCACCCCCGTTGGCGCCGCGACCAAAGGCCCCGGCAATGGCCGCGGCACCCAGCCACCAGGGATTGGCCGAGGACAGGGCGATGCCGGCACAGGCGAGTTGCAGGCCTTCGTAGCCGAGGAGGAAGCCCTTGGCGCCGAAATGGTCGCTGGCGGGGCCTACCAGCAGGGTGGCTAGGGCCCCAAGGAGCAGGCTGGCGGAGTAGACGGCGCCGATAGCCAGCGCCGTCCAGTGCAGGGCGTGCAGATACAGGGCGAAATCCACCACCAGGGCGCCTTGGCCGACGCTGCGTGCCGCCCGCGCCGCCATGAGCCGGCGTGCCGTGGGCGGAATGCCGGCTAGGATCAAGGGCTATCCGTGCCGCGTCGGGCGCAGGCCTGCCGCCGGGTAACGCAGGGGCCAGCGGGCGGCACCGGCCGCCTTCCAGGCCGAGAGCGCGAGGCTGATCTCCAGGAGGATGGCGATATGTTTCCGACCCAAAGGGCGCCGCGTCACCCTCCGGGGGCATTGCAGGGCGCGTATGGACGGAACGCCGCTCATGACCATTTGCCCTCGGACCCGCCCATGCGCCGGCTTCCCGCAAGGGCGTGGAGGGTCATGGGGACGACGCCCATCAGGAGGGAGGGATCTGGTGGCCGATGCGCTGGATCTGGTTGCTGCCGTCTACATAGACCAGACGCGGCTGGAAGTCGGCGGCCTCATCTGCGGAAACCTGGGCATAGGCGGCGATGATGAGGATGTCGCCCAAGGCCACCCGGCGGGCCGCGGCGCCATTCACGGAAATGACCCCGGAGCCGGCCGGTGCGGCAATGGCATAGGTGCTGAAGCGCTCGCCATTGTTGACGTCGTAGAGGTGGATCTGCTCGTAGGGCAGGATACCCGCCGCCGCCAGGAGATCGCTGGCAATGGCGCACGACCCTTCATACTCCAGCTCCACCGCCGTCACCCGCACGCGATGCAGCTTGCCCTTGAGCAAGGAGAGGAGAATCACTGGCCGCCCTCGTCGCGATGGTAGCGGGCGGCAAAGCGATTCACCCCCAAAGCCACCAGGATCATGAGGATCGGCGTACCGACCATGACGATGACATCACCCCAGATATTGAACATGCTGTTCCCTCCTGTTTTTATTATACGCTCAGTATATGGGCGGGGGAACGGTGAGGGGGCCTGGGATGCCCATGGGGGCATCCTTTTCCTCCGGTATTGCCCTGCCGACCCTTCTGCAACGGATATTCGCCCCGATTGCAAATGATTGATAGCCAATGGCTATCAATAGTTAACGAAAAATTCATTATCCATTCATTCCTGTCTCCCATAAGCTGCGTTTCCGTCAACCTTGCTGGATATGGGACCATCCGTGCCTGTTTCGCCTTCCTCTGCCGTTACGCAAACGCCGTTCCGCGGCCTGCCGTTGCTGATCCTCATCAGCGGGCTGAGCAGCGGGCTTTTCCTCGCGGCGTGGAGTCTGGCCTGGTCGATCCCCATGTTGCCGTATATTGCCGGAGCCTACAGCACCAGTCTGGACCATGCCGTGTGGTCGCTGACTTTTTACCTCCTCGCCTGGGCCTTGGGGGTGGTGCCGGCGACCTGGGCGTACCAGCGCTTTGGCGAGGTGCGGACCTATCTCTTTTCCCTGGCGCTGCTCATGCTGGCTACCTTGCCGGATCTGTTGAGCGATCATTTCAGCCTGTTTCTGGCGGGCAGGCTGGTGCAGGGTTTTTGTGCAGGTTTGTTGACGCCCCTGACCCGGCGCATGCTCATCCGTTACGCGCCGGCTCATTGGCAGACGAGCGTGGCGGATCTGACCATCATCAATCTGGTGTTTCCCTTGTTGGCGGGGCCTTCGTTGGCGGGCTGGATTGCCTATACCTGGGACTGGCGCGGCGCCCCCTTGCTGACTTTCCCTCTGGGTTTCTTCTCCCTGGCCGCGGTGGCCTTGCTCTTGCGCGACGATCCCCGCGAGCGGCTGCGCCAACCCTTCGACTGGGTGGGTTTGTTCCTGTTGGCCCTGTGGAGCGGTATCTTTCAGGTCGTGCTCAATCGGGGCGAAGACTGGAATTGGTGGGATTCCGGGCTGATTCGCTGGCTGGTGGCGGCGGGAGTGGGGTTCCTGGCGGCTTTTTTGCTCTGGGAGCGCGAGCACCCGCATCCATGTCTGGATCTTGGCCTGCTCAAGCGGCGCAATTTTGTCCTCGCCATACCGGCCCTGATCTTTGGTTGGGGCCTCTTGCTGGGGGGGAACAGCCTCTTTGTATCGGGGCTCATCGGACAGGCGGGTTATTCGGCCTTCTGGGCCGGCGTGGTGCTGTTGCCCATGGCCCTGGCGGGCGTACCTCTCATCGCCGTCATAGGGCCCCTCTCCCATCGCGTCAACCCGTTGTGGCTAGCCACTCTTTGTTTTCTCCTGATCGCGGCCTATGGCTTTACGACGCAGATCAATATGGACAGCAGTCTGGAGAGCCTGTTGTTCTGCCATTTCCTCGAGGGAGCGGCCCTGGGTTTTTATCTGGTCCCATTGAGTCTCATTATGTTTTCGCGCTTGCCGGCGCAGCGCCTGCCCGCTGCCGCGACCCTGCAGAATTTTGTGCGCATTCTCGGCGGGGCTTATCTATCGAGCATTTTTTCCGCCCTGTGGATGCGTCATGGTGATTACTTCCGCGCCCATCTGGCCTGGCAGTCGCCCCTGGAGCCCCTGGCTGACCTGGGTCGGCGCTTGCAGGGAGAGGGTATGACTGGGCAACAGGCCCATGCCCTTTCCATCCAGCACCTGCTCTTGCAGAGCGCGGCCCTCAGCATGCAATCCATGCTGAGTCTATGGGGATGGATGGCCTTAGTTGTCCTCGCCCTTCTTTGGCTTAGCAAGGGCCCTTACCGGCGTCGGCCCAATCGCCCGGGCCTGGTTACCATTGAAGAGGAGATTATGGAAAGCGCAGGTTTCGCCGAAAAGGATGCGGATGTGGATGGACGTCATGAACGGGGATAAAGATCGCCTGCGTCCATTTTTGGGGAGGGGGATGCTGGCCGGTCTGGCTGTGGCCCTGATGGGCATCCTCTTGAGCGCTTGTGCCCCGGCGATCCATGCCCCCTCGCCCGTTGGGGTGCGACCTCCGGCCATGGCGAAGACGGTGACGACGATGCAAGGCGCCCATCCCCTGCATCCTGGGCCATGGCCGGAGCAGGATTGGTGGCAGGGTCTGCAGGTGGCCCAGCTCGACGGTTTGCTGCATCATGCCCTGACCCATAGCCCGCAGATCATGGCGGCCCAATCGGAGCTGGACTGGGCGGCGGCCATGGGCCGCCTGCACGGCGCGGCCCTGGGCACGCAGATCAATGGGGCCGCCACCATTGCCCCCATGCAGTTCAGCGGCAATGGGCCCTTTGGCGCCTTGGGCTTGGGCAATAAAAGGTATGATAGCGGTGACATCGGCCTGGGCTTCAGCCAGGCCCTGGATTTTTGGGGGAAGCGGCGGTACTTATGGAAGGACGCCTTGGGCGAAGAGCGTGCGGCCAATGCCCGCTTGGCGGATACGCGCCGCTTGCTGGCCGGGGCCATTGTCCGTCGCTATCTGGATTGGTGCCTGAGCAGCCGTCAATATGCGCAGACGGAAAGTTTGCTGGGTCTGGCGGAGAAGCGTTTGCAACTGGCCGAAACCCGCCAACGCCTGGGCCTGAGTTCGCAAATCCCCCTCACCCGCCAGCGCCAGCGGGTAGCGACCCTCCAAGTGCTGGCGGAACGCTGGGCCGGCCTGGCGGACGGCGCGCGGGCCGATCTGGCCGAACTGGCTGCCACGGATCCGGACACCCTGCCCATGCAGCCGGAGTACCCCCAAGGAAATGTCCTCCCGGCCCTACCTCCGCATCTGCGTCTGGATCTCTTGGCGCACCGGCCTGACGTCCGGGCAGCACGGGATGCGGCGGCGGCGCGCATGGCTGGCACTTGTGCCGCCCGCGCAGAATTTTATCCGGATGTCTCTTTTTCCGCGTTGCTCGACCTGGATAGCGCTTCCCTGGCTACCTTGTTGAACCCGGCCAGCTTTGCCTATGCGCTGGGACCAGCCATTCATCTGCCGATTTTTACCAGCGGCGCCCTCCATGCCCGTTTGCATGCCGCGGAGGCGCGGCAGTCGGAGGCGGTGGCGATTTATGAGCAGACGGTGTTGCGGGCCACTCGCCAGGTGCTCACGGCCCTTTCGGCCTGGACCAGCGAGACCGGCCAATGGGCCGCCCAACGCCGAGCCGCACGGTCGGTTGCGCAACGGGCGGTCCTGGTGGAACGGCGCCGGGCCCTGGGCGTGGATGACGAAACGGCGGTCCTGTCTCAGCAGGAGGGTGTCATCCAACAGCAGATGCGGGTGGATCTGCTGCATTATGGCGGTCTCCGGGCCTGGGCCGAACTGGAGACGGCATTGGGAGGTGGTTATGGTCATCCCTGAGACGGTGAGCGAGGCGCGGCGCTTGGCCGAGGAAAGCTGGCGCCGGCGGCGCAATTTGTGGCTCCTCCTGCTCATCGTCCTCCTGGCGTTGTCGGGCTGGGCGGCTTGGTGGTTCCTCTTGGGCCGCTGGTGGGTGAATGTGGACGATGCCTATGTGGAGGGGAATATTTATCCGGTGAATGCGCGGGTCAGTGGTACGGTGGGGTCCGTGGCCGGCTACAATACCCTCGTCGTCCGGCAGGGTGATCCGCTGGTTGCCCTGCGCGGGCGGCGGGCGGAACTGGCCTTGCGCCAGGCCCAAGCCCAACTGGCCCAAAGCCGGCAGGATGCCCGAGCCCTCGTGGAAGAAATGGCCGCGAGTCGGGCGCACAGCGCGGCCCTGGCGGCGGCTTTGGCCACGGCCCAGCAAAAAGCCTGGCGCTATGGGGCGGCGGCCGAGAGCGGGGCGGCGCAGACCCTGGAGGCCATCACCAGCAAGGACGATGTGGCCCGCCTGCGGGCGGAAATCGCGGCGGAAAGCGCCCATGGCCGCGCCCTCCAGGCCCGCCTGGGTGCCCACGATCCGGACAACGCCCCCAGCGTCAAGGCGGCCCTGGAACGCGTCGAGCTGGCACGATTGGCACTGCATCGGCAGATCATTCGTGCCCCCGTCAGCGGCATCCTTGCCCAGCAGGCGGTTCAGCGCGGGCAGTGGGTGACGCCGGGGCAGCGCTTGTTTACCATCGTTCCCCTCCATCAGATCTGGGTGGACGCCAACGTCAAGGAAACGGATCTGGCCGGTGTGCGGGTGGGGGCGAGAGTCACCCTGCACGCCGACGTGTACGGCAGCAGGGTCACCTATCATGGCTGGGTGGCAGGCATTGGCGGTGCTTCGGGGGCGGTCTTTGCGGTCCTGCCCCCGGAAAATGCCAGCGGCAACTGGATCAAGTTCACCCAGCGGGTACCGGTACGCATTGCTGTTGACCCGCAGGGCCTCGTTGCCTACCCCCTCCGTCCGGGGCTGACCATGTCCATGGCCATCCGCGTCGGCGGCAAGGCCCATCAGGGGCCGGTGCCCGCCTGGATGGAGACAGCGCGGCCCAGGGCAGCGAGTGCGGCCACGGACCTGGCGGCGGGAGGCCAGCGTGGCGTACGCTAAGGTTTTCCCCGGGAGCGCCGGCCCATTGGATTTGCGTCATTTGCGTCACTTTGTGGTCCTGGCCGAGACCCTGCATTTTCATCGTGCCGCCGAACGCCTGCATTTGGCCCAGCCCTCCTTGAGCCGGAGTATCCGGACTCTGGAACAAGATTTGGGAACGCTCCTCTTTCTGCGCAATCAGCGCGAGGTGCGACTGACGTCAGCCGGGGCCGCCCTCCTGCCCGAAGCCCGCCTGCTCCTTGCCCAGGCGGCGCGCACCCAACGCCTGATGCAGGACATCGGCCGGGGCGATGCCGGTCTGCTCCGCATCGGTTTTATCAGCTCCACGGCCATTACCCTCCTGCCTTTTCTCCTGCGTGGCTTCCGCGCTGCCCATCCCAGGGTGCGCCTAGAGTTGCAGGAAATGAGCAGCGCTGCACAAACCCGTGCCCTGCTTGCCGGCCAGATGGACGTGGCTCTGATCCGGGACATGGAGGCGGGTCCGGATATCCGGCAGCATTCTCTGCTGAGAGAACGCCTCCTGCTACTGGTTCCCACGGGGCATGCCCTGGTGGAACAGGCGCCCGTGTCTTTCTCACGGCTCGTCGATGCGGATATCGTGTTGTTGCGCCGCGAGGTGGCGCCGGGTTCCTACGACCGTATCTGGGCCAACTGCCTGGCCCACGGCCTGCAGCCGCGCATCCTCATGGAACTGGCCGATTCCAACGCTGTTCTCAGTATGGTGGCCGCCGGCCTGGCGGTGAGCTTTCTCTTTTCTTCCTTCGCCCAGGCCGCCCGCCCCGGTGTCACCTTCCTGCCCCTGCAGGATGAGATGGCCGACAGCGAAGTCTCCCTGGCTTGGCAGGAACAGGTCGCGCAGCAAAGTCCTGCGCTGCGGTCGTTCATTCGCCTGGCGCAAAGCGCCTTTCCGCTGCTGGACTAAGCCCCCGAGTCAGCCGCACCGGTTTCGTGCAAGGATGGTCGGAAAGGCATAAAATAGCGTCATCGGCAGCGGTGCAGCCTTAATCCCAGCTACGGAATCCTCTATGGCGCAATACGTCTTCACCATGAACCACCTCAGCAAAGTGGTCCCCCCCAAGCGGGCCTTGCTCAAGGACATCTCGCTTTCCTTTTTCCCCGGTGCCAAGATCGGCGTGCTGGGTCTCAACGGGTCGGGCAAGTCGACCCTGCTCAAGATCATGGCTGGAGTGGATAAGGCCTTTGAAGGCGAGGTCATGCCCATGCCGGGCCTGAAAATAGGCTTTCTCACCCAGGAGCCCGTGCTCGATGCCGAGAAAACCGTGCGTCAGGCCGTGGAAGAGGGGCTGGGGGAGGTCCTCACCGCCCAGCAGCAACTGGAGGCCGTCTATACCGCCTATGCCGAACCCGATGCCGATTTCGATGCCCTCGCCAGCGAACAGGCCCGCCTGGAGGCCATCGTCGCCGCCGGCGATGGACATCAGGCGCAGCAGCAGATGGAGATCGCCGCCGATGCCCTGCGCCTGCCGTCCTGGGACGCCCTCATCGGCCCCCTTTCTGGTGGGGAAAAGCGCCGCGTGGCCCTCTGTCGCCTGCTCATCAGCCGTCCGGACATGCTCCTCCTTGATGAACCCACCAACCACCTGGATGCCGAGTCGGTAGACTGGCTGGAACAGTTCCTGGCCCGTTTTCCGGGTACCGTGGTCGCCGTTACCCATGACCGCTACTTTTTGGACAACGCCGCCGAATGGATCCTGGAACTGGACCGCGGCCACGGTATCCCCTGGAAGGGCAATTACTCCTCCTGGCTCGAACAGAAGGAGAAGCGCCTGGAGATGGAGGCCAAACAGGAAGTGGCCCGCCTCAAGGCCATGCAGCACGAACTGGAATGGGTGCGGCAGAGCGCCAAGGGCCGCCAGAGCAAGAGCAAGGCGCGTCTCGCCCGTTTTGAAGAACTCAGTTCCCAGGAATACCAGCAGCGCAACGAGACCCAGGAGATCTTTATCCCCGTGGCCGAGCGCCTGGGCAATGAAGTCATCGAGTTTTGCAATGTCAGCAAGGGGTTTGGCGATCGCCTGCTCATCGACAATCTCAGTTTCAAGGTCCCGCCCGGTGCCATCGTCGGCGTCATTGGCCCCAACGGGGCCGGCAAATCCACCTTTTTTCGCATGATCACCGGGGCAGAACAGCCCGATAGCGGCGAGGTCAAGCTGGGCTCCACGGTGCAACTCGCCTATGTCGATCAGTCCCGCGATGCCCTCGCGGCCAAAAACAATGTCTGGGAAGAGATCTCCGGCGGCCTCGACATCCTTACCGTCGGCAAGTTTGAAATCCCCTCCCGCGCCTACTGCGGTCGCTTCAACTTCAAGGGCGCCGACCAGCAAAAACTGGTGGGCCAACTCTCGGGCGGTGAGCGCGGTCGCCTGCATCTGGCCAAGACCCTCATCGCCGGCGGCAACGTCCTGCTCCTCGACGAGCCCTCCAACGACCTCGACGTGGAAACCCTGCGCGCCCTGGAAGACGCCCTGCTGGAGTTTGCCGGCTGCGTCCTGGTCATTTCCCATGACCGCTGGTTCCTGGATCGTATCGCCACCCATATCATCGCCTTCGAGGGCAACTCGGTGGTCAACTTCTTTGCCGGCAATTATCAGGAATACGAAGCCGATAAAAAGCGTCGTTTGGGTGAGGAAGGGGCCAAGCCCCATCGTCTGCGCTACAAGCCCATTGCGCGCTAGCGCTCGGTCCTGGCGGGAAGTTCGGCGGAAGCGCCGCTTCTTGCGCCCTTGACCTATACCGACCAGTCGGTACTATAGAGAGTCAGCCACTCACTCCGGAGTTTCCATGAACGTCATTGAAGCCATCCAGCAGCGCCGCGCCGTCAAGGCCTTTGATCCCCATCACCAGATTTCCGCAGACACCCGCCGTACCCTGCTGGAAAATGCCGCCCTGACGCCCAGTGCCTACAATATCCAGCACTGGCGCTTGGTGGATGTGCGGGATCCGGCCCTGCGCGCCGCCATCCGCGCGGTCGCCTGGGGGCAGGCCCAGGTGACGGACGCCTCCCTGCTCTTGGTGTTATGCGCCGACCTCGATGCCTGGCAGGAAGAACCCCGGCGCTACTGGGATACGGCCCCGCAGCCGGTCCAGGATTTCATTCTCCCCAAGCTCGATGAGTATTATCGCGGCAAGCCCCAGGTGGCGCGCGACGAGGCCATGCGCTCCCTGGGCCTGATGGGCATGTCCCTGATGCTGCTGGCCAAGGACCTGGGCTACGACTCCTGCCCCATGGACGGTTTCGACTTCGACGCCGTGGCGCGGCTCATTCATCTGCCCGACCACTATGCCATCGGCTTTATGGTGGCCATCGGCAAGGCGACCGGGGAATCCTGGCCGCGCGAGCGCTTAGCGATAGACTCCCTGGTGGTTCTGGATCATTTTTGAGCCCTTACGGTGGGTAGAGCATCCTTCCCATGATGGCGGTGGCGGGCCTGTCGATGCCCAAGGCCGGACGCCCGGCGCGCTTTCCATAAAAAATGGCCCGGCAGAACGGAGCCGGGCCAGCGTTGCTTCGTAACCGGGTTTTACACCCGGCGGGCGCGGCCTTGATTACGGGCGGTCGCGCCGTTTTGCACGGCGGGGCCGTTGCCACGGCGGGGCGCGGCGGCGTTGGGGCTGCGGCGCGGCGCGGGGGCGCTGCTCCGCCGCTGCTGCGGCTCGAAGCCGGCGACGATCTCTTTGGGCAGCGAACGGCGCAAGAGTCTTTCGATGTCCAACAACTGCTTATGCTCCTCCCCACAAACCAGCGATACGGCCTGCCCGGTGCTGCCGGCACGACCGGTACGGCCGATGCGGTGGACATAATCCTCGGGGACGTGGGGCAGCTCAAAATTCACGACATGGGGCAGTTCGCTGATGTCGATGCCCCGGGCGGCGATGTCCGTCGCCACCAGGATCTGCACCTTGCCGTCCTTGAACTCCGCCAGTGCGCGGGTACGGGCGCCCTGGCTCTTGTCACCGTGAATGGCCGATGCCGCCATGCCGCCGCGCAAGAGATGTCCGGCCAGCCGGTCGGCGCCGTGCTTGGTGCGGGTGAAGACCAGCACCTGGCCCCAGTTGTGCTCCTG
This sequence comes from Acidithiobacillus sulfuriphilus, assembly GCF_003721225.1. Lineage (GTDB taxonomy): Bacteria > Pseudomonadota > Gammaproteobacteria > Acidithiobacillales > Acidithiobacillaceae > Acidithiobacillus_B > Acidithiobacillus_B sulfuriphilus. The sequence goes on along the minus strand of NZ_RIZI01000181.1, from coordinate 4,622 downwards.
AATGAGGTGGGCGAGGAGATCGCGCTTGCGCTCCTGGTCCACGGCATAGACCTGTTGCGCCACCGATTCGGCGGCGGCATTGCGCTGGGCGACTTCGATGCAGGCCGGGTTGCTGAGCAAGCCGTCGGCCAGGGCCCGGATTTCCGGCGAAAAGGTAGCCGAAAAGAGCAGGTTTTGCCGCTGCTTGGGCAGCAGCGAGAGGATGCGCCGGATATCGCGGATAAAGCCCATGTCCAGCATGCGGTCGGCCTCGTCGAGGACGAGAATCTCCACATGGGACAGGTCCACGCTGCGCTGCTGCACATGGTCCAGCAGCCGGCCGGGGGTGGCGACCAGGATATCCACACCGCGGCGGAGCTTTTGCATCTGCGGGTTGATCTTCACGCCGCCGATGAGGGTCATGGAGCGCAGGGGCAGATAGCGGCCATAGATCTGCACGCTCTCTTCCACCTGGGCGGCCAGTTCGCGGGTGGGAACCAGGACCAGGGCACGGACAATGGCCGGGCCGCGCGGGGCTTCCGTGCCGGCAGCCGACAGCATGTGCAGGATGGGCATGGCAAAGGCGGCGGTCTTGCCGGTCCCGGTCTGGGCGCCGGCCAGGAGGTCCACGCCCGATAACACCACGGGGATGGCCTGCTGCTGAATGGGGGTGGGGGTGGTGTAACCGCGTTCTTGGGCGGCACGCAAAATCGCTTCGGACAAGCCGAGGGTGGCAAAAGACATAACTTACTCCAGGGACATCGGCCTCGCCACAAGGGACGCCAGTCTAAGGCAGACGCTGATCAGGGTGGGAGGCCAAAAAGGCACGCCTCATGCAGACTGAGACACGAGGGCAGGCGAACCATAGCAGAATGCCAGAAGAAATGCGAGGGCTATGATGCCGCTGTTATGATGCCGCCCCTCTCCGGGCATGGCAGGCACAAGGGCGAGTGGCTAGGGGCGCCTGCCCGCGGCGGGGTTCCACCGGGCTTCGACCCCCGGCCGCCACGGCCGCAGCAGCAGGCTGGCCAGGGCGGCGCAGGCGAGGCCGATGAGGGCACCGCCCAGCACGTCGGCAGGGAAATGCGCCCCTACCGCCACCCGCGCCCAAGCCACCCAGAGGGCGAACAGGAGTAGAAGCAGGCGCAATGGCCAACTGGCGCCCGGACTCAGGCTGCCCAGGAGCAAAAAGACCCAGGCGGCGTGGCCCGAAGGGAAACCATGCTGGAACTCCGGTCTGCCCAGTACGTGCACCCAGTGTGGACCCAAGGCCGCCAGCGGGCGGGGAAAATCCAGCAGGGGCTTGAGGGCGGCGATGGCCGCCCAGTTCAGGAGATAGGCCCAGGACAGCACCAGAACGCGATAAGGGGCCAGCCACCGGGGACGGAGCAGGGCCAGTCCGAGGACGATGGCAATGGCGATGGGATACCAGCGATGGTCCCCCACCCAGGTGCCCGCCAGGGCCGCCTGGTCCTTCCACGGGCCGCCGCCCTGGTTGATCCACAAAAAGATCTCGCGGTTGAGGCCGCCCCAAGCGTAGAGAGGGGAAACGTCCGTCATTACATGACTGCCATGGCCGCGATCCATAGTCCCAGGCCCGCCAGGGCGCTCAGGATGGCGGCGCCAAAGAGCCACTTGCGCCCGGTGAGAGCGGTGATGGAGGCGAGGGAAATGGCGATTTGCAAAAAGATCATGCCGATTTCCATGTCGTTATGGGGACGGTTGAGCCGCGCCGATTCTTCATCGGCGGCCTGGGATTCGGCCTCCAGTTGGTCGGCGGCCTTTTTGATGTCGCCTTTTTGTTGCTCGTATTTGCTGATTTTTTTGCGGAAAGGGCCGACTTTATCAGGAGGGGAAAGGTCCACCGCCAATTCCATGAGGTGCATCTTGGTGCTCACCGCCTGATAATAATTCCACTGATCCGTGGCCCTGGTTTTTTTGAGGACGGCCTCGTTTTTATAGAGGAGTACCTCGTTCATGAGGTGGTTGCCCTGATAGCTCACCACCGCCCCGAGGGCGGCGAGGAGGGCGGTGAAGATGGCTACCCATTGGTTGAGGCTGTGACCGGCGCCGTGGCCATGGTCTCCGGCGTGAAGGGCTTCTTCGTGGGGGGCGTGGGTGTGGAGGCCGTGCTCGCTCATGCAATGGTCCTGTGACGGAGTCCGAATGGGATTGGGACATTATCCTCTGAGGACTCCGCGCGCGGGTCAAGGGGAATCTTCCTCCCCCTTCCCGAAAGGGCTTTTTTCCGAGACACTGGGCCGGTGCAGGAAGGGTAAGGGAGGCCGATGATGGGTGACGCGGTAGCCGCGGGGAAGAGAGTGCCGTTACCGCAGATGGCGCTTACCGCATCCGAAGAACAGGGGCGGGCCGTATTGGCGGGAGGCTGTTTCTGGTGCGTGGAGGCGGTGTTCCAAGATCTGGAGGGAGTGCTGGAAGTGATGCCGGGCTACAGCGGCGGAAGCGCCGATACGGCCGACTATCGCAAGGTCTGTAGCGGGACGACGGGGCATGCCGAGGCGGTGGAGATCCGCTACGATCCCCGGCGCATCGGTTATGGACAGCTCTTGCGGGTCTTTTTTGCGGTAGCCCACGACCCCACCCAGCGCGACCGCCAGGGCAACGATGTCGGAACCCAGTATCGTTCGGTAATTTTTGCCGTGGATGCGGCTCAGGCCCGGGTCGCCCGGGCCTATATTCGCCAGTTGAATGAAACGGGCCCATTTGCCGCCCGCCCCATTGTAACCGAAGTGATCCCCCTGGAGGCCTTCTATCCTGCCGAGGCATATCATCATCGTTACGCGGAAAGAAACCCCGATCAGCCCTATATCCGCTGTGTCTCCCAGCCCAAGCTGGAGAAGCTGCGGCAGGACTTTGCGCCGCTGCTGCGCACGAACCATCAGGAGTAAGCCCATGTCCACACCATGCTCCGCCTCCGGTTATGACCTGACCCCCATCGACGCCGCCCGCCGCCGGGATCTGGCGCGGAATCTCTCCGCCGAGGAGCGGCATATCCTCCTGGAGCATGGTACCGAGCCGCCTTTCTGCGGCGCTCTGTTAACGGAAAAGCACGCCGGGGTCTATGTCTGCACGCTGTGTGGGCTGCCGCTGTTCCGCTCTCAGCAGAAGTTTGATTCGGGAAGCGGCTGGCCGAGCTTTTTTGCCTCCTTCGATCCGGCGCATATCGGCGAAATCCGCGACACCAGCCACGGCATGACCCGTACCGAAATTCGCTGCGCCCGCTGTGACAGTCACCTGGGTCATGTCTTTCCCGATGGACCGCCACCCGGCGGCTTGCGCTACTGTCTCAATTCCGCGGCCCTGCGCTTTGTGGCCGGGGATTTGCCGCCCGACCTGCCGGCGGGGCTGGCATGATGTCTGCGCAATCGGTCCTCGACAGTAGCATTCGCGCCCGCATTCAGCGCACCCCGCTGTTCTCGGCTTGGCCGGAAGGGGCCTTCGCCGCGCTTCTGGAACAGGCGCGGGTGCGCCGGCTGGATTTGGGCGAGATCCTTTTCCACGAGGGGGAAGAGGCGCGCGCGTTTTACTTTTTGCTCGACGGTGAGGTCGATCTGATCTCTCTGGGGGCGGGAGGGCGGGAAAAGATCGTCGAAATCATCCAGGTCGATGACCTTTTTGCCGAGGCCGTGGCCTTTTTGGGCGGGCGTTATCCGGTGCAGGCGGCGGCTGGCTTGGCCAGCACCGTGGTGGAGATCCCCTTCGCCCCTTTTATGACCACCTTGCAGGGGAACCAGGAACTCATGCCCCAAATGCTGGCGCGGCTGAGCATGCGCTTGCATTACCTGATCAAGGAGTTGCGGCATCTCAGCATGGAATCGGCCAATCAGCGGGTGGCCAGCTACCTGCTGGATCTCTGTCCCGCCGGAGGGGAATGCGTTGAAATCAGTCTCCCCGCCAAAAAAGCGGCCGTTGCCGCCCGCCTGGGCCTGACGCCGGAGACCTTTTCGCGGGTTTTGGGGCGACTGCGCAAGGCCGGTTTGCTCCGCGTGGACAAACGCAGCCTGCAGATCCCCGACCCCCAGGCCCTGCGCCGCTGGGCGGATAGCGGTTGAGTCCGCCATGAAACGTGGCTTACCTCCTACGGGAATGCGCGACCAATGGACGGGGTTGACACAGGATCGCTGTTTCACGTTAAAAAGGGCATTTCCGTAGTTTAGCGATCGCAATTTCTTGATCGGGATCAAGCCGCATCGGTGCGAAAGGTACTATGCTACAATTTGATTCGGAATCGATGCAGAGGTGTTGCATGAAGGTACAGCTCTTGGTCTCCAAATGGTGCCCCACCTGCCCGCAGGCCGAGCAGATTTGGGGGGAAGCGGCCAGCCGGGTGCCCATGGAATATGAAATCCTGGACGTCGGCGGGCGTGATGGTCGCGAACTCGTCAGCAAATTGCGCATCAAGACCGTTCCGGCCGTGGTTATTGACGGCACCCTGCGCACGGTGGGCGTGCAGCCCTTGGGAGAGGTCCTGAAGCTCCTCGGTGCCGCAGCCTGAGACCCGGCCGGGACTGCCTTATGCCTCTGCTCCCATGGTCTTATTCCAATTTGCGTTATAAACAGTGATAATATGCGATGTTTCTTAGGGGGGTCATGGCATGGCACGTCCAGCAGGTGGAATAGAG
>NZ_RIZI01000180.1 GCF_003721225.1 Acidithiobacillus sulfuriphilus | reverse complement strand
GATGACCAGCATCATCCAGGGGGCGCGCAGGGCACCGTGGATCACCGGCCGGTAGAGGAAAGCCAAGGCCCGATTCAGGGGGTTTTTGTTTTCAGGGCGGATGCGGCCGCGGATGAACCATGCCATGAGAATGGGCACCACGGTTATGGAAAGGATGGCGGCGGCTGCCACGGAAAACGTCTTGGTAAAGGCGAGGGGCGCAAAGAGCTTGCCCTCCTCGCCACCCAAGGCGAAGACCGGCAGGAAGGAAACAGCGATGATAATCAGCGAGAAAAACAGTGCCGGACCGACCTCCTCCGCCGCCGCCATCGCCGCCGCCCAGGGGTCGCCACCGGGGTTGTGTTCCAAATGCTTGTGCATGTTTTCGATCATGACCACGGGGGCATCCATCATCACGCCGATGGCAATGGCGATGCCGCCCAGGGACATGATGTTGGCGGGGACACCCATGGCCCACATGATGAGGATGGCGGCCAGTATTCCCAGCGGCAGGGCGACGAGGGCCACCAGCGCCGAACGCGCGCGCAGCAGAAAGAGCAGGGAGATGAGCGCCACCGCCAGGGATTCTTCCAGCAACTTGCCGGTCAGGGTATGAATGCTGCGCTGGATGAGCGGGGCCTGGCTATAAGTCGTGACAACCTGCACGCCCTTGGGCAGGGAGGGCTGGATGTCCTTCAGCTTGCGCTGGATCTGGTGGATGAGGGCATAGGCGTTGCCACCCTGGTTCATCATCACGATACCGCCCACCACCTGGCCCTGGCCATTGAGATCGGCGACGCCGTTGGGCAATTGTGGACCCAACTGCACCCGGGCCACCTCCCGCAGCGTAATGGGCACATCGTTGCGTACGGCCAGCGACGCATCTTGCAGGTCTTTCAGGGAATGGATATAGCCCGAGGTGCGGACGATATAACTCGCTCCTCCCATGTCCACCACCGAGCCGCTGGTCTCCCCATTGGCAGCCCGAATAGCGGCCTCCACTTCCGGCAGAGTCAGGTTATAGGCGAGGAGCTTCTGGGGATCCACCACCACCTGGTACTCCTGCACCATGCCCCCCACCGTGGCCACCTCCGCGACGCCGGAGATGGCCTGCAGTTCGTACTTGAGAAACCAGTTCTGCAGGGTGGTGAGCTGGGCGAGATTCAAGGTCCCGCCGGGATCGGTGAGGGCATACTCGAAGATCCAGTCCACCCCCGAACTGTTCGGCCCCAGGGCCGGGGTGATCCCCGGCGGCAGCTTGGACTGCACCTGGCTCAGGTATTGGAGTACCAGATTGCGGGCCTGATAGATGCTGGTGCCCCCTTTGAAGAGGACGTAGACATAGGAGTCCCCGAACATGGAGTAGCCGCGCACGGCTTGGGCACCGGGTACCTCCTGCAGGGTGGTTTCCAGAGGATAGGTGACCTGGTCCTGAATGATTTGCGGCGCCTGGCCAGGGTAGGAGGTCTTAACGATGACCTGGGTGGGCGAAATGTCGGGGAGTGCTTCCAGGGGGATGTTGATCACCGCCAGCGTACCGCCGACGATCAATACCAGGACGGCGATCACGACCAGCAAACGGTTTTCCATACACCAACGCATGATCGCTCTAATCATGAGATTTGCCTCCTTGACCCCTGTTCATCCCGACCATGACGCCCGGACCGGATGAGGCCGGTGGCGTTGGCGGGGCACCAGCATTCCCGGCGGGAGCGGCGGACGCAGGGGGCTTCCGGCCCTGAGTCATGTTCTGCGGCTGGGAAATCCCGGTGCCCGGCGCGGCACTCGTGGTGCCCCCCAGCATGCGGGCCTTGACGGACTGGAACTGGGATTCGGAATAGAGCAGGAACTGGGCGCTCTCCACCACCCGGTCGCCCACCTTGAGTCCCTTGTCGATGGCTACCCAGCCGTCGGCCTCCGGCCCCAGGGCGACCTGTACCGGCAGAAAGTGCCCTTGGCCTTCACCCAGCATGACATAATCCCCCTGAGTGGTACGTAGTACGGCGCTACTGGGTACCGCCAGAGTCTCCTCGGGGCTGGCCAGAACCGTGGCGTCGGCATAGGTGCCGGGGCGCAGCGTCCCGCCGGGATTGGGAAAACTCAGCCGGGCCGTCACCGTCCGGTTTTTGGGGTCCAGTGTCGGGTAGAGAAAGTTCAGGCGTCCCTCCCAGGATTTGCCGGGATAGGCGGGCAGATGCAAGCGCACGGCATCGCCGATATGTACCCACGGTAACTGGTAGGAATAGAGCGCCACATTGACCCATATCCGGTCGAGGTTGGCAATTTCATAGAGATTCGTCTGCGGCGAGACATAACCACCCTGGCGCACATTGAGGGTCTCGACCACCCCGGAAGCGGGCGCCATGAGCGGCACGTCCCGCTCCGCCGTGCCGTGCCGGGCGAGCGCCGCGATCTGCTTTCCCGGCATGCCCAGCAGTCGCAGTCTCGCCTTGGCGGCCGCCAGCAGTGCCGGGTCTTCCGCCGTCCCACCCTGGCGGCGGGCAATGAGATATTCCTGCTGGGCACTATACAGCTCGGGAGAATATATCTCGGCGAGCACCTGGCCGCGCTGCACGGGGTCACCTACGGCGCGGACGTGCAAGCGTGTCACCCAGCCGGAGAAACGCGGCGTGGCGGAATAGACCCGGTTCTCGTCCACTGCCACGGTGCCCACGGTATGGATGGCATGCCCCATCTGACGGCGCTGCACCGCCACAAGGCGCACCCCCAGGTTTTGCGCCAGGCGCGGATCGATGCTGAGGCCGGATGCCTTTTGTGCGCTCGGACTGGAGGCATAGACCGGGATATATGCCATCCCCATGCTGTCCTTCATCGGGTGATCCGAATGGATTTTGGGATCCATGGGGGCGGCCCAGTAGAGGATGTGCCGTCCCTTGGGTGTGCTTTCCTGAGGATGGGTTGCGGCGACGTTGGCGCTCGGTGCCGCGTCAGGGGCGGCCCGCAGCCACCACACCACCCCAGCCCCGAGGGCTACGCCAAGAACGAGCAGACCCATGCCGATGATCCAGTTGCGTGACTTCATGGTTGCATCTCTCCTTGGGTGGTGAGGAAATCCAGTTCTGCGGCGCTGATGGCCAGATCGCGGCGGTATTGCAGGCGGGTCAGGGCGTAGTCCAGCATTTCCTTCTGGGTGCGCAACACCGCGTTCAGTCCGGCGCGCCCCGCCGAGTAGGCGGCGAGCGTTGCGGAAAAGGTATTCCGTGCGGTGGGCAGCAGTTGTCGATCCATGCGCTGCAACTGGATTTTGTAGGATTCATAGCGGGCAAAGGCGGCGCGCGCCTGCTGGGTCAGGGCCAGGTGTTGATCGTCGTAGCGATATTGCGCCTGCTGGGCCCTGGCCTGGGCGACGGCAACGTCCTGGTCCTGGCGATCCCCCGGGAATATCGGCAGGCTCAGGTTAACCCCCGCTGACAGCCAGTTGGGGCTGCCGGGGTAGAAATCCTGGCCATAACCGACGCTGACCGTGACGTCCGGCCAATAGCCGGTTTTGGCTACCTGCACGCCCATTTGCGCGGCACGGGTTTGCGCCTGGGCGGCGCGCAGGAGGGGCTGACCGGAAAGTCGGGCTTCCATTTCGGCAAGAGTGGGTGCTGGCGGCAGATTCGGCCATTGCTTTTCTATGGACGGCGGTTCCGGCAGGTTCAGAATCTGGGCGATTTGCGCCAGATCGCTTGCCTGCTCTGCCTGCAATCTGGTGATGTCATTGGCCAAACTGTCGCGCGCCAGTTGGGCACGGAGTACCTCGGCCTGTGACCCTTGAGCGGACCGGTAGAGCGCCAGTGCCGCTTGCACACTTTCAGCCTCCAACTGTTCCTGATGCCGGACCGTGGCCATGGCATTTTCGGTATAAAGGGCTTGCAGCCAGGCACGGCGCAGCAACAACACCAGCTCGGCGGACTGGCCGCGCAGGGTATCGACGGTCGCCTGGGCCTCCTCTCCCGCCTGCTGTCCTTCCAGCCCCAGTTTGCCAAAAGAGGGGAAAGTCTGACTCAGGCCCACGCTCAGCATGCTCATCTGCTGCTGGTTCATGGAGAAGCTGTTGAGGGGCAGGTTCAGGGCACCGAGATCAAGATGCGGATCGGGCAACTGGGCAACGGCCACGGCTTTGTGCCGTAATTCCGCAATCTTTTGGGTCAGGGCGCCGAGCCCGGGATTTTGCCGCAGGGCAATTGCTTCCGCGTTCTGCAGGCTCAATGGGGCGGCACTGGCACTGGCATAAGGGCTGAACACCATCATCAGCATGACGGGAAGGGAGAGTGGCCCCGCGCCCCTGCGAATAGCCGCAACCCACGTTAGAAAATATTTATTTCCAGAACTTCTTTGCACATCGCTCATATAGCCTCCACATACGGCCCGAGTTAGGGCCGAAGACGCGAATTTCCTGTCCGGCGCGACTATGTGCGCGGGACTGCGGATTCAGGCGGGAGGCTAAATGAGAAAACGAACTGCGGAGAGTGGGGGAAGACCAGTGTGGGCCGCAACGTGGAGAAAATGGGGAACGGGCTTAGAAGAAGGGAGGGTGATCAAGGGTGCGACGGAAACGGCGAAGGCCGACATGGCGGGGGTGATGTTGTGGGCACTCTCCGCTACCGGCGTCATCATATCGTGGTGGCAGCAAGCAGTCAGGCAGGTGCCTTGCTGGGCCGGAGCACCAAGGGCCTGTTCGCAACGCGGCATTTGTGTGCCGTGTGCGGCTACCCCTGTCATCGACAGGGCGCACAGCGCCGGGGCAGCGTCTACGGGTGTCACCATCCAAGGCAACAGTAGAAGCAGGGCCATAAAGGCTATCCGGCGAACGAACGGGCGAAAAACGCGCACAGTACCCCAATCTCAAGACGTTAGTCCGGCTATCACAACTCAACGGCCATCAAATGTCAATGCTCTCCCGAGCCCGCGACTGCGTGCCGCGCTTCCCGCCCTTACTGGCGCGCCCCTTATCCACGGCTTTATTCTACCGCTCCAACCGTCGGGGTTTGTGAGTCTTTCCCGACGGCGAGATCCTCCATCTCTGGCGGGAGGTCCACGAAATGGCCGGCCAGCACCTGGAAGTCCTGGACGTGGAAAACTTCCGCCCCCACTAGCCCAGACCCTCATCCACTGGGTCCGGCGCCTGAAGGAGCGCAAAGAGGAGGCCATCGCCGTGGTCGGCGAGAAACGCTATCGCATCTGGGCAATCTATGTGGGGTGCCGTTACCAATATGTGGACCGAAGTTACCGCGAGGCAGAGGTGAGATGGGAAGATATCTAACCGTCAACGGGGGGACCATTGGCAGCAGAGGTAGGGTGGTCGAGGGACTTGCTTGCCGAGGACCATATCCTCAGTCGCGAGGACACCGAAGGCTGAGGTGCTCCCCATCCATTGGATAGTCTGAAAGAAGATGGAATAAGTGGACACAGCCAACTACACTGAAGTGGCATTGAATGGTCATCAACGAGTGTTTGTTCTGGGTCCGTGGCGTAGCGAGTGAACGACGAGGAACAGAAAATGTGGCCTTACATGATGGGTGGGTTTTTCAATGGTTACGGCTGGGTCGGGTCGGTATTTATGGTCCTGTTTTGGGGATGAATACCTGGAAAGACGTCGCGACCTGGAACAATAACGTTTCCCCATCCGCCGAAGCTGGTCCGGATGTGCTACTAGCAGGTGGGACTGTGGTAGACAGCTTGTTTCGTTGGTTCAAGGTCGGCAACCGGCGTTGTGGGCTCCTGCGGCGGTAAAATAGAGAGGGTTCTATGGACCATTCAGGACATCAGGAACACGAGATAGAAACCGCCCACCCCGATTTCCACGCCCATATGCACCCCGCCGCTCTTGGCCACGCCGGGATGCATGGCGGTCATGACCATGGTGCCATGATCGCCGATTTTCGGCGGCGGTTCTGGGTATCGCTGGTGCTGACGATCCCTATCCTCCTTTTGTCGCCGCTTATCCAGCATCTGCTGGGGCTGGAGGCTGCTCTCGCCTTTACGGGGTCGTCCTATGTGCTTTTCGCGCTATCGAGCGGGGTGTATTTCTACGGCGGTTGGCCCTTCCTGAAGGGGCTGTTTGCCGAGCTCGAAACCCGCAAGCCAGCCATGATGACGCTGATCGCCCTGGCCATCAGCGTGGCCTATTTTTACTCGAGTGCCGTCGTGTTCGGGGTTCAGGGTGAAGTGTTCTTCTGGGAACTTGCCACGCTGATCGATGTGATGCTGATCGGCCACTGGATCGAGATGAAATCGGTCATGGGGGCTTCCGGCGCACTGGAAAAACTGGTGCAAATGATGCCATCCGAGGCCCATCTCGTCACCCCGGAGGGCATGAAAGACGTGCCGGTCGCCAATCTGCAGCGCGGTGACCGGGTGCTGGTGAAGCCCGGCGAAAAAATTCCTACGGACGGGCGTATCGTCGAAGGGCGAACCACCGTCAATCAGGCCATGCTCACCGGCGAAAGCCAGCCCGTGGAGAAGGGGGACGGCGACGAAGTTATCGGCGGTTCGGTTAACGGCGAGTCGAGTATCACCGTCGAGGTCCACAAGACCGGCAGTGAAACCTATCTTGCACAGGTCATCGAGATGGTGCGCCGGGCGCAGGAGTCCCGCTCCCGGACTCAGGACCTGGCCGACCGCGCGGCCCTGGTGCTGACCCTTACCGCGTTGAGCGTCGGGGGGCTTACCCTTGCCATTTGGCTGATCCTTGGCCAGCACTTCGAGTTTGCCCTAGCCCGCATGGTGACCGTCATGGTGATTGCCTGTCCCCATGCCCTGGGCCTGGCGATTCCGCTGGTCGTTGCCGTGTCCACCGCCATGGCGGCGCAGCATGGGCTGCTTATCCGGGACCGGTCTGCTTTTGAGCGGGCGCGCCAACTGCAGGCGGTAGTGTTCGACAAGACCGGGACCTTGACGGAGGGACGGTTTGGCGTCACGGATGTGGTCGTGCTGGGCGGATACGCCGAAGATCAGGTCGTACGGCTTGCCGCGGCCCTCGAAAGCCAGTCGGAGCACCCCATCGCCGCCGGCATCGTGGCATATGCCAAAGCGAAGGACATCGGCTTCGAGCCTCCCAAGGAATTCAAGGCCATCCCCGGCAAGGGCGCACAAGCCGTTGTAAATGGCCGCAATGTGAAAGTTGTAAGCCCCGGCTATCTCAAGGAGCATGGCCTTGATGTCAGCGATGAGCGGATCGCGGCCTTGGCATCCCAGGGCAAAACGGTGATATACCTGCTCGTCGACGAAAAACCAGCGGGGGCTGTCGCGCTGGCCGACATCATTCGAGCGGAGTCGCGGGAAGCCCTAGCACGGCTGAAGGGGATGGGCGTGCAGGTGATGATGCTGACCGGCGACTCGGAAGCGGTGGCCCGCTGGGTGGCCCAGGAAATGGGGCTGGACGACTATTTCGCCGAAGTGCTCCCTGGACAAAAGGCGGAGAAGATCAAGGAGGTAAAGGCGCGGGGATTGCGCGTGGCCATGGTCGGCGACGGTGTCAACGACGCGCCCGCCCTGGTGGAGGCGGACGTCGGGATCGCCATCGGGGCGGGCACGGATGTCGCCATCGAGTCGGCGGACATCGTGCTGGTCCGCTCCGATCCCCGAGACGTGGTGGCCATCCTGGAACTTTCCCGGGCGACCTATCGCAAGATGATCCAGAACCTGTGGTGGGGTGCCGGCTACAATATCGTGGCGATCCCTCTTGCTGCCGGGGTTGCTTACAGCGTTGGCCTGGTGCTTTCCCCGGCGGTGGGGGCGGCCCTGATGTCCGTTTCCACGGTGATCGTCGCCATCAACGCCAAGCTCCTCCAGAGGGTTCGGCTCACCGCATAGCGCATGGATCGGCAAGCAGCCAGCATGTCGCTTGTTCAGAGCTTCCCCGAACGCAGGATCGCTGTCACCCACCATAGGCCGAGTGCGCTGGCCACCGAGTAGCCGATGTGCTCACTAGCTAATGGCCATGAGCTATGATCGAATCTAATGTACGGGCGGATTACAGCTGACTTGAGCAAGGTGGCGCACTGTTGCTACAAAGGATAGGTGAGTAAATTTCGTGATGGATTAGCCATCACAATAGCCCGTCCTCAGCTAGGCGCAGCAAAGTGGAAATGTCCACGCCCTCGCTGATTTCGCCGATGGTCTCTTCAGTTGATCTGGACGGTTCACACACCGCAAGCGAGTAGCGGTTATCCATCTCCACAGGCTGCGGACGGGCATAAAGTTTCTTCTTTGTCAATCAGCGTCAGCCATTGACCATGCGTCAGCACCAGATATTTGCCACCTATGGAGTGTTATAACGCTTCGTAACTCTATGGACTAAAACATAAACATTAAATTCTTGATCTGATCAAAGGTGAACAAACTTGACGCTGATTTCTGGTCAAAACTTGACACTCTCAGGCGCTGTTTTCCAGCCTAGAGGAAGCCGAAGCCGCTTTTCAACAGGCGCTTACCGCTAACCCGAACCATTCAGAGGCACTCGTAAACCTTGTCGCCACAATACACTGACCCCGCGCAGAAAACAGAACTTAAAGGGGTTGCAAGCCAAAATCTGCGGAATTTTTAGGGCCGTTAATAATCAGCCTCTTATAATTGAGCAAGCGCATGACGCTGGATGCGGTTCCCGAATGGCGGTGCGCGACTACAAATACCGAAGATAGAACAAAAATATCCGTTCAAATGCTTCCTTTACAAAAATCAAATTCTTCGAACGTCGCGGAAAGACATTTCGAAATGGGGGTCTACCATCCTCCGATCTGTGTAGCCACATGGCGTCATTTTTCATGTCCAGTATACAGGAAAGCTCCTGTCTATAAAGATTCACTGGTCTCTTGCCACTTAAAACCGCTTTCATGTTTTTTGCCGCTGCGCTAGCTCGAAGTTGGGCCATATGGGCTTGATGCGGCACCCATGGCGGTGGGTTTTCGTGATTAGCGCAATCTCCCGCGGCAAAAACATGAGGCAGTCCCTTTACTTGCCCATATTTATCCACATCAATGTGGCCTCCAATGGACATGGGAAGGCATGACTTCTGCACAAGCGATGGTCCCGTTATTTCAGGGGAATAGAGGACCAAATCGGCCTTCCTAAACGTGCCATCCTTATCAGCCATCCCTCCATCTAAAAATTCTACTGGCTCATATCCATCGTCAAGGATAATCCCGCGCTCACGCAGTCGATCGGTTATCGCACCTTTCTCTCCCGGACTTCTATCTGGGGAAAAGAAATGAATCTCAAAATTATTTCTTACCCCTCTTTCTCTCAAGGCGTAGTCCAAGAGGCAGGCGCATTCATACATGGGGCCGGGACGTCCGGCAACAAAACCGTCCCTCCGGTTAATCTTATAACCGACATATATGACACCACCACTCAGGGATTCCAGTTTTTTTACAAATCCATCCATGTCATCAGGACCATAACATGGCGAATATGTGTAGTCTTCTGTTCCAGGAATATCGTCTTTCCTAAAGGCTGGCCCTATGCCAATAAATAGATAGTCATTCCTATATTCTCCGTCATGGGTAATCACAGTCCGTCCACCATCTTGTATATCGATAACCACACCCTCAATAAAGCGAATGCTTCGCCGCCTAAGGAATGGACGAATATCAATAGTGATATCTGCTTTGTTTCGTTTCTTCGTAATAAATTCAGGAATTGCCGGAAAGTAAATGAATTTACCATTTCCGATGACTGTAATGTCGTATCGGGAATATATCCTTCGAAAGAAATACGCGATGATGGGAAAGGCGGGGATGGCAAGAAAGTAGCCAATGAAAAACATGGACGCGAATCCATTGCCTACAACAGTGATTTGTTTCTTCATAAGGCACCCCATTCAGGTGGAAGAAAATTGAGCATGGCGGTCTGGAGGCGGTATTTCGTACTTAGGGGGTGTAATTAGGGCTCCGTCAAAGTAGCCAGCCATTGCTTTCATATCGGGCGACTTTGACGGAGCCCTGGCCACCACCTTCTTTCGACGGTGCGGCTTCCTGGGGGCTCTCTGTCTGACCTTCCGATGTTTTCATTTCCATTTAAAACCTCCTGAAACTGAACCTGCTATAAAAAGGCATGGTCTGGATACAGATGGACCACGCCCGTTTTTCCCCTTATTCGGGAAGCTGAAAAAACGCACCGTAATGATAAGGAGGAAGTTCGACCACGCGATCCGGCAGGAGGCCGGCGGCTTCGACGACGGCGAGGGCCTGCATAGGCGACGGCATCCATCAGCTGCCTGCCGTGCTTGTCAGGCCACGCCAGGCGTTGATCAGGGCGTTTGCCGCCCCGTCGATCTCCGCCTCAGTGGTGAAACGGCCCAGACTTAAACGCAGCGCCCCCAAGGCTTGCTCCCGGGACACAGACATCGCCGCCAGGACATCACTCACTGTTTGGCCACCCGCATGACAGGCGGAGCCCGTGGATGCGGCGATCTCCGGGGTGGCGGCGAGGAGTTGCCAGCCAGCCACGCCGGGGAAGGAGAGATTAAGGGTATTAGGCAGGCGCTCGGTAGGATGGCCGTTGAGCAGCAGGCCGGGAATGGCGATAACCAGCCGTTCATGCAAGGCGTCCCGCAATGCATGCAGTCGTGTTGCTTCCCGAACCAACCGTTCCTGTGCCAGCCGGGCTGCCGTGCCCAAGGCCACGATATGCGGCACGTTCTCGGTCCCAGGGCGCAGGCCCCGTTCGTGGTTCGCCCCGGCCATGATCGGCAAAATGGGCGTTCCTGCCCGCACATACAGCGCGCCCACGCCCTTGGGCGCGTGGAACTTGTGCCCCGCCAGAGTGAGGAGGTCGGTGCCGAGATCATGGACATCGATCGGGATCTTGCCTGCCGCCTGGGCGGCATCCACATGCATGAGTGCGCCGTGGACATGAGCGAGGGCGGCGATTTCCGAGACGGGTTGCATTGCCCCTGTTTCGTTGTTGGCGAGCATCACGGACACCAGGGCTGTGTCGCGGCGGATAGCCTGCGCCGTCGCCTCCATCCGCACGCGGCCCGTACCGTCCACCGGCAACACGGTGAGCTCCCAGCCTTCAGCTTCCAGCCAGCGCATGGGCTGCATCACCGAGGGGTGTTCGATCGCCGATGTGACCAAGTGGCGCCGATTCCCCCGCAAGGCCCGCGCTACGCCGAAAATTGCTAGGTTGTTGGCTTCCGTGGCGCTGCCGCAGAAGATCATATCTCTTGGCCGCCCACCGATCAGCGCCGCCACCTCCGCCCGCGCCGTTTCCACTGCCGCCTTCGCCTCCTTGCCATAAGGATGCGAGGAAGAAGGGTTACCGAAATGTTTCCCTAACCACGGCTGCATGGCCAGTGCCACCAATGGGTCTATCGGGGTGGTGGCATTGCAGTCGAGGTAGATCGGCAAATCGTTCATTGGACCTCCACCGAGCCTTCCAAGCAAAAGGCCGAGACAAGCTGTTTCGCGGGAGTATGGAAGGATCTCGAAGGTCTTGCAATCGACAGCAGATCAGCGGCACGGCGAGGCGATAGGTGCCTAATCATGTCGTGTAATGCTCCACAAGAGCCTCGACCCCTTTCGGTCATGACACTCCACGACCCGCGCACGGCTTTCGTGACCCAGGGCTACGGTGGTGAATGTTGGATGTCGATACTCAAAAATATTTCGATACCATCCCACATGCCCACCTTCGGCATTTTCTCGACTGATGAGTGACTGGTGGCGTAGCCCAAAAGATGATCAGCAAACGGTTAAAGGCAGGGTAATACCGCCACTGCTCGCCACGAACCTGTGGACTGATGAGCCCGCATGTGGCGCGATTGCTGGATCATGTGCTGTGAACAGATTTCCATAGGGAAGGAGCTTTCCTTATAGTGCAATGCAGGCGGGTTCAGAGTCACATTGTGCATTTTACGCCTGTAGAAACAAGCAAAGACCTGGACCAAAATCCATGTGGCTCAACTCTATAAAAAGGGCTAGTCTACAGGGGAGGTTGTGGTCCCATGTCCGCACCTTGGAAGATGTTAATCTCACCAATGACGCACTTTTCCTGTTCTTGCCACGGGAGGCGCTCCCTGTGCACGTAGTGCTTGCAAGGATTGCTGCAGGACATTAAGCGCGGAACGGAGAAACACACCGGAGATAAGGGCTCCGACGATGATGTCAGGCCAGCGCGAGGCAAGCAGGTAAATGCTGCTGGCGGCGAGTAAAACACCGACGTTGGCGATCAAGTCATTTCGAGAGCACAGCCAACTGGAACTCATGTTTAGGTTGTAGCCACGGGATCGGTACAAAAGAAAAAAGCACACGAGATTGGCGAGGAGTGCCAGCACGCCGACGATTCCCATCGTTTCGATATCCGGCATGACGGGGTGAAACACTTTGTAGATCGCCGTCCCCAGCACACCAAGCCCAAGCGCGAGCATGAAGCCGCCCTTTACCAGGGCAGCAACTGCCTGCCAGTGCGCCGATCGTGCCAACACGAAGAGGCTGAACCCGTACACCAAGGCATCGCCCAGCATGTCCAGCGCGTCCGCCAGCAGCGAAATTGAATGGGCGATTAGGCCCGCCGAGCCTTCCACGAAAAACATGACAGCGTTGATGGTGAACACGATCCACAGCACACGCCTGTGACTCTCGCGCATGGCGTCTATCTCGCATCGTTTGTCTTCACAGCAATTAGCCATTTGTTGTGGTATCCCTTGAGTTTGCTGTACCTAGCGGTAGCGTACGTTAAATATTCTGTGACTGTTCAGCATGCCCTTGTCATACAGGCCATTAGCGAAGATACTTTATCTCATGCGCGAACTTCCTGACATTTTGATGCTGACCTCTGACCGTATCTATTCAGAGTATCTATATTGTGGAAAAGAAATCTTCTCGAAGCCATATTCCTGGATCCTTGCATAAACCTTCCGGAAAATCTCAAACCCGATGATCCGGCGCCAGTGCGCACGGGTGGGCCGGATCGCCAGCCTCCACCTGCAAGGTGGGGTGGTCGATGCGAAAGCGCCTCTGCAATTCATTGCCGATCCGGTTCAGGAGCGCGTCTCCGGGGTGGCCGTTGGGCATGACCAGATGCACGGTCAGCGCCGTTTCGGTGGTGCTCATGGCCCAGATGTGCAGGTCATGTACCGCCGCCACATCCGGCAGGGCGGCGAGATAGGCGCGTACCGCCTGGGTTTCGATTCCTTCGGGCACGCCGTGCAGGGTCAGGTTGAGGGAATCCCTCAGCAAGCCCCAGGTGGCGATCACGATCACCGCGCTGATGAGCAGGCTGACCGCGGGATCCAGCCAAAACCAGTCGGTAAACAGCATCCCGATCCCCGCCAGGACCACCCCGAGCGATACGGCGGCATCGCCCGCCATGTGCAGAAACGCTGCTCGGATATTCAGATCGCCCTTGCGCCCCGCCATGAACAGCAGGGCGGTTCCGGTATTGATCGCCACTCCGAAGGCTGCGACGCCAATGACTATGCCGCTTGCCACGGGCGTGGGATGCAGCATGCGCTGAATCGCTTCCCAGGCGATCCCGCCAGTCACCACCAACAGGAATACGGCATTGGCCAGAGCCACCAGAATTGACGAGCTGCGCAGCCCGTAGGTAAAGCGCGCCGAGGGCTGGCGGCGAGACAGTGCCGTGGCGCCCCAAGCCATGAGCAAGCCCAGGATGTCACTCATGTTATGTCCGGCATCCGCCAGTAAAGCCAGGGAATGTCCAATCATCCCAAACACGACCTCAGCCAGCATGAAGCTCAGGTTGAGCGCCCCTCCGATGGCAAAAGCGCGACCATAGTTTGCCGGACCGTGGGCATGGCTATGCGTGTGGGTATGATGGTGACCAGCGGTATGACCGGCATGGTCATGAGAGTCGTGTGCCATACACCATCCTTCTCTGCAAAAATCCGAATGAATTGCCATTAAAAACCTTGTAGCCACTACATGGTCAAGGATTTATACTGCTCTTTTTGGGGGGCTGATATGCGAATTGGCGAACTTGGGCAGGCCACGTGCGTGGATCCAGAGACCATCCGTTATTATGAACGGATAGGCCTCTTGCCCGCGCCAGTTCGGCGGGCGAACGGCTATCGCGCTTATGGCCTCGCGCATCTGGAACGGCTTGCCTTTATTCGCCACTGCCGGGCGCTGGACATGCCACTTGCGGACGTGCAGCGACTCTTGCATCTGCTGGATCATCCGCTGGACGATTGCCTAGACGTGGATCGGTTGATCAATACGCATCTGGCTCATGTACAGGGACGGCTCCAATCGCTACAAGCGCTGGCGAGGCAGCTTGAGCAACTGCGCGGACGCTGCCACGGGCGGCATACCACCGCCGAATGCGGTATCCTGCATGAGTTGGTGGCCGCTGCCCAAGGGGAAGGGTGTGTGTGCCACGACGGTTCGGCCCCGAACAGCCCAGAGGTCATAGAAATCTCCTAAGGCCTTCATTCATGCAGATGGTGCATATTGGGAGTGTGAGGGTGGCCGTGGGTTAAGGGTTGGTGACGATGCGGGTGCCGGTGGCGGATTCCGGACGCCATCGGGAACGGGTGCCCATGCCGTAACAACCAATTGATTTTTATGCAGATTTTGGTGGTTAATCATTTAGGCTCAAAGGAGCTACGTGTGACGTAAAGTAGTTCACGACATCCCCAACTGTCCCGATGTTTGTCGCATCATCTGGCATGTCGCAGTCAAATTCTTCTTCCAGCGCCATCACCAATTCCTCGGTATCCAGCGAGTCGGTGCCCAAATCGTCCACAAAATCGCCGCATCAGTCAATTCAATTGCTAACGCCCTGAATATCGCCAGCATACGCTTTCAGGTTGCCGGTATCGGCCGCGAGAAAGTTCACGACGACCTTGCCGCCATGCCACTCTCCCGCTCTCTCACTGTCCCAGGAAAATCCACCGATGGACAGCGCGTTTCCCACGCTCCCTGATTGCCACCCCCCCCAGATTCTAGCCGTTGGCGAAAGGTGTTGGTGGTTTGACTGAAGGCCGCACCCAATATAGGGTTTGCGGCCTTTTTATTGAAGAAAAATTTCCGCCGATGGCAAATCCTCTGAGAACCAAGCTACGAGTGGGTTTGCGGGAATCAAGGCACCAAAAACCAACACCTTTCGCCAACGGCTAGCGTTCTCGGTTGTGGTTTTTTCTTGCAGCTATGGGTCGGATGATGTCATTGGCTTTCCGCTGCTGAATGTCTGCAAGCAGTCTTTGGCCGCCCATCAGGCTACGGTTCCTCTCCTCGGCCAAACGGGCGGCACTTTCCACCAGAGTATGATTACGTAAATCCAGACGAGGAGGTAGACGACGGTGAAAAACGTCATCGGCAGGTTCCAAAAGAGCTGATGGTTGACCCAGGTTTGAATGAATGGCGCACGGAATCCTTCCCGACCCGATTCTTCCTGCAGCCGGCTTTGCCAAATGGTCAAAAAGCACGCTCGCCCCAGTAGGGCCTGAAGGGCCACGACGAATAGAGCAACGAGGTGCAAGGCGCGCCACCAGAAAATCCGCACCCAACGCCAATGCCGCCAGGCACCCCAGGGAATAACCACCAAACCGACCACATTGAAGATGATAATTCCCAGGTGCAACACAAGGATCCCTTGCGACCAAAGTAGGTCCATTGCCATATCACACTCCTGACGTTCTGGTCGGCGGTAGCAGCCGCAGGCAGGAAGACGCCTCCGCGCCGCACCGACTTCACGGAGGCACTCGGTCACGCGCGGGGAATTGTTACTTTGGGCGCGACCCACCCCCCGGTCAAGCGTTCGGCTGGGGACTGGAAAACCGACCTGTTTGCAGCGGATTTCCACCAGCAGAAACTGGATCAGCTGGATGATCCATTGCTGCGCATCGCTTCCTGCATCGACTTTCCTGCCCTGGCGGCAGAGGTCGATCGTGTGGCCCCTCGTCCGGTGAGTCCCCAGGGCGGTCGCCCTCCGTATTCCACGGAAACCATGGTGCGGATATTGGTGTTAAAGCGCCTCTACCATCTTTCAGGCGAGCAGATTGCTTCGTGCAGCCGTCAACATAGGGCCCCGACCCGAGCGCTGGCTCCGCGCAGCGGAATCATCGTGCTAATCAGGAAAGAAATAGATTCCAACTGCTCAGAGAGATATAAACAGACGGCTTATAAGTTATCTCATAAGTTTTTTAAAACCATAAAATATCACTACCAACATAATCGCTGAGATGATGACATTTAAAATAAACCCAATCATTAAAATCTCCTTTTCTAAGGTATTGGAGTAGCCATAAAAAGTTTCTGTGTTTTTATCAATGCACCACTTTATCCCCCCCTTGAAACTAGCAGTTGAAGGGGGGGGTAGCTTGATGGCGCATTGATAAAAGACGTGGTATGACTGGATGCAGAGTTTTTTGATCTGCCCTCCAGATATCCAGCCCCACTCTTCGAGGCATCCTCAGAGTGAATGACGGCTTTCAGTCTGTTGCCGTCGTTCAAGCCCAACAGTGGTTGGGCAGCATTGAAACGCTTACGATCCGCGATGTTGCTCCAGCGCGATTCAATGCAGTACCAATTCTGCGTCCTGCCGATCCTCATTCTCTGCAATAATGCGTAACCACACCTCAGCGGCCCGATACAATTTCCGCAGGT
Source organism: Acidithiobacillus sulfuriphilus (assembly GCF_003721225.1). Lineage (GTDB taxonomy): Bacteria > Pseudomonadota > Gammaproteobacteria > Acidithiobacillales > Acidithiobacillaceae > Acidithiobacillus_B > Acidithiobacillus_B sulfuriphilus. The sequence continues at coordinate 21,652 of NZ_RIZI01000180.1, read as the reverse complement.
CCTTGCTGGCACGGACGATGCGTTGCGCCGTGAGCGGATCCATGACGGGAATTTGTTCGGCAGGCCATCCATAGGATTGCGCCACCTGCGCCACGGCCTGGGGTAATGCCCGCAACAGATCCTTGCTGCACATAAAGCCCTGACGTACCGTGCGTACCCGGCTGAGCAAGGGACCGGAGAGTTGATCCGACCGATTCGCCGTCATCAAATAATTCACCGCCGACAAATCCGCGCGTCCCAGCAGGAACTCGTCATGCCACATCGCCGCACTGGAAGGCTCGATCAACTGCAGGAGTGTGTCGATCAGATTCCCGTTCTGGTTGCCGGACCCGCATTTATCCACTTCATCAATGATGATAATAGGGTTCGCCACCTCGGTCTGCTGAATCAATCGTATCACAGCGCCTGGCTGCGCGGTGCTCCACACCCGGCTGGCCCCTTTCAATACCATCGAATCTGAGGCACCGCCTGCGGAAATCACCACATACGGCACCTCCGCCAACTCGCAAAAGCGTCGAAGGAGTGATGTCTTGCCGATGCCCGTAGGGCCCACCAATAATAAAGGCGGCAGCCGCAAGATGCCATTACCCCGGCGTGCGAGCATGCAGGCATGATCCAGGACAGAGATGGTTTCCTCCAGCCAGGGGAATTCCGCGCGCAATTGAATGAAAACACTGACCTCTGGGACATGCCGCAAGTCCAGCGCCGTCTTTTCAAGACGCACAAACTCCTGCACGACCGCATCGTTGCGCCCGGTCGTAGGCACCTTATGGAACACCACCCGGGTGCGGGTGGCGAATAGCGATTGGAGCAAAGCCTCATCCTGCTCAGTACACTCCCCGACATCCAGCCCTGATAGGGCAAAATAGCCGACGGACTCAGACAGATCAAAATCCGCGAAAGGATCTGGCGTATCGACATGTTCTTGAGATGCGTTTTTTTTGTCGGAAGGGGGAAGACGATCTTTATGGTCCATCATGGTCTCCTTTGTCAGGGGTTGGAATCCATCTGCAGCCGGGCAGATAGATTCAGGATAGTCGAGCTACAAAGAAAACGCAACAGTCATCATGATAGTCCTGTCCTGTACACAAAAAAGAGGAAAGCGCACAAAAGTTTCCCCTAAAAAGATTCAATCCGTCAGGTCAGCAGAGGAAACGCCTCAAAGCGCCCCACGACCGTACCTATCCAACTGTCTCCTTCCTCGGGTGCATCGGTAATATGCAGGTGTCCCTCCCGCCGTACCAGGTAACGGCACCCACGCGGTGACATTCCGTCTCTGGATGATCCGGGGTGCCCGCAGGGCGGAGACCCTGCCGCCATGACGACCAGCCAGCGCAATCCCTCGGTGCTTTCCGGACTTTGCTGATAGAAGCGCAAACGCTGGGCTTTCCCCAAGGCCAAACGCTCCGGACCCAGAAACGCACGGTCCATGCGGATCATCCCCGAGGGATAGTCATGTTTCCCCTCCAGCAGAAACAGGGGAATGTCGCAGATATCGCGATGGGCACCGCCGCCCACATCCAGACGGCGGGTCAGGAGTTGTCGAGTCTGGGTGCAGGTGGCATCGACAGGGGTTGGCGTGTTACCCGCATCGGATCTCGAAACGGGCTTTTCCGATGCGGCATCCATGTCCAGAAAGGACGTACACGATGCGCTGTTCGAGGGAATGACCTGATCATCGACGCTGAGACAGTGCTCCAAATCCAGATGCAGGTGCTGGCGGGCCCGGGTGGCCCAATCCGCGACATGGGTGGCTACTGAGCTGCTGACCGGTCCGATGGGAGAAAACATCGAAGGCACGGAGGCGCTGGGGAGGAATAGGGGGGAACCGCGTCCGCTGACAGCCACCAGTCCCGGCAAGGTATGGGGGGGTCGAAAACACTGCAGATGTTGCGGGCGATTCAGGACCGGCCAGCGATCCTGCAATAATCGGAAAAAGTCCGGACGACTGGAGAGCAGAATGTGTCGGTCTTCCGGCAAATGGATCAGCAGATGCACCCGGCTTTCATCGATAAGGGGAAGATCCAGAATCAGCTCAAAATCGGTCAGGGTGCTTGGATCGGGCAGCAGCGGGGAGGGGAGTTCAAAAAGGGCCTCCATTTCGCGTGCCGAGGAGATTTGCCAGAGATGCAGGCCCGGAAGCAAGCCCAGCTCAGCACCCGACCTCCGTTCCAAGCCTGACCATGCCAGCAGTTGATCGACTTTATCCGATCCTACGGTGCTTAAACCGCTTAACAAACCCATCAAATTGGAGCGACTTAGACCGAAGCGCCGGGCCATTTCGGAAAGGCTCAGATGCGATAGTGTAAAAAATGCCCGAAGGGTATCGAGGGGTAGGGGAGGGGAATGCCGGGCCAAAGGGGTTCTCCACAGGACAGTAATGACGGTATGCCTGTCGTTAGCATGCCGAGGCGGGGTAGGAATGGCAAGTCTATCGTGGCGGCCACGATGATCTTTTCATAAACCGCAATGGGTCAGTATGGACTATCCAACAGGCGTGCTTTGTCCGGGTACAATTTTCACCACGGCCCGCGCGCCGGTAGCAGATGCGTACCTTTGGATGGTGCGAAGAGAGGGTAAACTGCCGCCGCCCTCCAGCCGTGCGACTACGGATTGTGTCGTACCCATTCGGCGCGCGACTTCCGCCTGAGAAAGACCGGCTTTGATCCGGGCCTGAATCAGGGCATGCGCAATAGCGAATTCTTCTTCCAGTGCCACGTATTCTGCACGGAAATCAGCATCCTGCATCCATTCTTTTTTGAGTTCAGTCAGCCGTGTCATTCTTCAACCTCTCTGGCGCGTTGCCGCGCTATCTCCAATATCTGCTTAGGCGTTTTCTGCGTTTTTTTGACGAAAGCATGCAAAATCACCACGCGTTTGCCGGATGCGGTGACGTATATGGCTCTGGCAATCCCATCCGGTCCTTTGGCGCGTATTTCCCAGAGTTTGGCTTCCAGGTGCTTGATGTGCGGTTCGTGGACGTGCTCCAAGCCCACCTGTTCGATCATTTCCAGGATTCGCACCAGCCGCGCCAGGATGGGTTTGGGTAAGCTGCCGAGTTCGGCATCTACCCGCTGGTCCAGCGTACTAACGACCCAGTTCATACAATAGCATTTTTGCGATAAGCTGTCAGCATCATGTACCGACTCCGCGCAGCGGAATGACATTCCCCGCCATAAGTCCTTCCAGATAAGCAATCCAATGGTTGAGCGCCTCCGTCTTTTCCTCCAGATACTGATGGCGGTCGTAGTGTCGCGCCTGAACCCCGCTAAGCTCATGGCTCAGGATCTGTGCTCTGACGTCTTTGGTGACGCCAAGGGCAGCGAGCTCTGTTTCGGCGGTCCTGCGAATGTCGCCAAGGCGATAGGCACCGCCGCAGATCGCATGCACAAGACCGGAAAGAGTCGATGGATGTGGGGCTGTTTTGCCGTCGCTGGAAAAAATACTGGGTGCACTACCATTGACAGCGACTAACTCCTGTACCCAGCCCTTGACTGGATCCACAAGAGGGAGCACGTGCAGTCGGGGGTGGGTGCGTCTGCCTTTGCCGTCGCGTAAGGTGATGATGCCGCGGTCCAGATCAATATCTGCCTCCGTGACCCTGAGTAGTTGCGTCGGCCGCTGACCACCCAGATAGATGGCCGTCAACATAGATCTCGCTGGCATCGTTTTCATGCCGCGAAGCGTCTGCAGGAGATGCTGAAGTTCCCGTCTGGTCAGCACCCGGTCACCCGGCTTGCTTAAGGCGCTGAAAGTGGGAAGCACGCTTACCGGATTGATGGTCACCTTGAAGGTGCGGAATGTCATCGGAATAGTGCTATCGAATTCCGCCCGCGCGGCGAGATTGTAGGCACTGTGAAGTGCGGCGCGAGTCTTGCCCAGAGCGCGGGTTAATCCTCGGTCTTGAAGCCGGTCAAAAATGGCTCGCAAATCTTTGGGAGTCAGTGCATTGGCACGGGTGCCCACCAAATCTTCCAATAGAATGACGTGATTCTTAAGGGTGTTTTCCACTTCCCGTGCAGACGCTTTGCCACCAGCCTTGAGGTAATCAACGTAAGCGGCCAGAAGCGCCATAAGACTTCCTGCCTCCTGACGATCTTGAGCATCCATCTCGGCGCGGAGTCCTGCAGCCTTGGCGCGCTCCTGGTTTTGTAGATGGTCACGAATATCCTTGGTGCCGCTACGATAGATGGCTGCCAGTTCGCCGTATCGATCCCGCGCGTCCTCAAGCGTCAGTCCTTTAGAACCGGCAGGGTCATATGTACCAAGCGGATAGTCATCGCGTTTCCCCTCACTGGTAACGTGCCGGTAGTAGAAGTTTGCTCTGCCCGCCGTCGAGATGCGGATTTGTAGTGTCCCTTGTCCGCGGCGTTCGATGTCAACGAGCTTGGTGACATATCCCGTTTCAACTGCATCTTTTATGGCTTTACCCAATTCTTTGACCGTGAGCATGGTGTGTATCCCTTTGTGATCTGTTCCCCACTCATTCCCCATTCATTCCCCACTCGTCGGGAGTTATAGAGGGATTGGATGGGACAACGCGGGATAATCTTATTACCAAAGTCAGTATGTTGCAATTTTTATGGGGATAGCAAGGGATAGCACGGGACGCTAAAATATAAGACTCATAATCCCTTGGTCCACGGTTCGAGTCCGTGCGGGCCCACCATATAAATCAAACACTTAAAACATCAGAAAACGCTAATTGGTGCAATGATTGGTGCAGTAACAACCGAAAAAGGCCGGACACGATGGCTTGTAGTGTGCCGGTTCGCTTTTGAAAATGGCACAATGCGGGGCCTATGGTGCAGGTGGATTACACCACATCAGAAGGCGGATTTATGGCAAGCATACAAAAGCGGGGCAACTACTGGCGGGTCCAGATCCGGCGCACGGGATACCCTGCCCTGTCCGGCACCTTCGACACCAAAGCGGAAGCCAATTTCTGGGCCGCGCAACAGGAAAAGACGCTCTCAGAGCAGACCCCGGAACGGGTCGTCCAGCGGCTGCGGGATCAGGACTACGCCTTGGCCCATGCCCTGGACCGCTACGCCCTGGACATTCTGCCCGGTAAAAAGCCCACCACCCAGCGGCGGGATATGGGCATCATCAAAAGGCTGAAAGCGGACTATGGGGAGATGGCGCTGGCGAGGATCGACGGGCAAATGCTGTCCGGCATGATCCGCCAGTGGCAGACAAGGCTTTCCGCCAATTCCATTCGACTGTACCTGGCCGTCCTCTCGCATCTCTACAACATCGCCCGCAAGGAATGGGGCATGGTGGACCTCATCAACCCGGTGGAACTGGTGAGAAAACCACGGTTGCCCCAGGGCCGTGACCGGCGGCTGATAGGCGATGAAGAAGAACGTCTTTTGACGGCGGCCAGCGCCATGAACCCGGAACTGGCGGACATCGTTATCGTCGCCATCGAGACGGCCATGCGCCAGAGCGAGATCCTGGGTCTGGAATGGCGGCACGTACACTGGCTGGACCACACCTGCTACCTGCCGGACACCAAGAACGGCACGGCGCGGATCGTTCCCTTGTCGGTGCGTGCGGAAGCGGCTTTACAACGCCAGCAGCAACGGGCCACGGGAAAAGACGGGAAGGTCTGGCGGTACACCAATGACGGCATGCGGGCCAGCTATTTCAAGGCCCTCAAGAAAGCCGGCATCGAGGGTCTGACCTTCCACGATCTGCGCCACGAGGCCACGAGCCGGTTCTGCGAGAAGGCTATCCCCATGATGACCGTGCAGGCCATTACGGGGCATAAATCGACGCAGATGATGAAGCGGTACACGCATATTTCGGGGAAGACGCTGGTCGATGCGGTGAGAGGGTCATAGCGAGCCGCCCGGCTTGCAGCCTGCAGGGCTTGCCGACCGCAAGGAATATCCTTACCATGAGCCGTCTCGGAACCTGCGGGGATGACCACCATGATTACCAGCAAATTGACCAGCAAAGCCCAAACGACCATTCCGCAGCCGGTGCGGATCGCATTACATCTTCGGGAGGGGGATGTGCTCGCCTACAGCATCGAGGATGGCCGGGTCCTTCTGAGTAAAGCGACTCAAGAAGCCGATGAAGACCCCTTCGTGCTGTTTGCCGAATGGGATAGCGAAGCGGACCGGCGGGCCTATGGGCAGTTGTGAAGTTTGGGATGTCGTAAGGCTACCGTTCCCCTATACCAACCGGCCAGTTCATCAGTACCGCCCCGCCCTGGTCCTCGCCATCCACAACGGCACGGGGACCCCGCGCCTGCTGTGGGTGCTCATGATCACCAGCGCGGAAAACAGGGGGTGGTCTGGAGATGTTGAAATCGACGATCTCGCGGGTGTCGGCCTGTCGGCGGCGTCTGTGGTGCGCACAGCAAAAATCGCCACCGTAGAGATGGACATGGCGGACCGCATAGGCCGTCTGACCTTGCCGGATCGCCGACGTGTCATCGATGCGGTCCGGGACCGTCTTGCCGTGGCGGGAATTTGTGCAGTGAATACGGGCTAACGGGTACTGTGGCTACTGGCGACGTGGTGAAGGCCGCCAGTTAGTGGGATCTTCCTGTGCTGTTCCACAAGTGCTAAATTTTCAACCATGACTAACGTTTACCCTTTCCCCAAAAGCCCCAAAGGCAAAGCCGTAAAACTCAATCGCAAGGATCCCGGCCCTGCTGGCGGCGGCCCTGCTGGCGGCAGCCCTGCATTTCGTCTGCGAGATCATAATGGTGATCCTGTGGACGTACTCATGGCGGTTATTCAGGCGGGCGGTATGTACCTCATCCCCACGCCGGAACGCCCTGTCGATGACCTGCCAACGACCCACCTGCTGCGCACTATCGATGGCCTCAATGCGCTGACGGACGCGGCCAATGTGCTCGTTTATCATGCCATGCGTCATCCTGCGGAATTCCCCCAGGAAGATGCGGACACGCTGGTCCGGCAAGGCAAGCAGGCCCACAAAATGATGCACAAGCTCGATGAAATGCTGCCATCGGACGATTTCATCATGACGATGGACAGCTACGGTCCCGACGTCATGGCGGAATACGCCACCAACGCGGCCATTATTATTGCCAGCACTTTTGCGCTGGATGTCATGGTGTACTATGACAAGTCGTTCATCAGGACCGGGAAAGACAAGCGCAAAGCCATGTTCCGCGACTTTCAGGGTGCGTACAGGGCAGCGCGGGATGAATGTCTGTCCCGGTCAGAAGGCCACGAGTTTCTTATCAAGGAACTGACATCGGCACACAGAGCCATGCAAAAGGTACTGAAAGCACTATGACGGCCACAAAGAAAGAGCTAGCGGGCCAGCTATAATAAAGCCCTGAAGCGGGCGGGCATCGTGGGGCTAACCTTCCATGACCTGCGCCACGAGGCCACGAGCCGGTTTTGTGAGAAGGCTATCCCCATGATGACCGTGCAGGCCATCACCGGGCATAAATTGACGCAGATGTTGAAGCGGTACACGCATATTTCCGGTAAGGTACTGGTCGATGTGGTGCGGGGGTGAGGTCATGACGCGGTTGATGGCGAGATCGATGAGATCCTGCCACTGGCATACATCATCAAGAGGTCGAAAACTCGGCAAAGGTCTGACAACCACTCAGCGGGCTATGACCCGGATCACGGGGAAACTGCCATGACCTTCGCTAAGCCGATATGGCCGATCATCTTTTGGACACTCTGGGCTTGACCCGGAAAGGTTCCCAAGCGCTGGTCGAAGCCTTTTTCAACGGCATCATGCAGACCCTGGCCTCGGGTGAAGATATGAAGCTGTCGGGGTTTAGGATCTTCACCTTGCGCGCGAAACACGCCCGTCCGGGACGAAACCCAAAAACATTATCAGGAAGCGTTATATATGGACTCGATAGAAACAAATGAACACGAGCAACAAACTAGAATATTAAAAGAATACCTCATTTCGTTAGAGTCATTTTTTTCTAACCAGAATCGCAGACCACGAACGATTAGATGACCATATTGACCTGCTTATTGGAATTTCCGCGTGTCTGATATCCCACCTGCTACTATCGAGAAAAGGTGCGGATATAATAAGCTATAGAAATAACCTTTTGGATAGAAACTATGCGCTGGCATACCTTTATATAGAAGACAAGATCAGGTGTGGAACTGCGAATGATCCAGATATACGTCTATCTCTATTGGTTCACGATTTTAAATTATTGGCGATAGAGTCAGGATTTATTAATAAAATAGAAGCGTTAGAACCAAAGACTCTGGACTCGCTTGTCGAAATATTGCTGGCGTTATCCGATGAGATGAGTCTAGACCAAGGCTGTGTCCAAACCTTGTTCTCAAGGGATTGCACAGAAATCGGCGCGTTCGATATTTATTATAATACATTGAAACATTATGAAATGTTGTTTAATCTCATGACAGCGGACGAAATGCGTCTAGCCCTTACCCATATCAAGTTAACTTTCATATTATTCAACGATTCTGAAGAGCACGCTGATAGCGGCAGTCTCTCATATTTTGAAATGTTCTGCAAAATAGCAATAAATAAGAACAGCCCGGAACTTCTCGATATTATAATTCAAGAGATGTATTATCATGACATCGATAGAACTAGATACGCCCAGCTTCTCATGGAACTTTACCAGACTAGCAAATCCACCATTAGAAATAATGATGTCTTTAAATCCGTTATATCAGAGTCTTTCTATCTGGCTGACGAAATAGGGCAATTCTTTTCAATCGCAGGAGAGGAGGACGAGCTTAACGATAAATGTATCTCATCTTGCATATCATGCTTACCATCTAGAACATTAACATGCAATGAAGAGAATATTATTGGTGAACCATGTAAATCTAGGATTGATTTCCTGACCCGTTTTTTTAGCATCTTCAAAGAAGATAAAAATATCGCAATAAGAGCGCTACTGGCGCTGTGCGAAGGCAAGCTAGTGGACGCATATGAGCTTATTGATAGTGTCTTTGGCACATATGGTGATTGGAATCAGGATTCACATTATAAAACGGAAGTCATTTATATTGATTGCGCTCTTTCCTGCGCAAAAATAATAAGTGATCCTGAAAAAATATCTGATATTTATGATAAACTATCGAAGAATTCGGACATTGACACGTTCTTATTCGAGCATTATGCATACGATTATTTTGCGTTCTTGGCAAAATCTGGGCACGCTTTACCAAGATGTATAGATCTTATTCATCCAGACATAGAAATTGTTTATGGTGAACGTGCCTGGGCAGATCACAATGTATCTTTAGCGTACCACTACTTTAAAAATGCATTTGAGCAACGAAAGTATCCTTTTCTCTATTACTATATGGCAAGATTTCATGATCTAAAACTAATCAAAAATTTCGATGCTGACAGTGCCTTAGAGTTTTACAGAAAAGCCGCACAGGGGGGCCATACGCCAGCCATGAATAGATTGGGTTATATTTATCGCGAGAACAAGGAATATGAAAAATCATTTTTATGGTTCAAGAAAGCTTCAGATTTAGGGCGCAAAGATTCTTTTTGCGAGGTTGGAAAGTGTTTTTATTGCGGACTTGGTGTTTTAGAGGATAAGGTTGTGGCGACACGGTATGGTTATTCTCAAATCGTCGGCGATCAGAGATAGTGGCGGTCGAATATTATCATTAAGCAATTATTGAACCAACCCCTCAGCCTGTTCAATGACCATATTCACCGCCCCTTCCTGCATGTCCGGTGGATATCCATGCCGTTTCAGTACCCGTTTCACCATGCGCCGCAAATGGGCGCGCGCCTGTTCGCGGATGGACCAGTCGATGCGCGTGTTCTGGCGCACGGTATCGGCCACTTCCTTGGCGATCATTTTCAGGGCGTCGTCGCCCATGGCCTGTACGGCGGAATCGTTGGTCGCCAGGGCGTCGTAAAAGGCCGCTTCGTCCTTGCTGAGGCCCAGTTCCGCGTGGCGTTGATCCAGCGCCTGCAATGCTTTCGCCAGTTCGATGAGTTCCTGCATGACCTCGACGGTATCCACCGAGCGGTTGTGGTATTTGCGCAGGGCTTCATCCAGCCGTTCCGAGAAGGCTTTGCTCTGGATCAGGTTGCCTTTGCCTTCCTTGCGCACCTTGTCCTGCAACAGGCGGCGCAGCATTTCCAGCGCCAGATTCTTTTCGGGCATGGCCTCGATCTGATGGATGAATTCATCGGACAGCAGGGATATTTCGCTTTTGGGCAGTCCCGCCACCGCATACAGGTCCACTACGCCTTCCGGGGCGATGGACTGGTCGATCAACTGGCGGATGGCGTATTCCTGCTCTTCCACCAGGGATTCCGCGTCACTGGTCTTGTCCAGGGTGTTGCGGACACTCAGGAAAAAGATGATCTCGGTGCGGCAACGTTCCACCACATCGTCGCCCGCCGCCAGCGTGGCGGCCTTTCTGAGCCCCGATGTGGCATTGCGGAAGCGGCGCTTGATGCCGTCTTCCGTGAGTTCCTGGGACAGAATGAATTCGGTGGCCTTGCGCAGGGTGGCCACCTTTTCCGACCCGTCGCCGGTCAGATAATCCTGATAGTCACAGCCGTGGAAAATACTGCGGCAAATATCCAGCTTTTCCAGCAGCACCTTGATGGCTTCCTGCACGGTTTCCGCCGGATTGCCCTTGCCACCGGAACGGGTGTAGGTGGCGATGGCGTTTTTCAGGTCCTGGGCGATGCCAATGTAGTCCACCACCAGTCCGCCGGACTTGTTGGTGAATACCCGGTTGACCCGGGCGATGGCCTGCATGAGCGTGTGCCCACGCATGGGCTTGTCCACATAGAGGGTGTTGAGCGCCGGGGCGTCGAAACCGGTCAGCCACATGTCCCGCACGATGACGATCTCCAGCGGGTCTTCGGGGTCTTTGAGACGGTCGGCAATGGCCTCGTTGCCCGCCTTGCTGCGGATGTGCGGCTTCCATTCGATGGGGTCGCTGGCGGAACCCGTCATGACCACCTTGATGCGGCCTTGCGTGTCGTCGTCACCGCGCCAGTCGGGACGCAACTGGATGATGGCATCATAGAGTTCCACGGCGATGCGGCGGCTCATGGCGACGATCATGGCCTTGCCGGACAGAATGCTCTTGCGCTTTTCCCAATGGTCCAGCATATCCGCGGCAATCTGTTCCACTCGCTTGGGGGCGCCAACCAGGGCTTCCAGTTGCGCCCAGCGGGTTTTCAGACGTTCCTTGTTTTCCTGCTCGTCGTCTTCGGTGATTTCCTCAAAGGTGCTGTCGATGAGGGGCCGCTGGTCTTCCGGCAGGTTGAGGCGCACCAGGCGGCTTTCGTAATAAATCGGGACGGTGGCGCCATCTTCCACGGCCCGTTGGATGTCGTAGATGTCAATGTAATCGCCGAACACCACCCGCGTATCCCGGTCATCCAGTTCCAGCGGTGTGCCCGTGAAGGCCACGAAGGTCGCGTTGGGCAATGCCGCCCGCAGATTGGCGGCGTAACCATCCAGAATCTCGTACTGGCTGCGCTGGGCCTCGTCCACCATGACGATGATGTTCTTCCGGTCGGACAATACCGGGTGCTTGCCCTGGGGTTCGTGGCGGTCTTTCTGGAATTTCTGGATGGTGCTGAAGATCACCCCACCAGAAGCCCTTTGCAGCAGTTCGCGGATGTCACTGACGCTTTCGGCCTGTTGCGGGTCTTGCCGTAAAAGCTGGCTGCCCGCCGCAAAGGTATCGAACAACTGGGTGTCCAGGTTCGTGCGGTCGGTGAGCATGACGATGGTGGGGTTTTCCAGCGCCGGATGCTGGATGAGCATGCCCGCGAAGAACAGCATGGTGAGGCTCTTGCCGGACCCCTGGGTATGCCAGACCACACCACCCCGGCGGTCGCCACCGATGCCTGCCGCTGCCAGAGTGGTCAGCAGGGCCTTCTGGGCGGCGTGGAACTGATGATAGGCGGCGATCTTCTTGCTGAGTTTGCGGCCATCGTCTTCGAAGGCGATGAAGTACCGCAGCAGGTCCAGAAAGCGACTGGGTTCAAAAACACCGTGAATCAGGAAACGTAAGGGGTCATCCCCCCGGTCCATGAGTTCCTGACCGTCGATGGTCTTCCAGGGCAGAAAGCGTTCGTAAGGGGCATCCAGGCAGCCCATGGCGGCCTTGAGGCCATCGCTGATGACCAGCACGGCGTTGTAGGCCATGAGGTTCGGGATATCCGCCTGGTAGGTCTGCAACTGGTTCCATGCCTTTTGCACGGTGGCGTTGGCGTCCGCCATGTTTTTCAGTTCAAAGAGGCCCAGGGGCAGGCCGTTCACGAAAACCACCAGATCCGCGCGGCGATTCACCCTGTTGTGAATGACCGTGTACTGGTTGACCACCAGAAAATCGTTCTTTTCGGGATGGTCGTAGTCGATCAGGCGGACGATGATGCCACGTTCCTCGCCGTCCACCTGATGCGCCACCCGCACGCCTTCCACCAGCATGCGCTGGATGAGGTTATTCTGGGTGACGAGACCACCGTGGGCGGCATCCCGCACCATGCGCAAGGCTTCGTCGCGGATGTCTTTGGGGACGGCGGGATTGAGCGTGTGGATGGCAATGCGTAGGCGTTCCAGTAAAAGGGTTTCGCCGTAGTCTTCGCGTTCCTGGTGGTCGCCGCCCTGGCCGATGTCGGGGCCAAAGGCGTAGGTGTAGCCCAATTCGCGGAAGAGGGCGATGGCGTGGTGCTCGATGGTGGATTCGTTGAGGTTAGTCATCGCTTGTCCAATCTATAATCGCGGATCTGGCAGTAAATCTTTCATGGCGCGTCTTGGATGCGTAAGGATAAACCGAAAGCTGCCAATACGATCAGTAAAACTACTGAGAGTACCTTTGAGATTCTGAATTGCTTGCTCAATGCGGTTTATTTCCGTATAGTGCTTTGGATAAAAAAACATAGATTTCTTGTAAGCGTAGAGTTTAAGAACATCTAGGATTTCTATCAGGCTACTCTGTATTGAACGTAAATATTCATAGCTCACGCCTATATCTGGGCCAGTAGAAGAATATATTATGCTTTTTTTCTTTGAATCAATGTCTGCGACTTTGCTGTATATAAAGTATATAGTTGTAACATCCATGCATGCGACCAAAAATTTTTCAGCATCGTGATAAATGTCGGTGTTTACATCAATCTGCACCACATCTATAGTTGGCACACCACCTTTCAGAAGCTGGTTATGAATTACAGCGTCCAGACATAATGCTTCTCTATGAAATGCAGTAAAAACAACTTTTGCATTATTCTGGCACGTTAGCCTATTATTCCATTGCTGCCCACCAAGAAGAAACACACCACCAATAATGGCTCCAAGAATTGATGAACCGAAAGGCACGATCAAATTCATTCCAGCGTCCCTTGGCAGTCCACAAGTATTTCAGAAGGAAAGGCGTAGCCAAGTTCCTTGAATGGGGCGATGGCGTGGTGCTCGATGGTGGATTCGTTGAGGGGGTTGGTCATTGTTTTTAATCTCTGTATTCCAGCAATGCGGAAACGAGTTGAAACGGGGCAAGCCTCAGTGGTGAATATTCAAAACCAGGGTCATCACGGTGGGCAAAATTATCCCTAATTTCTATAATCTCCTCAATGGTTTTTCCGATATTGAAGCATGTACCAAATTTACCATTTAGGTAAGCAGTCGTTGCATCATCTTCGAAAAGTGAAACTTTGCTTATGCCAATTCCTGTAATTTTTTTATTTTTTACGCAGCGAGCATCTGGGTAACGGTCATGCAGTAACTGCTCTAATGATCTAATAGCTATGAATTCGGCAGTCCGCAACGCATAAACGTCTACCCACCCCAGCACTACAGTGCGCTTAGCGGCAACGAAAGATCTTGCGGCCAGGTCAGAGGTTTTTCCAACATAAAGAGAACCAATGAATTCTGCTATCTTGTTAACATGAAAGAAATGTTTGCGAGAGCCGTCTATGGTTTCAACGACAAAAGGATATTCTATCGTTTTCTTTTTCTCGATAAACGTAAATTTTTTCGCTTCTTCCTTTACATCGTCAATTGTTGATTTTCTGATCCAGTATAGGAATGCCGCAGATATGGCAACAGAGGTAACAAGCGAATACTTTTTCAAAAGCAGAAAAGACAAGAGCTTGTTTCTTTTGATGGACTCTATGCCCTCTAATTTTGATGACAATAGCTGAAGACCAACAAAAAATGGGGTGTATGGTTTGATGCTATGAAATATTGATAACAGATCCTTCTCAATGTCTTCGGTTTTCATTGTTGGTGATTCCAGGTCATAGGCTCTTCATCTTCCGGTATGCGGATTTCACCTGAAACAAGTTTGGGTAAAAGCGTGTCACGTTGCTTACTAAGTATGATTGTGCTTCTCTCTGCAAGGACGGTCATCCTGTATAATGGGTTCGCTAGCACATTAAAAGCCGCTAAAACATTTTCTGGGGGCACCAACACCGGAATCGGCCTGAATTTGGACTTGCTGATCTCAAGGAATGTCGAGCCATTAGCTCTGCTTATAATTTCTTCTAATTTATTTTTCATGAGGAACAACAAAAATACTGCCATATTGTCTCTATTCGGTCTAAGGGCAATAAATCCTTGATTGATTGCCACGGGTATTTCGGTAATGGCAAGATATCCTATGGGCGCGCGAGAAGAGAGCAAAACGGTCCCCACAGGTAATAATCGCGAACTTATCTGTTGAAGTCCTGCATCCGTGATTTTGTTTTCCGTGGCAAGCAAGACGGGCATCGTCAAGTTTGACAGATCCTTTGGTGTGGCCCAACTGTGAGTTCCAGAGAACCAATATTCAGGATTAGTCGTGCTTGGGGTGCTTCCGCCCACAATGCCAGCAAAATCACCAAACGTGCCAACCCCCCACCCCTCAGGAATCTCCCCCAATTCCGAGTCCACCAGCCTATCCGGGAACAGGTCCAGAATCTCGGGCGTGAGCTTCAGCCGCTTGCAGATGCTTTCCCGCGATTCCCCGGCCATCTTGGCGCGTACCGGGTCGAAGTCCACGAACCACGACTTGAAGATGGCCTGCGCCATGGCTTCCAGGGTCTTCGCCGTCTTGCGGTTGTTCTCGATCTTGTCGTCGAGGGTGCCCAGGACGTGGGCGATGCGGCGTTGTTCGTGGGGTTCGGGGACTCTAAGCGTCAGCCGAGCAAGAGTTTGCAGATTGATGTTATCTTGAACACTGCCCGTTCCAACGTTTTCGTGTTGAATCTGCCGACGTAAATGGCGGAAAAGGTACTCGACGAATCTCACGTCACCTCGCTGCTTATCGGCAATAAAGCCAACTACACTATCTGGAAAGCACGCCGGATATGTGAGTATTGCGGTTTCAGCGATGTTGGCTGCAATGGTGATAACCATTGTGCCTTCAGGCCAGAGCCTGCTTTGAGCTAGTCCTGCTTCGCTATAGGTTTGGGAATGACTTGTGATCCGCCCACCCGATGCCTTGATATCACCAGTTTGGATAAATGGATATGCGCCACCATACAGATGTGCTGCATCGCGGGGTCTATGGCGCGATCGGCCTCTATTTACCTCGCCAAGTTGCCCCAGTCGGGCCTCTCGCCACTCACCCCCCATACCCAAGCCCCCTCAGATTGGCCTCGGTCGCCGATGAATCTCGTAATACCAGCTTGCCCTGTCGCAATACCGTGAGGAATTCCTCTGTCGGGGTGACGATATCTTGGTGACAGCGTTTGCCGAAGAAATATTTGTTTTCATTTTTTGCCAAATTTACATCACTCTCACATGCGGCACATCCGGTGCGGAAATATCCAACGGGTGTAATTGACTCACCTTATTGATGCAGATTTTTCCTGTAAAGCCTTCATATCCTGGTTATATAATATTTGAATCTTTTTAGTGCTGGATATTGTTTTGTTTATTTTAGCGGAAACATTCCTAGCAACGGCAAACAAATGATTCTCATTTGCACAGACAGTATTTGCACGCTGTTCTAGTGGGCTTAACCCGATATCCATCATAAGTTGGCAATCCTTACTAATTGATGAAATATTGTCGCTAATTGCCTTCTCGGCGTTTTTTTCATTGCCATAAAGTTCTATAAGGTCATAATTAATGCTGTTAACATTATAGGCATCACTGTTTACCTCATAATTAAGTGAGTCAATTTTGTAGTCCTTGCCATAAAAATTCCGCCCGCCCTTTAGGGCTATTTGTTCATTTATAAGCTCTTTTACCGACTCTATCTGCTTGATGTATTTTTTCTGTATTGTTTCCGGTGTTACCACGTTTATATCTTCCACCTGCTGCAAGTTTCGGTAATCATTAACAATGCGCTCTGATATATCATTTCTTCTTTTGTTTGTTGCCACTAGATTGGCGCGCATCTTTTCCACCATTATATTGTGGTTTATAACACTTGTCATGTGGAACTGCAACTGATTATACGTCGCCACAGTAGCCGATCTGAATACAACTGAAGAAAGGGGTTCGCCAACTATAAAGTTCGGTATTTCAAAATCTAGCCGTCCATCTCTAACCTTGCCGATCCAAGTATTGCCATATTGAAAACTTATACTAATAGACCCGTTATTTTCTTCCCCTGTGAAAGATTGTTCTTGGGTATGCTCACTTGTTCCGCCCCTCACTAAAGTTGTATCTCTATAATTACCAACAAGCTTTCCTGATATATCGTTAAACTGAATCAATATTAACGCATTGGTAAACTCGCAAATGTAAATATTCGGTCCTGATTGATTGATGTCTGCTGATGCGATTGGCGCTAATAATAAAGATGAAATCACGGCTGATGTTACACGTTTTTTAAATTTGGAATATTGCGTGATAGGTATAGGTATACACTGTACGAAGATCAACGCTTGCTTTATTGTTTCAACGTATTTCATTTGCCTTTGCCTTTGTTACCGGGCACTCCCATAAATTGCCACTTATTAACTTTATACATTATGGTATCAGTTCGCAATTAAGAACCCCCAGAGGATCCCCGGTCATAGTTATAAACTCAACCTCAAAGGCTTTGCCGCCCTCATGTGTGAGTACCACGGCCCCTACATCGCCCTTCACCAAGCCCTCATTGGGTTGGCCTTTCAACAGAAAGACGGTATCCAGTTCGCGGGTCATGGCTTCCCCCGAATCACCTGGATTACCGCTTCCCGTGCCCGGCCAAGAAAGTCTGGTTTCACCGTGCCCACAATCTGTTCCATCAAGTCCGCGTGAGCCGTGAAGAGCTTGCCGGGACGCACATAGCTGGTGTGCGCAAGTCTGCCGTTCGCAAAGTCCAGTTCCGTCAGCGCGAGAGCGCGGGGGTCGGAATAAGGATTGCTGGTGATCTGACAGGCAATCCAGTCGCCACGACACGCATCAGCCAGCACCAATACGGGCCGGTACTTGTTTCGTGAGAGATCAGAAAACGAAAAGGGCAGCACCACTACCTGACCGGCTGCAAGTAGGCCCATGCCGCATCCTCTTCGGGTTTCAACCAATCTTCAGCCAGTGCCGCTTCCGAAAGCAGCGCTTCTTCGTTGGCAAGCGGCGTCAGCAAGGTCAGCAAGGCGCGGCCTGCCGGCAACGGCTTGTTCAACCCCACGGGATGCACCTGTCCCTGTGCATCAATTTCCACTTCAATGGTCTGTAGCATGGCTCAATCCTCGAATTCCGCATCTATACCACCACGATATTCCCTATCCCCGCATGTTCCGGCCCGATGACGATCTGAATATCCCGGCCCAACCGGGCCAGACATTCCAGCATTTTGACTTCACTGATTCCCCGGAACTGCCCGCGCAGCATCAGGGACAACTTGGGTTGTGGGATACCCAGTAATTTCGCTGACTGAGATTGTGTCAATCCTTTGTTCTGAATCATTCCGGCAATACGGGAAGCCAGTTGCGCTTTAAGCAGCATTTCTTCAGCATCAGACACACCGATGTCCGCATAGACGTTGCCACCACCCCATTCGATGTTCATTCGATCACCCCCTTGGCGTGTTGTTCTGCCCACTTCAACCGCTCGCGTATCCTGTCCATATCCGGCTTGGGATGCTTGTCACCTATTTGCGCCAGATGCAACGCATACCCAAACGTATCCCGCACGTCCTCTGGCATATCCATGAGATCCTTTTTGGCGGAAGCCACCCAGAGCAAGGACGTTGCGATTGTGCCATGGGGCAGCCTATATCATATTGGGTATAAACCGCAAACAGAGTCCCATCACAGTTCATACCCCAACACCCGAAAGTTCTTCAGCATCTCGTCTTCCAGCCGCCGTCTTCCGCAATCAACAAGAAGCGGTCGTCGGTGTTGATCTCGTGGTGGATTTGCCGTTTTTCCAGCGAGTCCATGCGTTGGAGCAGGCCGCCATGGACGGCCATGAACCGGCGCATGGCGACAAAGGCATTGATGATGTGGATGCTGATCTGGACGGCAGTTTCGCTGCGCAGCACCGCCGAGAGCATGGCCACGCCCTGTTCGGTGAAGGCGTAGGGATGGTACCTTCTCCCGCCATGGGCACTTGAGGTCACAGATTGTGATCTCAAGTCAGGCTCCTCGTTTAAGTCCACCAATTGTGCCCTTGGAATGACGGTATCCAGTGCGCAAATCATTTCGCGTTGTCAGCTAAGCGACGTAGCGAAGCACTTCCACTTCTGCATGGCGTTTTACCGCTTCTTCGCCCAATGCCATGACGTGCGTGCTAGTGGCTGTATCGAGATAGTATTCTCCACACTCGCTACAGATTTGTGCTGGTACATCACGAATGACCAGCACCGTATCACCCCGTTCTAAAGTAACGGTGGCGTAACCCGGTTCCGTATTTCCATGTTTACAGATGACACACTTCATGGCTTCCTCGTTTTGTTGTCCAAATGCCATTGATCCGGAGATGGTCTGTAGGCGGTGACGACTATGCAGCGGTGTTCGTCATCATCCAGGGCTATCACCACATGCAATGGGTTCTCGGGCGATCCACCCAGTAAAAGGCAACTGGGATAAGGGTGGTCATCCGGATAGTCTTCAATCATTTGCCCCTGCTGTATGGCAGATTCTACTTCCGAAACGGAGATTCCCCGAGTAAACATCCGTTGCACCGCGTGTCGGCTGAGAATGATTTGTTTACAGTGCATAGTCGGGTGAGGGTGGACTAGCTGGCTGCAAGGTGGCCCATGCCGCATCCTCTTCGGGTTTTAGCCAGTCTTCCGCCAGCGCGGATTCCGAAAGCAGGGGTTGCACCCAGTCCCGGGATTTCGCATTCCGTTGAAGATACACCACATATTCGCCTTCTACATCCACGGCGATGATTTGCCTCTCATTCAAGGCATCCAGCTCTTCCGGGGTGAGTTTGATCAGTCTGCAAGTAGGCCCATGCCGCATCCCCCGGATAGCGTTCATGAGGGACGGTGCAACTCTTCCCGAACCACCTGCCGCACGGCGTCCAGCAGGGCGTTCCGTTCCATGGATTCGCGCAAGGTCCGATTGATGAGTGTCTGGTAGCCGCGCCCACCAGCCTTCCGGCGATAAAATTCCAGAACATCGGCGTCGATCAGCATGTTGACCTGTTTCTTCTTCAGCGCCTCGCGGAAGGCCGCCTTGCCCTGAACTTCTTCAATGGGTTCCCCACCGTGTTTCCATCGGCCTTGCGGATGATCGAATTCAACCCCGGTCAGCTCTGGGGCCTCATCCTCGTCTTTCCAGACGGTCACGGTAGGCTTTCTTTTCGCGTTCATTGCACTTCCTCATCGAGACAATGCGACGGTGAACCCCCCGCTGAGTGTAAACCACCGCTACCATACGGCCTTTCAGAAATCCGATGCAGATCGTCCGGGGTTCACCATAGTTCTTACGGTCGTCGGGAAACTCGAAGGTCACATTTGCAAAGATTTCTTTGCAATCGGCAAAATCCAAACCCCGATGTTCCAGGGTAGCTTGCCGCTTGGCCTCGTCCCATTCAAGCCGCATATTGATTTTTGTATTGATACACTGCGTTGTCAATGGGGCCACTCATAACTCATACCCCAACACCCGAAAATTCTTCCGCATCTCGTCTTCCAGCCGCCGTCCTTCCGCCAACTGTTCCGATAGGTCTTTGGTCAACCGTGCCATCTTTTCTTCAAAGGGCTCGTCATCGTCATCCTTGGCCGCCGCACCCACATAGCGCCCCGGCGTCAGGACGTGGCCGTTCTTGCGGATTTCATCGAGGCTGGCCGCCTTGCAGAAACCCGGAATGTCTTCGTATTCCTCTTTACCGTCGCCACGCCAGTTATGGTAAGTATCGGCGATCTTCTGGATGTCCTCGTCGCTCAGTTCCCGATGGGTGCGGTCGGCCATGAAACCCATGTTGCGGGCATCAATGAACAGCACTTCGCCTGACCGCTCAAAGAGTTCCTTGCCAGCCATGCCGCGTCCGTCATCCCGGTTCTTCGCCAGGAACCACAGGCACACGGGTATCTGGGTGCTGTAAAATAGCTGGCCCGGCATAGCCACCATACAGTCCACCAGATCCGCTTCGATGAGGTTCTTGCGGATTTCGCCCTCACCACTGGTGTTCGATGACATGGAACCATTGGCCAGCACAAAGCCGGCAATGCCATAGGGCGCCAGGTGATGGACCATGTGCTGCACCCAGGCGAAGTTGGCGTTGCCGGTGGGTGGTGCGCCGTACTGCCAGCGTTTGTCGTCGCGCAGCAGATCGCCGCCCCAATCGGAAATGTTGAAGGGCGGGTTGGCAAGGATGTAATCCGCCCGCAGATCGGGATGCAGGTCCTTGTGAAAGGTATCCGCCGCTTCCGTCCCCAGGTCGGCCTCGATGCCGCGAATGGCCAGATTCATGAGGGCCAGCTTCCAGGTGTTGGGGTTGGATTCTTCCCCATAGACGCTGATGTCGCCCACTTTGCCGCCATGGGCTTCGATGAACTTTTCAGACTGGACGAACATGCCGCCGGACCCGCAACAGGGGTCATAGATGCGACCCTTGTAGGGGGCCAGCATGGTGACCAGCACGCGCACTACGGAAGCCGGGGTGTAGAACTCACCACCCCGCTTGCCTTCCGCGCTGGCGAACATCCCCAAAAAGTATTCATAGACCCGGCCCAGGGTGTCGCGGGCCTGATGTTCCGCCGTCCCTAATCCGATGGTACCGATGAGGTCCACCAGTTCACCCAGACGGCGTTGGTCGAGGGTAGGGCGGGCATAGCCTTTGGGCAGGATGTTTTTCAGATGCGGGTTTTCCCGCTCGATCTCGGTCATGGCGTCGTCGATGCGCTTGCCAATGTCCGGCTGTTTGGCGGCGGCCTGTACCATGTCCCAGCGGCCCGATAAGGGTACCCAGAACACGCCTTCCGCCGTGTATTCGTCGCGGTCTTCGGCTGCGTAAGTCCCCGCCTCTTCCCGGATGATTTCCGCATGGCGTTGGGCAAAGCGGTCCGAGATGTACTTCAGGAAAATGAGGCCCAATACCACATGCTTGTAGTCGGCGGCGTCCAGATGCCCACGCAGCTTGTCGGCGGTGGCCCAGAGCTTGGATTCGAGGCTCTGGCTGGTGGTCTCCTCGGTCTTCTTCTTGGCTGGTCCGCGCGGCATGGTGCTTCCTTATGTTTCTTCGCGTTGTTATTCTAAATCGCATTAGAAATAGAGTTAATTATGTACTCCCATCCGGCGATGGATTTCACCCGCGCATGGTCCGCCTCAAGGGCAC
>NZ_RIZI01000018.1 GCF_003721225.1 Acidithiobacillus sulfuriphilus | reverse complement strand
GATGTCCAAAGGGAAATTTGAGCGGACGAAGCCGCATGTGAATGTGGGAACGATTGGTCACGTGGACCACGGGAAGACCACGTTGACGGCGGCGCTGACGAAGGTGCTGTCGGCGAAGTTTGGTGGGGAAGTGCGGGCCTATGATCAGATTGACAACGCGCCGGAAGAGCGGGCGCGGGGCATCACCATAGCCACCTCGCACGTCGAATATGAGACCGCCAACCGTCACTATGCCCATGTCGACTGCCCCGGGCACGCCGACTATGTGAAGAACATGATCACCGGGGCGGCGCAGATGGACGGCGCCATTCTCGTGGTGTCCGCGGCCGACGGCCCCATGCCCCAGACCCGCGAGCACATTCTGCTGGCGCGTCAGGTGGGTGTTCCCTACATTGTGGTCTTTCTGAACAAGGCCGACATGGTGGACGACGCCGAGCTGCTGGAACTGGTCGAGATGGAGGTGCGCGAACTGCTCTCCAAGTACGACTTTCCCGGCGACGACATTCCGGTCATCATTGGTTCGGCCCTCAAGGCCCTGGAAGGGGATCAGAGCGACATCGGCGAACCGGCCATCTTCAAGCTGGCCGACGCCATGGACAGTTACATTCCCATGCCCGAGCGGCCCATCGACAAGCCCTTCCTCATGCCCATTGAAGACGTCTTCTCCATATCCGGGCGTGGCACGGTGGTGACGGGTCGGATTGAGCGAGGGATTGTCAAGGTCGGTGACGAAGTCGAGATCATCGGCATTCGTCCCACCAGCAAGACCACGGTGACGGGAGTGGAGATGTTCCGCAAGATTCTGGATCAGGGTCAGGCGGGAGACAACGTCGGTGTATTGTTGCGCGGCACCAAGAAAGACGACGTCGAGCGTGGACAGGTATTGGCCAAGCCCGCGAGCATCAAGCCGCACACCCGGTTTGAAGCGGAGGTGTATGTGCTGTCCAAGGAGGAAGGCGGTCGGCACACGCCGTTCTTCAACGGCTATCGTCCGCAGTTTTATTTCCGGACGACGGACGTGACGGGAGCGGTGGATCTGCCCGAAGGGGTGGAGATGGTGATGCCTGGGGACAACATTCAGTTCAAGGTTGCCCTGATTGCGCCCATCGCCATGGAAGAGGGACTGCGCTTCGCGGTACGCGAGGGTGGCCGTACCGTCGGCGCCGGCGTGGTCTCCAAGGTGGTCGAGTAA
>NZ_RIZI01000179.1 GCF_003721225.1 Acidithiobacillus sulfuriphilus | reverse complement strand
CGATCTTCAGGACCTTGCGGATCTTGTCTTCGGGCATTTCCATGCGCTCGGCCAGCTCTTCGGGCGTCGGCTCGCGGCCCATTTCCTGCAACATCTGCCGGCTGATGCGATTGAGCTTGTTGATGGTCTCGATCATGTGCACCGGAATCCGGATGGTGCGGGCCTGGTCGGCAATGGAACGGGTGATGGCCTGGCGGATCCACCAGGTAGCGTAGGTGGAAAATTTGTAACCACGCCGGTATTCGAACTTGTCCACCGCCTTCATCAGACCGATATTGCCTTCCTGGATGAGATCCAGGAATTGCAGGCCGCGGTTGGTATATTTCTTGGCAATGGAGATGACCAGGCGAAGGTTGGCCTCGACCATTTCCTTCTTGGCACGACGGGCCTTGGCCTCGCCGATGGACATCAGGCGGCTGGCTTCCTTGATCTCGGCAATGGCCAGGCCGGCACGCTTCTCGATGTTGGCGAGGGTCTTCATGACCGCCACCAACTCATCGCGCAACTCCCCGAGCTTCGCACTATAGGGACGGCCGGCGGCGATCTGCTGGTCTATCCAGTGGATATCGCTTTCGTGGCCGGGGTAACTGCGTACGAACTCCTTGCGCGGAAAGCGGGCGCGCTCGATGCAGATCTCCATCAACCCACGCTCACTCTGCCGCACCTCTTCCGTAAGGTCGCGCAGGGCTTCGGCCATGGCATCGATCTGACGCACGTTGAGCTTCATTTCGAGAAAGCGGTCCGCCAGTTCCCGGCGCAGGCTTTGATACGCCTCGCCATGCAATCCGGTAGCGGCATGGCTGGCTATCAAGGCCTCATAGCCTTCGCGAATGGCCGCAAAGCGGATGATGGCCTCTTCCAGTTGCGGCCCCTTGTCGACCTCGATGGCGTCGTCATCATCCTCTTCTTCCGCCTCGACCTCCGCTTCCGCCTCGGCTTCGAGCCCGCTCTCCTCCGCTTCGCTCAGGGCCTCTGCCTCGCTGGCGTTGGGGTCGATGAAGGCGTCCACCACCTCGTCCAGCCGCATTTCGCCGCGTTCCACCTTGGCGGCGGCATCCAGGAGGAGGGCGATGGTGGTGGGACAGGTGGACACTGCGCGCAAGACTTGGTGCAGGCCATCTTCGATGCGCCGGGCGATCTCGATTTCGCCTTCCCGGGTGAGCAGTTCGACCGTGCCCATCTCCCGCATGTACATCCGCACCGGATCGCTGGTGCGGCCCAGGTCCGCCTCAACGACGGCCAAGGCCTCCTCCGCGGCCTCCTCGGCTTCCTGCGCAACGGGGGTTCCGCCCGCTTCGCCGTCCAGCAGCAAGGTCTCTTCATCGGGGGCTTCTTCATAGACCTCAATTCCCATGTCGTTGATCATGGAAATGACGTTTTCCATCTGTTCCGCATCAATGACATCCTCGGGCAGATGATCATTGACCTCGCGATAGGTGAGGTAGCCCTGTTCCTTGCCTTTGGCAATAAGGCGCTTCAACTCCGACCGCTGGGATTCGTTGTCCATTGCTTTTCCACCATTTCCAAAAGCTCATCCGCCGCTGCGGAAAGCCGAATATTATATAAGAAAGAACCCAATGTCTGAAAGTCCTCAGGAGCGGTTTTCGTCATCCCGCCAGCGATGGCGCAGCAATTCCGCTATTTCACTGTCCGAAAGGGCGGCAAGACCCGCCTGATCTGCGGCACGGCCGATAAACAGTGCACGCTCGGCCCGGCTGCGGCGGTTGATGCGCGCCACGCAATCGCTGATCTCACGCTGGCGAAGTTCCTCATCAACGGAGGTCCCTGTACTTTCCAGAGGGGTCATGGCCAACCGGTACCAGGCAGCGGCCTGATCCGGGTCGGCAATACGGCTCAATAACCCGTGAGTATCTAAATGGGTGGTGTCCCGCAAAATATCAAGGGCCTGCGCAAAGTTTTTCGCCGCGGGGTCGCTGGCGAAGAGGAAAGGCAAAAGGGCGGCTTCCACCTGTTGCCAGGCCGGTGCCTGGGGGACCTGCAGGAGAAGCAGGAGCGCCCGGTCCAGGAGGGAGGGCTGGCCCCTTTGGCGGGGGCGGGACGGTTCCTGGTGTAAGGGAGGGCTCGGGTGGCGAGCCATGCGCAAGCCGCACAGGGTAGCCACCCGCTGCTCGTAGAGCTCTTTCAGAATGGGATCCGCCAGGCGCTGCAGGAGGGCGCGGGCGTGGTGCAGAAAAACGGCCTTTTCGTCCTCTACCACGATGTTATGGCGCTTTTGCAGACCTTCCAGGTAGACATCCAGGGCCGGGCGCGCCGTGGCCAGGAGGGCGTGAAAGGCCGCCGAGCCCTGACCACGCACCAGGGAATCGGGGTCTTCCCCCTGGGGAAGGAAAAGGACGCGCAGCAGGCGCCCCTGGCGCAGGTGTTCCGGCGCCAGGTTGACCGCCCGCCAAGCCGCCTGTTCGCCGGCGCTGTCGCCATCGAAACAGAGCACGATTTCGGGTGCGGCGCGAAAGATCAATTCCAGTTGCTCATTCCCGAGGGCCGTACCACTGGCAGCCACGGCATTATCGATCCCCGCCTGGTGCAGGGTAATGACATCGAGGTAGCCCTCCACCAGCAGCGCCTTGCCGGTACGCCGAATCCCCTCCCTGGCTTGGTGCAGGCCGTAGAGCACGCGGCTTTTGTGGTAGATAGGGGTTTCCGGCGAATTGAGATATTTGGGTTCGCGCCCATCCATGCTGCGCCCGCCCAACCCGACGAGACGCCCGCGGCCGTCGCGGATGGGAAAAATGACGCGCTCGCGAAAGCGGTCGTAGACGGTGCCATCGTCACGGGTGCTGACCAATCCGGCAGCCGCCAGCAGGCGGCGATCTTCGCCGCTCTTGCCGAGATTCCGGGTCAGGAATTGGGCAGCCGCTGGGGCAAAGCCCAGTTCGAAACGTTCGATGGCAGCGGCAAGCACACCACGCGTCTGCAGATAATTCCGCGCCTCGGCGTTGTCCCGGAGCGCTTGGCGATACAGGGCGACCGCCCGTTCGAGCTCTTGGTGGAGGGGCTTGAGCGTGTCGACGGCTGGCCCCTTGCCCTGCTCCTCCGGCAAGGCCAATCCGGCATCCTCGGCGAGGAGGGTCACGGCCTCGGGAAAGGAGAGCCGCTCATATTCCATGAGAAAACCGATGGCATTGCCATGGGCGTGGCAACCAAAACAATAATAGATCTGCTTATCGGCGCTGACCGAAAAAGAAGGCGTCTTTTCCTGATGAAAGGGGCAGCAGGCCCAGTAGTCCTTCCCCTTTTTCTTCAAGGGCACCCGAGCATCGATGAGGTGCACCAGATCGCTGCGCTCCAGGACCAGGTCGAGGAATGCCGGGGTAAACTGGGCCATACTAGCGCAACTCCAGTTCGCTGACGCCGCCACCACCCTGTTCCGGCCGCGCCATGCGCCACTGGCCGATGCGGGGATCGCTGCGGGCGAATTCGCGCACCATTTCCGCCAGCACGCCGTTACCGGTCCCGTGCAGGACCTCCACCTGCCGCCTTCCCGCCGCTACTGCATCATCGATGTGGCGGCACAGGGCGTGCAGGGCGTCTTCGCGGCGCTGACCACGCAGGTCCAGGCGCCAGGGCAAGGTTTCCGGGGCGAGATAATGGGCCCGGCCGGCTTCCTTGGGGATCTGCACACCTTTTGTGCAGGAAAACTGCTGCAGCGGTACCCAGAGGGTCTTGCCGCGCAGGGCAATCCGTATCCGCCCTTGGGCGCCATCCACGGCCAGGACCTGGGCGGCCTGGCGCAGGGGCAGAAAAAGGCCCGTATCTCCGGGCTGCGGCAGGGGAGGGGGCGCGGGTACCGCAGCGGACTCTTGAAAAGGGCGGTCGGCCGCCGCCAGGGCATCCCAGGCGGCCTGCGTGTCGCGGCCGGACTTGAGCGCAGCAATGCTTTCCCGTATCTGGCGGCGGCCATCGGCCAGGGCTTTTTCCCACTGCGCGCGGGCGGCCTCCGCCGCTGCCGCCCGCTCCTGGCGCAGGGTCTCCAGCTCGCGCGTCAGGCGCAGTTCCAGGGCCTGGGCAGCGGCGCGCGCCTCTTCGGCCTCCGCCGCCGCCCGTTGCGCGGCTTCCAGCAGCCCCTCCCGCTGGGTTTCCCAGCGTTCCCAGTCATCGCGATCATCGGCGAGCAACCCCTCCGCCGCATCCACGATGCTGGCAGGGAGGCCCACCCGGCGGGCGATGGCCAGACCATGGCTGGCCCCGCCAACCCCCCACTGCAGGCGATAGGTCGGGGCCAGACGCTCGGGGTCGAAGGCCATGCCTGCCAGCAACACCGCCGGTCGTCCCAGGGCATAGCGTTTCATCACCTCCAGATGGCTGGTGATCAAACTGCAGGCACCCCGCCGCAGCAGTTCGACAGCCACCGCCTGGGCCAGCGCTCCCCCCTCGCGGGGATCCGTGCCACTCCCCATTTCATCCAAGAGGATCAGACTCTGGGCATCGGCGCTGGCCAGCACCCCTTGCAGGCGCAACAACTGGGAGGAAAAAGTGGATAGGTCGGCAACGATATCCTGGGCATCGCCGATGACCGTAAAAATCTGCGGGAAATAACCGAAAACCCCATCCGCCGCCACCGGCAGGCCGAGATAAGCGAGGAGATGGCTCAGGCCCAGGGCTTTCAGCAGGGCCGTTTTGCCGCCCGTATTGGGACCGCTGATGAGCAACTGGCGCACCTCACCGCCCAGGCCGATGTCGTTTCCCACCACCGCATCGGCGCCATGCTGCAGGCACAACAAGGGATGGCGGAGCTGGCGCAAGGCAAAGCGGGCGTCGGCAGCCACGCTGGGCAGGCGCCCGGCAAAGCGTTGCCCCAATACCAACCCCGCCCGCACGGCATCCAGACGCCCTATCAATCCCAGAGACGTTGCCACAGAGGCCGCAACAGCACCGATGGCGGCGGTGAGCCGGCGGCGAATGCGCTCCTGCTCCTGGCCTTCCTCGCGACGCTCCTGCACCAGACGATTGTTGAGATCCACCGCCGTGAGCGGTTCGATGAACAGGGTTTCGCCGCTGGCCGAGCGGTCATGGATGATCCCCCGCAAGCGCCCTTTGTGCGTGGCCTTCAGGGGCAGCACATAGCGCTCGCCGCGCAGGGCGATGACCTGATCCTGCCAGGCATCCGCGAGATCCCCGGCCCGCAGCAAGCCTTGCAAGAAACGCTGCAGTTCCGCCCGGGAGGCGCGGATACCTTGGCGAATGGCTGCCAGCGCCGGGCTCGCGCCATCCCGCAACTCGCCATCCTCATCCACCGCCGCATCCAGATGCTGCAAGAGAGCAGCCGGCGGTGCCAGTTGCGCAACGAGGGGCGTCAGGATGTCTGCGCCGCTGCTGGCGGAGAGGGAGGCCCAATAACTGCGCTGGGCCGTCAGCACATCATGGATGAGGCGGAGTTCACGGCCGCTCAGGGCAGCGCCGGGACGCGTCGCCAGGTCCAGGAGGGCATCGACATCGGGAATTTGGGGGATGGGCAGGTCATGCCCGCTGCTACGGCGCGACTCCAGGGCCTGCGACCACAGCAGCCGCTCCTGCACTTGCGCCAGGCCAACCCAGGGCGAGGCCTCCAGTGCATGGCGCCGCCCATAGCCATGGGCACACTCCCGTACCCAGGCGTCGCGCAGGCGCGGCAGGTCCAGGGAGTGCAGCACAGCCTCGCGAGGGGTCATCGCCGACGCCTTGCTGTCCGCCGTCACGGCTGGAGGTGGGCCTTCACCTTATCCGCCACCAGCGCCATGTCGGCACGTCCCTGCATCTGCGGGCGCAGGGTGCTGAGCACCTTGCCCATATCGCGGGGGCTGGTCGCGCCCACGGCCGTAATCGCCTCGCCGATGAGTGCATCAATGGCCTCTGCCGCCAAGGGTTCCGGCAAATAAGCAGAGAGGATGACGATTTCGGCCTCCTCTTTTTCGGCAAGATCCGGCCGCCCGCCAGCGCTGAACTGGCTCGCCGAATCCTTACGCTGCTTGATCAGCTTATCCACCAGACTGAGTACCTCCGCTTCCTCGAGGACACGGCGCTCGTCAATCTCGCGCTGTTTGACGGCGGCCAGGAGCATGCGTATGGTCCCCAGCCGCTCGGCTTCCCGGGCGCGCATGGCAACCTTCATATCCTCCTGGATACGCTCGCGCAAGCTCATCAATACAGCCGTACCAACCGTAGTTGCTGGCGACGCATACGCTTCAGTGCGCGCTTACGCGCCGCGGCCGCCTTGCGCTTGCGCTCCTCGGTGGGCTTTTCGTAAAACTCGCGACGGCGCACCTCGGTAAGGACGCCGGCCTTCTCACAGGAACGCTTGAAGCGACGCAGTGCGACCTCGAAGGGCTCATTCTCTTTGACGCGAACGGTTGGCATGTTGTGGTCTTAACCTCTTCGGAAACAATATGGTTGGCAACAAGGGCCAATAGTATAGGCAGGAGAGGATCGCGAGTCAAAAGGCAAGGATTGTATTGCAAGGATGCCCTGCCAAGGGCGTACACAGCCGTCCGCCAACGCCCCGCCACACCGACACCATTCATGAAGAATCCCCCATGGGGACTTGACAGTCGGATAAAAAAGAATACTAATATTCCAAAAGCATAAAATGTATAAGAAATAATATATTAGATAAGTATATTATACGCCTTTCTCAAGAGTAGCAGCAGGGAGAAACGATGCACGCCAAGCTCAGCACCATAGCACCAGTTGATTTTCCACTGCCACCACCATTGCCGGAAGCAGAGAACAAAACCGGTCCCGAAGCGAGCAGCCCCTTTTTAAGTCAGCAGCAGGAGCTGGAACTGGTCCGCCGCCAGCATCAGGGGGATGAGACCGCGCGCGCCACGCTGGTATCGGCGCATATCCCCCTGGTACGCGCAGTAGCCCGATCCTACCGCAACAAGGGCCTCAGTCATGAGGATCTGATCCAGGAAGGCTACATGGGTCTCATGCGCGCCGCCGACCGCTTCCGCCCGGATATGGGTACCCGCTTTTCCAGCTACGCCACCTGGTGGGTACGCGAAGCCATGCAACGCGCCCTGATCCGCGCCCGTTTCATCCGGCTGCCCGACTATCTCGCCAAATCCCTGCACGCCTACCTGCAGCGCGGCGAGGAGGCGGATACCCCCGCCCCGGAACAGCGCGAAAACCGTCGCCGCGCCCTCGGGGTGCGTGAAAGCACCCTGCGCGCGCTGGACTTTGCCGACATCCGGGTCTGCTCCCTGGATGAAGAGCTCCATGACGGCCCCAGCCGCATGGAGATGGCCAGCGGCGAGCTGGGCAGCCCGGCTGCGGATTATGATCAGGCCTCCCTCTGCAAGGCGCTCCGCGCGCAATTGCTCCAGCTCAATGACAAGCAACGGGAGGTCATGATCTATCGCTATGGCCTCTATGGCGACGCCCCCATGACCCTGGAGGCGGTGGCCGAGCGCATGGGCGTCAGCCGCGAGGCCGTCCGGCAGCTCCAGGTGCGCGCCCTGGGACGCTTGCGTCAGTCCCTGGGGGAGGCGGGCTGGGGGGAGGAGTAGCCTTGTTGGCGCAATAGCGCCAGCAAGGCGCGTAAGGCCGCGCCACGATGGCTGAGGGCGCCTTTTTGCGGGCCGTCCAGTTCCGCAGCGCTGCCACCCAGCCCGGCCGGATAAAAAATAGGATCGTAGCCGAAACCCCCACCCCCCCGTGGGGCCTTGGCGATCTCGCCGAACCAGAAACCCTGACCGATCAGCGGTGAGGGGTCGTCCGCCTCGGTCAAGTACACCATGCAGCAGGTAAAATAGGCCTGGCGGGCGCTACCCCGCAAGGACTCCATGGCGCGCAGGAGCTTGGCGTTATTTTCCTCATCCGTCGCCTGCTCTCCCGCATAACGGGCCGAAAAGAGGCCCGGAGCGGCACCGAGGGCGGGAACGCAGAGACCGGAATCCTCGGCCAGGGCCGCCAACCCGCCGCACTGCGCCGCATGGCGAGCCTTGAGCAAGGCGTTCTCCACGAAGGTTCCGGCCGTTTCGTCAACGGCGGCAATGCCCAGCTCCGCCTGGGTGTGCAAGGTAAAGCCCAAGGCTGCCAAAGGCGGGGTCAATTCCCGCAGCTTGCCCGGGTTGCCCGTAGCCAGCACCAATTCCGTCATCGTTCGACCTCGGGAAACTCGCGGCGCTGCAGGGCGAGGAGATCGTCGATGCCGGCGCGGGCCAGGGCGAGCATCTGCTCCATCTGCACCCCCGAAAACGGCGCGCCTTCGGCCGTACCCTGCACCTCGACGAACTCGCCGCGCCCGGTCATGACCACATTCATGTCCACCTCCGCCGTACTGTCCTCGGCGTAATCCAGATCCAGCACCGCCTCGCCCTGACACACCCCCACGGAGATCGCCGCCACCCAGTCCTTGAGGGGAAGGGCGGCGATGCGCCCCTGCTCCCGGAGGTGCAGCAAGGCATCGGCCACGGCCAGGCAGGCACCGGTGATGCTGGCCGTGCGCGTACCGCCGTCGGCCTGCAGGACATCGCAATCCACCCAGAGGGTACGCTCGCCCAAACCTTTCAGGTCTATGGCGGCGCGCAAACTGCGGCCAATGAGCCGCTGGATTTCGTGGGTACGCCCGCCAATACGTCCTTTGGCCGACTCCCGGGCCACCCGCTCCCGCGTGGCGCGCGGCAACATGCTGTATTCCGCCGTCACCCAGCCCTTGCCCGCACCCCGCAGGAAGGGCGGCACCCGTTCCTCGACGCTGGCGGTGCACAGTACCTTGGTATCGCCACAGGCGATGAGCACCGAGCCCTCGGCGTGCTTGGTAAAGTGGCGGGTAATCTGGACCGGGCGCAGGGCGTTGGCGTTTCTTCCACTGGGACGCGTCATCTGGGGCTCTCTAGGGGGAAATGGCGAGGCATTGTACCGTGCCGGGCGCCGGGGGAAAGGGGGTGGGGCTGTCGCTGGAACCGGCCTTGGCCCTATACTAGCAAAAAATGACGATTGGAGTAGGAGGCGTTACCCATGCCCGGCATCCCCCATGTAGAGATCACCCAATTTCTCAAACAGCATCACCTCGCCCAATCCCTCACCATGAGCGAGATCCAGACCCTGGCCGAATATGTCACCCATGCGCATTTTCATGCCGATCAGGTCATTGCCGAGTGGGGCAGCCTGGGGGAAGCCTTGTTTTTCTGCGTCAAAGGGGAGATGGCCATCATCCACCATACGGCCGATGGCGATGAGGTGGAGGTGGTACGCGTGCAGGAAGGCGAGATGGCTGGCGAGATGTCGTTCTTTGATCGCCAGCCGCGCAGCGCCCGTATCATCGCCAAGAGCGATGATACCCAGGTACTGGTACTCACCAGGGCCCGTTATCAGCGGCTGAAGGTGGAAAAACCCTACATTACGGTGAACATCCTCGAACAGGCGATCATTAGCCTGGATCACCTCTTCCGCAACCTATCCCAGGGTTACACGGACTTTTCCACCTATATTTATGGCAAGGGCAAGCACTGAGCCGTTGCCCGCCGGGGAAGCAGGCGCGGCTCAGGCTTGGGCCCCTTCACCGCGCAGGAGGGCGCGGATACGCCGCAGCCGCTCCAGGGGGTCTTGCAGTTCCAGTAGTCGCTGCTTATCTTCGGCCGGTGCAGGCAAGGCTTGCGCCAGGTGCATGCCGGCACGGCTGGCATCGAGTTGGCGCACCGCGCCGGCGTCGCCCAGCAGTTCCGCCAGGATGGGCAGGAGATCGCCGACTTCGCGGGGAATGGGGAGGATGGGCTCCGCCGGCCAGCATTTGATTCGCGCCTGGGCCAGTTGCCTCTGATACTCCCAGTCGACGATACTGAACCGCTCCTGCCCCTCGACCTGAATATGCAAAACGCCCGCCTCCCCGCCCCAGTCCACGACCCGCGCCAGGGTGCCGACGCCGGCGGGCACGGCCCCCTGCCCAATCTCCTCGCCACTGCGGATCAGGCAAATGCCAAAATCCTCGCCGTGACGCAGACTGGCGCTGATCATGTCGAGGTAACGGGGCTCAAAAACGCGCAGGGCGAGCAGACCCTGTGGAAACAGCACGGTGCGGAGCAAAAATAGCGGTGTCACCCGATCATTCTCCATCGCCACATCCCTGAGACAGGTCGAAATATAGCATGAGTATAACCCTGCAGCCCCCCTCCGTCCTCTCGCTCTATGTGCATCTGCCCTGGTGCAAGGCCAAGTGCCCCTATTGCGATTTCAACTCCCACGTCGCCCCCGCTACCGTGCCCGTCGAGCGCTACACGGCGGCCTTGCTGGCCGATCTGGAGCGCGAACTGCCATGGATCTGGGGACGCCGCATCGGCAGTATTTTTTTTGGTGGCGGAACGCCCAGCCTCTTTCCGCCTGCGGCCATCGATCGTCTCCTCGCGGAACTGCGCGCGCGCCTGCGCCTGCAGCCGGGGGCGGAAATCAGCATGGAGGCCAACCCCGGCGCCATCGAGGCGGCGGCCTTTCGCGCCTACCGCGACGCCGGGATCACCCGCCTGTCCCTGGGCATCCAGTCCTTTGACGATGACCTGTTGCGGGTGCTGGGGCGCATCCACGATGGCGCGGCCGCCCGCCGGGCCATCGCGGCGGCGGCCGACGCCGCTTTTGCCAGCTTTAATCTCGACCTCATCTTCGCCCTGCCCGGCCAGGATCTGGCGGCCGCCCTGGCCGATCTGGAAACGGCCCTGGCTTTTGCTCCCCCGCACCTGTCCTTGTATCAGCTTACCCTGGAGGCGGGCACCCCCTTTGCCGCCCAGCCACCCGCCCAAATGCCCGATGCCGACCTGGCCGCCGACATGGAGCTGGCCCTGCGCGAACGCCTGGCGACGGCGGGCCTCCCCCGCTATGAAATCTCGGCCCATGCCCGGACCGGCCACGCCTGCCGGCATAATCTCAATTACTGGCGATACGGCGATTATCTGGGCATTGGCGCCGGGGCCCACGGCAAGATCACCCTCCCGGACGGGATCTGGCGCACCCGTAAGCCACCACGGCCGGAGAGCTACATGGCCGACGCTTTGGCTACCCTGCCCCAGCTCGGGGAGCGCGAGCGCGTCGCCGGGGCCGAGTTGCCCTTTGAGTTCATGCTCAACGCCCTGCGCCTGCCCGGCGGAGTTCCGGAGGGACTGTTTGCGGAGCGCACCGGCTTGGCCCTGGAGGGCATCCTGCCGCAACTCCTGCAGGCCGAAGCCGATGGCCTCCTCCGGCGCCAGGACGGCATCCTGCGCCCCAGCGCCTGCGGCCTGGATTTTTACAATGATCTTTGCGCCCGCTTCCTGCAGCCGGTCCGCCGGGTGCAGCGCCTGGTCCCACAAGCATGAAACGATGCATGGCAGAGGGGCGCCAGCATCAGTTGGACTTAGCTATGGCCCATGGCCTCGGACTCATGGCCCGTGATGGAACCTTCCCGGAAGAGATACTCGCGGAGCTCCTTGTCCAGCCTCGGCATCCGGCGGCGCAGCCACTCTAGGATCATGCTGGCGTGCTCGATTTCTTCGTTCATGTTGTGCAACAGGATCGCTTTCAGTTCCGGGTCCGTGCAGGCGTCGGCCCGTTGCCGGTACCAGTCCACTGCCTCAAACTCCTCCATCAGGGATGCGACGGCGCGATGTTCGTCCAGGGTTTCGGGACGCAGTGATTCAGGGGCTTCGTGCAGACCTTCATGGGCCATGGGCCATCTCCTACGAGCGAATGGATGAATGGATAAAACAGGTGTCTCATGAAGAATAACCCAAAAGCGCCCCGGCGCAAGGAGACGACGCGGCTCCACGCCCTGGAACGCATCCTCTCCAAACGGGGGCTGGCCTCGCGCAGCGAGGCGGCTGAGTGGATCGCCGCCGGCCGGGTGCGCGTCGATGGCGAGGTCATCAGGGATCCGGAGCGGCGCTTTCCCCTCACCGGGATCCGCTTACACATCGATGACCAGGACCGGGGCTCCGCACCCCGGTGCTGCCTCATGCTGCACAAGGCGCGGGGTTACGTCACCACCCATCGGGATGAACACGGCCGGCCCACCGTTTATGACCTGATACCGGGCGAACCCTGGCTCATCCCGGTGGGACGCCTGGACCAGGCCAGTGAGGGCCTCCTGCTTTTTAGCAACGATACCCTCTGGGCCCAGCGTCTCCTCGATCCCGCCAGCCATGTAGCCAAGACCTATCATGTGCAGGTCCGCCCGCCCTTGGATGCCGCCAGCCGGGAAGTGCTCGCCGCGGGGCCGTTACTGGACGGCCGGCCCTGTCTGCCCATGGGGGTGCGGGAATTGCGTTGCGGCGGCAAGACGCAATGGCTGGAGATGGTCCTGCGGGAAGGGCGCAATCGCCAGATCCGCCGTCTCCTGGCTGCCCGGGGCGTCACCGTGCTGCGCCTGTTGCGGGTGGCCATCGGCGGCTTGAGTCTGGGGGATTTGCGGGCCGGACAGTGGCGTTGGCTGGATGCCGGAGAACAGACCCTGGTCAAGGATCAAGCCGTTTTTGCCGACCCCGCCGCCACCCCGCCGTCCGGCATGAGTCCTGGCGGAGGATTGTGAGTGATGCGGGACGGGATTAGACTCGTTACGCCTCAACTCATAAAAAGCGCCATGCCTGTCGAGATTCCTGAGCATTCCGTCGGACTGGTCACGCCCCGGAGCGTGGCCTTCAACGCGCCCCTCCTCCTGGAGTGTGGGCGCACCCTGCCTGCGTACACCCTGGTCTATGAGTGCTATGGCGCCCTCAATGCCGCGCGCAGCAATGCCATCCTGCTCTGCCATGCCCTCTCGGGAGACCATCACGCCGCCGGCTACCATCACCCGGAAGAGCGCAAGCCCGGCTGGTGGGAGCATCTGGTGGGCCCGGGCAAACCCATTGATACCTCCCGTTTTTTTGTCGTCTGCGCCAATCTGATCGGTTCCTGCAAGGGTTCGACGGGGCCCGCCAGCATCAATCCCGAAACCGGCACGCCCTGGGGTCTGGACTTTCCCATGGTCACCGTGCGCGACTGGGTGCAGACCCAGGCCCAACTGGCCGATCACCTGGGCATCGACTGCTGGGCGGCGGTGGTGGGCGGCAGCCTGGGGGGCATGCAGGTCATGCAGTGGGCCATGGACCTGCCCGATCGCTTGCGCCATGCCGTGGTCATCGCGGCGGCGCCGCGCCTCACCGCGCAAAACATCGCCTTCAATGAAGTGGCCCGCCAGGCCATCATGACCGATCCCGACTTTCACGGCGGACGGTATTATGCCCAGAACACCAAGCCGCGGCGGGGCTTGGCGCTGGCGCGCATGATCGGCCACATCACCTATCTCTCCGACGATGCCATGCGCAAGAAGTTCGGCCGCGATACTCGGGGCGGCAAGGCCTTTTCCTTCGGCTTCGATGTGGATTTCGAGGTGGAAAGCTATTTGCGCCACCAGGGTTCGAGCTTTGTCGAGCGCTTTGATGCCAACAGCTATCTCTATATCACCAAGGCCTTGGACTACTTTGACCCTGCCGCCGCCCATGAGGGGAATCTGGCGGCGGCCTTTGCCCCGGCTACGGCCCAATTCCTGGTGATCTCCTTCACCTCGGACTGGCGCTTTTCACCGGCGCGCTCCCGCGAGATCGTCCAGGCACTGTACACCCGGAATCTGCAGGTGACCTATGCGGAGATCGCCTCCCATCAAGGCCACGACTCTTTCCTGCTGCCCATCCCCCAATACGTCGAGGTGTTGGGGGCCTATCTGGCGCGGGTAGCCGACGAGGTCGGGGCATGAGCGCGCTCCGCCCGGATCTGGCCATCATCGCCGGGTGGATCCGTCCCGGCAGCCGGATTCTCGACCTCGGTTGCGGTGAGGGCGACCTGCTGGCCCACCTGCGTGCCGAACATGGGGTGAGCGGCTACGGGGTGGAGATCGACGAGGCGCGGGTGGTGGCGGCCATTCGCCGTGGGGTGCCGGTCATCCAGCAGGATCTGGACGGGGGACTGCGCAATTTCGGTGACCAGAGCGTAGACACCGTAGTCCTTTCCCTCACCCTGCAAGCCAGCAAATTCCCGCTGGATCTCCTGCTGGAGATGCTGCGCGTGGGCCGCGAGGTGATCGTGACCTTCCCCAATATGGGCCACTGGCATGCCCGCTGGCAGTTGGCCGTGCAAGGGCGCATGCCGGTCACAGACGCGCTGCCCCATGCGTGGTATGATACGCCCAACATTCATCTGTGCACCATTCGCGATTTTGAATCCTTGTGTCGCGAAAATGGCGTGGCCGTGCATCAGCGGGTGGTGCTCAATGATCAGCGTCGGCAGACTTGGCTCAACCGCCTCCTGCCCAATCTCTTTGGGGAAGTGGCCCTCTACCGCTGCGCCCGCGTCGCGGCCAGCCCCCTACGGGAGGAATGATATGCGCCTGGAACTCATCAGTTTCCCCCTCTGCCCCTTTGTGCAGCGCTCGGTGATTACCCTCCTGCACAAGCAGGTACCCTTCACCCTCACGCACATCGACCTCTACCACAAGCCCGAGTGGTTTGTGGCCATTGCGCCCCTGGGCAAGGTACCGTGCCTGCGACTGGATGACGACGTGGTCCTCTTTGAATCCACCGTCATCAACGAATACCTCGACGAAACCTTTCTTCCCACCCTGCACCCCAGCGAGGCGCTCCCCCGCGCCCTGCATCGCGCCTGGATTGCCTTCGGCGCCGACGCCATCCTGGATCAGTACCAGATGATGACGGCCCAGGGCGACGAGCGCTTTGCGGCGGCCAGCCGCCAGCTCTTCGAGAAACTGGAACGCCTGGAACACACCCTGGGCGGGGCGGCCCCGCAGGAGAAAGCCCGGAGCGGCGGCCCCTTCTTTGCCGGCGAAAAGTTCAGCCTGGTGGATGCCGCCCTGGCGCCGCTGTTCATGCGCATGGAGATCCTCCATGCCCTGCGGCCATTGCCGCGCTGGGAGGCCTTGGGCAAACTGCGCCGTTGGGCAGCCCAACTGCTCGAACTCCCCGAGGTGGCGGGGTCCGTAATGCCCGATTTTCCAGAGCATCTGCAACGTTATTTGAGCGAGAAAGGGAGCCTGCTCCTGCGCTCCGCCTAAACCGCCCGGATCCGGGCAGAGCCATAGACACAGCGACCGCATCATCGGCACAGCGAGGAAGTTCCATGAACGAAAACCCAACAGCGGAAGAAGAGTCAAACGCCCTGGCGCCAACCACCCATTTCGGCTATCAAGAGGTACCGGAAAACCGGAAGGAAGACCTGGTCAGGGGCGTTTTCAGCAATGTGGCGGCCAAGTACGACCTGATGAACGACATGATGTCTCTGGGCGTGCATCGCCTGTGGAAGCGCTTTACCGTGGATCTCGCGCGGGCCCGCCCGGGGCAGCGGCTGCTGGACCTGGCCGGCGGCACCGGCGATCTGGCCGCCGCCCTCTATCCCAAGATCCGCCCCAACGGTTCCATCGTCGTCTCCGACATCAACCCGGACATGCTGGAGGTGGGGCGTAGGCGCCTGGCCGACAAGGGCATCCTGGACGGCGTGGAGTTCGTCGAAGCCAATGCCGAAGCCCTGCCCTTTGCCGACGGTGAATTTGACCTGGTGACCCTGGCCTTCGGCATCCGCAACATGACCCACCCGGAGCGGGCCCTGCGGGAGATCCATCGGGTGCTCAAAACGGGCGGCCGGGTCCTGATCCTGGAGTTTTCCCATCCGCGCTGGCCCGGCCTGCAGTCCATTTATGACCTCTACTCCTTCAACCTGCTGCCGCGCCTGGGCGAATGGATTGCCAAGGACCGCGAGAGTTATCAGTATCTGGTGGAGTCCATCCGTCGCTTTCCCGATCAGGAAACCTTCCAGGCGATGATGGAGGATGCCGGACTGGCACGGGTGGAGGTCTTCAATCTTTCCGGCGGCATCGTCGCCGTCCATCGCGGCTATCGTCTGGATTGATGATCCTAAAACGCCTCCGCCAACTGCCGGAACTTGGGTTGATGAATTCCATTCATCCGGCGATGCAAAAATCCCCCTTGAGCGCCGCGTTGCGACGGGGCATGATCCCCCCTATTTCCCTGTTAAGGAGCACTATCCATGACGGTTGTCCATAATCTCGGCTTTCCCCGCATCGGCCACAAGCGCGAGTTGAAAAAGGCTTTGGAGAGTTTCTGGTCCAAGGAGATCGACGAGAAGGAACTGCAGTCGCGGGCGGCCCTGCTGCGCGAGCGCCACTGGCGCATCCAGCAGACCTGCGGCGTGGACATCGTCCCCGTAGGCGATTTCAGCCTCTATGATCACATGCTCGACATGAGCGTGACCCTGGGCGCCATTCCGCCGCGCTACGGCTTTTCCGGCGATCGCGTCGATATGGGCACCTTCTTCGCCATGGCCCGCGGCTCCGCCACCCAGCCCGCCATGGAGATGACCAAGTGGTTTGACACCAATTACCACTATATCGTCCCCGAGTTCCACGAGGGCATGGACTTTCGCCTGGCCAGTGACCGGATCTTCAACGAAGTGCGCGAAGCCCGTGCCCTCGGCCTGAATGCCAAACCCGTCCTGGTGGGCCCCATCACCTACCTCTGGCTGGGCAAGGAAAAGGACCCGGCGGCCCAAGCCCATCATGAGATCCAGCATCACCATGACGACAGCGCCTGCCACGGTCACGGCGCGCCGGTCAGTGACGGCTGCTTCGACCGCCTCACGCTGCTGCCCAAGCTCCTGCCGGTCTATGCCGAACTCCTCGCCGGAATGGCGGCCGAAGGCGTGGAATGGGTGCAGCTCGACGAACCCGCCCTCGCCCTCGATCTGCCGAGCAACTGGATCGCCGCCTTCGACGGCGCCTACCAGAGCCTGAGCCGGGGCAAAGCCCCCAAGATCCTGTTGGCCACCTATTTCGAGTCGGTGGCGGCCCATGCCGGCCTGCTCAAGGCCCTGCCCGTGGCGGGGATCCATCTCGATCTGCGCCGGGCGCCGCAGCAACTGAATGCCTTCCTGCAGGGCTACCCCGCCGACAAGGTCCTCTCCCTGGGCGTCGTGGACGGCCGCAATGTCTGGCGCAGCGACCTGGATGGGGCGCTCGCCCTCCTGCATCCGGCCCACGACCAACTCGGTGATCGCCTGTGGCTGGCCCCTTCCTGCAGTCTGCTGCACAGCCCGGTGGATCTCCAGCAGGAGACCGAGTTGGACGCCGAACTCAAGTCCTGGCTGGCCTTTGCCGTGCAGAAGCTCGACGAGGTGGCCGTGCTGGCCCGTGCCATGGACAAGGGTGTCGATCATGCCGGACCCGAACTGGCGGCAGCCCGCGCCGCCGTGGCCTCGCGCAAAAGTTCGCCACGTATCCACAACGCCGCCGTGGCCACCCGTCTGGAAGACCTCGGCCAGGATGACGGCCAACGCTCCAGCCCCTTCCCGGTGCGGCAGGCGGCCCAGCGCAAGCGCTTCAAGCTGCCGCTCTTTCCCACCACCACCATCGGCAGCTTCCCCCAGACCCCGGAGATCCGCCAGGCCCGCCTCAAGCACCGCAAGGGCGAGTTGAGCGATGCGGACTACCAGAAGGCCATGGAGGCGGAGATCGCCCACGTGGTCAAAGAACAGGAGCGTCTGGACATTGACGTCCTGGTCCATGGCGAGCCGGAACGCAACGACATGGTGGAATACTTTGGCGAGCAGTTGGCGGGCTTCGCCTTCACCCGCCACGGCTGGGTGCAGAGCTATGGTTCGCGCTACGTCAAGCCGCCCCTGATCTTCGGCGACGTTTCCCGGCCCACCCCCATGACCGTGACCTGGAGCAAATACGCCCAGTCCCTTACCCAGCGGCCCATGAAAGGGATGCTCACCGGCCCCGTCACCATCCTCCAGTGGTCCTTCGTGCGCGATGACCAGCCCCGGGAGCGCACCGCCTTGCAGATCGCCCTGGCCATCCGCGACGAACTGGCGGACCTCATCCAGGCCGGCATCGGCATCATCCAGATCGACGAGCCCGCCTACCGCGAAGGCCTGCCCCTCAAGCGCGCCGACTGGGACGCCTACCTGAACTGGGCCTCCCGCGCCTTCCGCATCTCCGCCCAGGTGGCCGCCGACGATGTGCAGATCCATACCCACATGTGCTACTCGGAGTTCAACGACATCCTGCCGGCCATCGCCGCCATGGACGCCGACGTCATCACCATCGAGACTTCCCGTTCGCAAATGGAGTTGCTGGACGCCTTCGCCACCTTCAACTACCCTAATGAAATCGGACCCGGCGTCTATGACATCCATTCGCCCCGGGTACCGGGCGTGGACGAGATGGTGGACCTCATGGAGAAGGCCGTGAAGGTGGTCCCCGCCGACCGCCTCTGGGTCAATCCCGATTGCGGCCTGAAGACCCGCAAGTGGCCCGAGGTCTTGCCCGCCCTGGAACACATGGTGGAAGCGGCCCGCCGCATCCGTGCCCGCCACCATGGCGGCTGATCCGGCTGCCGGTTGATGGCATGATCAGCGCAAGGCCTCCCTTCGGGGAGGCCTTTTTTTATGTGATCATCGGTGATGTATACTTACTAGACGGTTGCTTATCATAAAAATATTCGCACATCGATTGAACTTCTGTATGTCTACCCGGTCCATATTTTTGGTTTTCAATCCAATAATGAGGGAGCTATGAATCATATCGATGAACTGATTGCCGGATTTTCCCGTTTTCACAGCCAGTATTATGAGTCCGAACCGCAGCTTTTCCAGGATCTGGTGAGCAAGGGTCAGCGTCCCAAGACCCTGATGATTGCCTGTTCCGACTCGCGGGTCACCCCTGCGGCCACCTTTGATTCCGGCCCCGGAGAGATGTTCATGGTGCGCAACGTCGCCAACCTGGTCCCCCCCAGCGAGATGGACGGGCATCTGCATGGCACCAGCGCGGCCATCGAGTTTGCCGTGGAAAGCCTCCAGGTGGAAAACATCATCATCAACGGCCATTCCCACTGCGGCGGCATCAAGGCGCTCATGAGCGGCGAAGGCGGCACTTATATCGGCCCCTGGATGGATATCGCCAGGGACGCCCGCGCCGATGTCCTCCGCGAGTACGCCGGGGCCAGCCCCGCCGAGCAGACCCGCGCCCTGGAAAAGGCGGCGATGGTGGTATCCCTGGAAAACCTCCTCACCTTTTCCAGCGTGCGCCACCGCGTGGTGCGCGGCGAGCTGCAATTACACGCCTGGTATTTCGATCTGGATGAAGGGCGGCTTTACGGCTATCAGTTGGACAATCGCCGCTTTGAGCCCCTGGCCTGAGGAATGATCCATGAGCACAGTGCAGCACCATACCGTGGATCTATCTCCCTTCAAAAATCTCCGCTTTGACATTCCCGCCGGCTTGGTGGTGGCGCTGGTGGCCATACCGCTCTGCCTGGGGGTGGCCCTGGCCTCGGGGGCGCCACTCTTCGCCGGGATCATCTCCGGCATCGTCGGCGGCCTCATCGTCCCCTTCTTCAGCCGTTCCGCACTCTCCGTGAGCGGGCCGGCGGCGGGCCTCACCGCCATCGTCCTGGTGGCCATTACCGAAATGCACTCCTTTTCCATCTTTGTCCTTGCCGTTTTTCTCGCCGGGCTAATACAGATAACCCTGGGCTTTTTGCGGGCCGGGGCCATTGCCTATTTCTTCCCGGCGGCGGTGATCGAGGGCATGCTGGCGGCCATCGGCCTGATCCTCATCCTCAAGCAGTTGCCCTATGCCCTGGGGGTGGATATCGGCCAGTTCGGCTCCGAGGCCTTTACCAGCGGCGGCGAGAACACCTTTAGCGGCGTGCTCACCGCCCTCTCCGGGGTAGAGTGGGGGGCACTCCTCATCAGCCTCGTGGCGCTGGCCATTCTCATCGTCTGGGAGCGCACCCCGGCGCTGAAAAGGCAGACCTGGTTTTCCGGCCCCCTCGTGGCGGTGCTGGCCGGAACGCTGGTCAATCTGCTCCTGCTGCGGGTGGCGCCGGGACTCGCCCTGGGCACCGAACACCTGGTGCAATTGCCCATGATTCACAACCCCCGGGATCTGCTCGCCAGTCTCACCTTTCCCGACTGGCACGCCATCACCAACCGGGCGGTCTGGGTCACGGCGGTCACCATCGCCATCGTCGCCAGCCTGGAGAGTCTCCTGTCCATCGAGGCGGGCGACAAGCTGGACCCCTTCAAACGCCGCACGCCCCTGGATGGGGAACTGGTATCCCAGGGCGTGGCCAACAGCGTCAGCGGGCTCATCGGCGGCCTGCCGGTGACGGCGGTCATCGTCCGCACCTCCGCCAACGTGGCCGCCGGCGGGCGTACCCAGGCCAGCGCCTTTCTCCATGGCGTCTTCCTGCTGCTGGCGGTGGTGTTCCTGAGCACCCTGCTCAACCAGGTGCCCCTGGCTACTCTGGCGTCCATTTTGCTGATGGTCGGCTACAAACTAGCCAAACCCAGCCTGGTCCACAAGATGTGGCGGCTGGGACGCACGCAGTTCCTCCCCTTTGTGGTAACCGTCATCACCGTGCTTTTCACCGATCTCCTCATCGGGGTGGGAATCGGTCTGCTGGTGGGCGTCTTCTTCGTCCTCAAGAACAACTTCCATGCGGCCGTCAAAATACGCAAGGAAGGCCCCGCGTATGTGATTGACTTTCACCGTGACGTCACCTTTGTCAACAAGGCTAC
This sequence comes from Acidithiobacillus sulfuriphilus, assembly GCF_003721225.1. GTDB lineage: Bacteria > Pseudomonadota > Gammaproteobacteria > Acidithiobacillales > Acidithiobacillaceae > Acidithiobacillus_B > Acidithiobacillus_B sulfuriphilus. The sequence goes on along the minus strand of NZ_RIZI01000179.1, from coordinate 14,515 downwards.
CGTATCCCACATCCTGGAACATCTGCCGCCCAAGGCGACGGTCATCCTGGATGGCAGCCGGGTAGAGTTCATCGACCACGATATCCTGGAGATCATCCGCGACTTTGAGCAGTCGGCCAAGTTGCGCGACATCGACATCCAGGAGCGCGGCTTTGACCGTCCGATCTTGCAGGTCGCCGTCTAGGCATCGGCACGGGGCGCAAAAAGCAGCGTAACGCCGAGCCCACGGAGGAATTCACCCCTCCGTTGGCCACTTTTGTTCATTTAACCTAACGGACATGCATTCGGTGCACCCCGTTCATGGAACGGTCCTCACATCCTACGATATTTTATGTGGACAGCAGGTCCGTTGTTTCACGTTAAAACGGCCATTGGCGGATCTAAATTTAAGAATCATCCTTTTATTAGCCACCCCTATTTGCCGGGTGAATGATCCGATGGCGACGGGATGCCGTCCTCGTCATCGCCGCTACCGGTGTCCATGCCCAATTCCTTGAGCTTGCGCGTGAGGGTGTTGCGCCCCCAGCCGAGCTTGTGGGCGGCATCCTGCTTGTGGCCCTGGGTATGCTGCAGGGCCGTTTCAAGGAGGGTGCGCTCAAAAAGAGGGAGCAGGTCGTTGAGGATCCCCTCCTCACCGGCGGCCAGGCGCTGCGTGGCCAGGCGCGCGAGGCGCTCGCGCCAGTCGCCGCCCTCGTACTCCGGCGCACTGGGCCGGCGCTCCATGCCCGTCATTTCGGCGGGGAGATCCGTCACCTGCACCTCTGCCGTCGGGGCCATGACCGTGAGCCAGCGGCAGACATTTTCCAGTTGGCGCACATTGCCGGGCCAGTTCCATGCGGTAAAGACGGCCTCGGCGGCCGGGCTCAGGATCTTGCGCTCCACCTCCAGCTTGATGGCGCTTTCCAGCAAAAAGTGGCGGGCAAGGCGCGGAATGTCCTCGCGGCGCTCGCGCAGGGGCGGCAGGTGCAGGCGGATGACGTTGAGGCGATGAAAGAGGTCTTCGCGAAAGCTGCCCTCCCGTACCTTGGCCTCCAGGTCCTGATGGGTGGCCGCGAGGACGCGCACATCGGCGCGCTGGGGGGCATGGCCGCCCACCCGGTAGAAGGTGCCGTCGGAGAGCACGCGCAAGAGGCGGGTCTGCAGGGCCGCCGGCATGTCGCCGATCTCGTCGAGGAAGAGCGTGCCCCCCGCCGCTTGCTCAAAACGCCCCAGGCGGCTGCTCACCGCACCGGTGAAAGCGCCCTTTTCATGGCCAAAGAGTTCGGATTCCAGCAATTCTGCGGGGATGGCGGCGGTATTGATGGCAATGAACGGCCCGCCCGCCCGCGGGCTATGGCGATGCAGGGCCTGGGCGATGAGCTCCTTGCCGGAACCGGACTCGCCGGTGATGAGGACGTTGATCTGCGACCGGGAGAGGCGGCCGATGGCGCGAAACACCTCCTGCATGGCCGGGGCCTCGCCGATGATCTCGGCCTGCTCGCGCTCGGCACCCGGCGCATTCACTGCGGCCTCGCCGCCGCTCGCGAGGGCCCGCCGCACCAAACCCACCGCTTCGTCCACATCAAAGGGTTTGGGCAGATACTCGAAGGCGCCGCTCTGGAAAGCGGCAACGGCGTTATCCAGGTCCGAATGGGCGGTGATGACGATGACCGGCAGGCGCGGCCATTGCGCCTGTACTTCGCGGAGAAAGGCCAAGCCGTCGAGGCCCGGCATACGCAGATCCGTAATCATGGCGCCGGGCTGCTCCCGAGCGAGGGCATGGAGGGCGGCGTCGGCGTCGGCAAAGCTGCGCGCCGGGATCTGAGCATTGCCCAGGGCTTTTTCCAGCACCCAGCGAATGGAGGGGTCGTCATCAATGATCCATACAGCACTCATGGGTGAATTCCTATCCGTTCGGGTTTGATGAAAGGGGCAAATAGACAGAGAATACGGTTTCTCCCGGGTGGGACCGGCAATGGATGCTGCCCCCGTGACCGCGCACCAGCCCCTGGGCAATGGCCAGCCCCATGCCCATGCCCTCGGCGCGGCTGGTGACCAGGGGCAGGAAGATGCGGGAGAGCATTTCCGCGGGAATGCCCGGGCCGTCGTCCTCCACATCCACCCGCAGCACCAGGCGGTGGCGCTGATGATGCAGCGTCACATAACGCTCCACCCGGGTGCGCACCAGGATCTGGCCGCTGCGATTGAGGGCCTGCCGCGCATTGCGCAGGAGATTCAGAAAGACCTGCACGAGCTGTTCCTGATCGGCGGGAAAGTCGGGAATGGAAGGATCATAGTCAAAGCGCAGGGTAATGCCCGTAGGCAGTTCCGCAAGCACCAGCCGGCGCACATATTCCAGCACCTGATGGATATTGGCCATGGCCATTTGCGGCTTGCTGCGCGGTCCCTGCAGACGATCCACCAAATGATGCAGGCGGTCCACCTCATGCAGAATGATCTGCGTGTATTCGCGCAATTCCGGCCGCTCCAGCTCGCGTTCCAAAAGCTGGGTGGCGCCGCGCAGCCCGCCCAGCGGGTTTTTGATCTCATGGGCCAGCCCGCGCAGGATCTCCTGCGCCGCGCTGTAGTTGCGCTCCTGCATTTCCTCCTCGGCGTGGCGGGCCGGCAGCTCCATGGGGCGCATCTCCACCACGAGCTGATCGCCAAAAGGCGTAACCACCAGATCGACGACCATGCTTCCCCTTTCGGGCAAAAACAATTCGCTGCTCCGGCGCAGGATGGCCCCCTCCGCCGCGCGCGCCTCTTCGAGGAGGGGCGGCAGGCCGCCTTCCGCCTTGATCTGGCACAATGCCGCCAGCGGCTGCCCCAGCGCGTGACGACTACTGACCTGCAGCAGGTTTTCCGCCGCCGGGTTGAGATAGCCAATGCTACCCTGGGTATCCAGCAACAGGACGGCGGATTCCAGGGCGTCGATCACCCCCTGCATGCGTGGGGGCTGAATTGCGGTGGCAACCTGGGCCATGCGCCATTCTCCATGATTGAGTTGCAGATACTGCAGCAAAAAGCGCGCCATGCCCTTGCCGCAAAGGTTTTTAGGGAGGGAGCCATCCATAGGATTGCGGACCAGCCACGATATTTTCCGCTGAGTCTCCTCAATAGCTTCCATATTGCACCATTTTAGTGCAAATAAACAGGGTTGCCCCAATATTGACCGGAAGGATGGAATGGACGATACCCATGAAGGCACAGCAAAAAACGGCGAACACTCCCAGCAAAGGGCCTCCCGCACCGGCCGGTCAAGGATGGGGCCGGGCCCTCCCCTCCATCCGCTCCCGCCATCTTCAATGCCAATGCGGCATTGATATTGCTTGGCTACCCCGGCAGGCACGGGATGCGCGGATCGCCCCGCTCCCGGATGGTTTCCTTCGCTACGACCGGGGGGCTACACTGAGCGTTCATTTGGACAATATGAAATTGGACTTGCCCCATGACTTATTGCCTCGCCATTCATGTGGACCGTGGTTTGGTTCTGTGTTCGGACTCGCGCACCAATGCGGGCACCGATAATGTGAGCACCTACTCCAAAATGCATAGCTTCCTGTGGCCGGGAAACCGCATGCTCTGCCTCCTGTCGGCGGGGAATCTGGCCACCACCCAGGGCGTGGTCAAGCGCCTGCGCAACGATGCGGGGCAGGGCGCCGGTACCAGCCTCCTCAGCGTGCAGTCCATGCTGGAGGCGGCGGATTATATCGGGATGATCAACGCCGAAATACAGCGCAATCAGGCAGAGCGCGACATCAGCAGCACCAGTTTTGAAGCGAGTTTCATCCTGGGCGGGCAGATCGGTACGGAGGTACCGGCCACGTTCATGATCTATCCCCAGGGCAACTATATTCATGAATCCGCCGAGCATCCCTTTTTGCAGATTGGCGAGATCAAATATGGCAAACCCATCCTCGACCGGGTGATTCGCCCGGACCTCTCCCTGGAGGCGGCGGGGCGCTGTGCCCTGGTGTCGATGAACTCCACCATGCGTAGCAATGTTTCCGTGGGCGCGCCGGTGGAATTGCTCATCTACCGCACCGGCAGCCTCCAGGAAGGACGGCGGCTGTGCCTGAGCGAGGATGATCCTTTTTTCCGTTCCATTGGCGAGCGCTGGAGCGAAGGACTCTTGCAGGCCTTGAACAACCTGCCGCCCTTTCCCTGGGAAGGCCCGGTGGATGAAGGTCAGGTCTACCCCTTTTATCCTTCCCCTTAACTCAGGCGCATGAACACCAGGAGGCATTCCCATGGGTATCCACGTTGCCATTCGTCATCGTACCGAATACCACTTCGACCGTTTGGTAACCATTTATCCCCATATCCTGCGCCTGCGCCCGGCGCCCCATTGCCGCACCCCCATCCTCGCCTACAGCCTCAAGGTCGCGCCCCAGCAACATTTTCTCAATTGGCAACAGGATCCGTTCGCCAACCATCTGGCGCGCCTGGTGTTCCAGGAGCGCGCCCGGTCGCTGCTCGTGGATGTGGAGGTCATTGCCGATCTGACGGTCATTGATCCCTTTGATTTCTTTGTCGAAGAGAGCGCGGAGCGCTGGCCCTTCCGTTACCCGGCGGCCCTCGCCAAGGAGCTGGCGCCGTATCTGGAATGCGAAGCGGCCGGGCCCTTGCTGCAGACCTTTCTCCATGGCATTGAGCGGCAAGAGCAAAACACCGTGCTCTTTCTGGTGGCCCTCAATCAACGGTTGCAGAAGACCATTGACTATAGCGTGCGCATGGAGCCCGGCGTACAGAGCTGCGAGGAGACCCTGGCCCGCCATCTGGGCTCCTGCCGCGACACCGGATGGCTACTGGTCCAGATCCTCCGCCATCTGGGCCTGGCGGCCCGCTTTGTCTCCGGCTATCTGGTTCAGCTCGTGGCCGACGAGAAGCCCCTGGAAGGCCCGGCGGGCCCCGTACAGGACTTTACCGACCTGCACGCCTGGGCCGAAGTCTATCTGCCGGGCGCGGGCTGGGTCGGGCTGGACCCCACTTCGGGGCTCTTTGCCGGCGAAGGACACATCCCCTTGGCCTGCACCCCGCAGCCGAGCACGGCCGCGCCCATCGTCGGGGCTACCGATCCCTGCGAGGTGACCTTCACCTTTAACAATACGGTGACCCGCATTCGGGAAACTCCACGCGTCACCAAGCCTTACAGCGAGCGCCAGTGGGCGGCCGTCATGGACCTCGGCCAGCGGGTGGAGGCGCGCCTCGCGGCGGGGGATGTGCGCCTGACCATGGGCGGCGAGCCCACCTTTGTCGCCGTGGATGCCCGCGATACCCCGGAATGGAACAACGCCGCCCTGGGCGAGCAAAAGCGCGAACGGGCGGAAATTCTGGTGCGCAAGCTGCAGCAGCATTTTGCCCCCGGTTCCCTGCTGCACAGCGCCGAAGGCAAATGGTACCCCGGGGAACCCTTGCCGCGCTGGGCACTGGGCGTGTACTGGCGCAAGGACCGGGTACCGCTGTGGCGCGATGCCGCGCTCCTCGCCGAAGCGGGCAAGGACTCTGGCCGGACGCTGGCGGACGCCGAGCGCTTTGCCGGCACCCTCACCCGTTATCTTGGCGTGGCAGAGCACTTTGTCCTGCCGGCTTATGAAGATGCCCTCCATTATCTGCAACAGGAGGCGGAGTTGCCGGTCAACCTCGATCTGGCGCAACTGCGGCTCGACGATGCCCGCGAACGGCGTTCCCTGGCCGACAAACTCTCCCGCGGCCTGGACCAGCCCGTCGGTTTCGCTCTGCCCCTGGCCTGGGATGAAACACAGGAAACCTGGCGCTCGGCGGCATGGACCTTTCGCCGCAGCCGACTCACCCTGATTCCCGGCGATTCGCCCCTGGGCCTGCGCCTGCCCCTCGATGCCCTGCCCTGGATCGCCGCGGAAGACCGGGAGATACGTCCCGAGGTGGACCCCTTTGCGCCGCACATGCCGCTGGCCGACATCCAGGGCGAGGTGGCGGCGCGCTATAGCCGCTTCTTGCCCTCGCCCGCTGCTGCCGAAAAGGCGCAGGCCCCCGCCGATGCTGGCGTTTCACCCCGTCAGATCCCTCACACCGCCCTTGCCATCGAGCCCCGCGGCGGTGGTCTCTATGTCTTTCTGCCACCCCTGGAACGCCTGGAACATGCCCTGGACCTGCTGGCCGCCATCGAGGCCACGGCAGCGCGCCTGCACCTGCCGGTGGTGCTGGAGGGTTACCCGCCGCCCAGCGATACGCGCCTGGAAAAACTCCTGGTCACCCCGGATCCCGGCGTGATCGAGGTCAACATCCACCCCTCCCGGTCCTGGGCGGAGTTGGCGGCAAATACCGACGGCGTTTATGAGGCCGCGCGCCAATCCCGTCTGGGCGCCGAGAAATTCATGCTGGATGGTCGCCATACCGGCACCGGCGGCGGCAATCATATCACCCTCGGCGGCAACACTCCCGCCGATAGCCCCTTCCTGCGCCGTCCCGACCTGCTGCAGAGCTTCATCACCTACTGGCAACACCACCCCGCCCTGTCCTACCTCTTCAGCGGCCTCTTTGTTGGCCCTACCAGCCAGGCACCGCGCGTAGACGAAGGCCGCCACGAGGCCCTCTACGAACTGGAAATCGCCTTTGCCCAGATTGCGCCCGGCGAAGTGCCCCAGCCATGGCTGGTGGATCGCCTCTTCCGCAACCTGCTGGTGGATGTCACCGGCAACACCCACCGGGCGGAAATCTGCATCGACAAGCTCTACTCCCCCAGCGGCCCTGCCGGCCGCCAGGGTCTGGTGGAACTACGCGCCTTCGAGATGCCGCCCCATGCGCGCATGAGTCTGGTCCAGCAGCTCCTGGTGCGGGCCCTGCTGCTGCGCTTCTGGGAAAACCCCTATCGCCACGCCCTGATGCGCTGGGGCACCGAGTTGCATGACCGCTTTCTGCTCCCGCATTATCTCTGGGAGGACCTGCGCGAGATCCTGCTCGATCTCCAGGCCCACGACATCCCCTTTGACCTGGCCTGGTTTGCACCCTTCCTGGAGTTCCGTTTCCCCGTTTACGGGCAGGTTCAGCTAGGCGACATCGGCATCGAACTGCGCGCGGCCATCGAGCCATGGCATGTGCTGGGGGAGGAGGTGACGGGTCATGGCACGGCCCGCTATGTCGATTCCTCGGTGGAGCGCCTGCAGGTTCGGGTCGGCGGTCTGAGCGACAAACGCCATGTGCTGGCCTGCAATGGCCGGCGCATCCCCTTGCGCAAGACCGGCATCCCCGACCAGCAGGTGGCGGGGGTGCGCTATCGGGCCTGGCAGCCGCCTTCCGCCTTGCACCCCACCATTCCGGTGCATTCCCCGCTGGTCTTCGATCTCATCGACACCTGGAATGGCCGCTCCGTCGGGGGTTGCACCTATCATGTCATGCACCCCGGCGGGCGCAATTCCGAGCAATATCCGGTCAACGCCTGGGAGGCCGAAGCGCGCCGCCAGAGCCGCTTCGAGCGGATAGGGCATACCCCGGGATCCTACACGCCACCGCCGGAGATGCGGGCCAGGGGGCCCGCAGCGGGGCGCTTCGTTCCCGAGGGAAGCCAACCCGGCGCGATGGATGCGCCACCCGAAGAGACCAACCCCGATTACCCGGCGGTACTGGATCTGCGCCTGGGTGGTGCATTGCCACGGTAGTCGCACCCTCCGCATCCGGAATTTGCACCAAGCAGGTGCATCAGGCCGAGGCGGGAGCCGAGCGGCGGCCTTGCCGGATCCGGGCGAGGCCTACCGCTTCCATTGGCTGGCATGGTGATTGCTTCATTGACCGCACAAGGTGTGGCGAATCGGCACCCGCCACCCACCACCCACTGGGGGGAGTATGAACCTGCTTTCTGAGAGCTATGGACAGCAATCGGCCTATGATGAGCTCATCGACGCCCAGCAACAGCCCCGGCCCGCGGCCAAGGCCCTCTTTGCTCACTTGCTCAGTCTCGACCCAAGCGCCCTCGCCGCCCGCCGCCAGGCGGCCGAGGCCGCGATCCTGGCCATGGGCATCACCTTCACGGTCTATACGGAAGCGGGCAACATCGACCGCGCCTGGCCCTTTGACATCATCCCGCGCATCCTTTCCCGATGCGAATGGGAGCAGATCGAGGCCGGCCTGAAGCAGCGCCTGCGCGCCCTGAATCTCTTCATCGACGACCTCTACAACGCCCAGCGGATCATCAGCGACGGCGTCTTTCCGCGCGAGGTGCTGGAGGGGTCGCACAATTTCCGTCCGGCCTGCGTGGGCATCCACCCGCCCTTTGGCGTCTGGGCCCACATTTGCGGAAGCGACCTGGTGCGCGACCAGGATGGCACCGTCTATGTCCTGGAGGACAATCTGCGGGTGCCCTCGGGGGTGTCCTACATGCTCGAAAACCGTCAGATCATGAAGCGCCTCTTTCCGGAACTCTTCCAGAGCTGCAGGATTTTACCCGTGGATGACTATACCAGCCGCCTTTACGATACCCTGGCCGCCCTCTCCCCCCGCACCGGGGAGCGCCCCGTAGTGGTGGTGCTGACCCCCGGCATCTACAACTCGGCCTACTTTGAACATAGCTACCTCGCCCAGCAGATGGGGGCCTATCTGGCCGAAGGCCCGGACCTGTTCGTCGGTCAGGATGACATCGTCTACCTCAAGACCATAGCCGGCCCCGAGCGGGTGGATGTGATCTACCGGCGCATTGACGACGAATACCTCGACCCCGAAGTTTTCAACCCGGAATCGGTGCTCGGCGTACCGGGCCTGATGACCGCCTGGCGCAAGGGCATGGTGGCCATTGCCAACGCGCCCGGCGCGGGCGTCGCCGATGACAAGGTGGTCTATGCCTTCGTGCCGGAGATCATCCGCTATTATCTGGGCGAAGCGCCGATCCTGCCCAACGTGCCCACCTACCTGTGCATGCGCGCAGCAGACCGCGACTATGTCCTCGCCCACCTCGACGAACTGGTGGTCAAGCCCGCCAATGAATCGGGCGGCTACGGCATGCTCATCGGCCCACGGGCCACCCCCGAGGAGCGCGCCCGCTTTGCCGAACTCATCCGTGCCGATCCGCGCAACTACATCGCCCAGCCCACCCTCGCCCTCTCCACCGCCCCCACCCTGGTGGGAGATCATCTGGAACCCCGCCACCTCGACCTGCGGCCCTTCATCCTGCAGTCGGATCAACTGCACGTCACCACGGGCGGGCTCACGCGGGTGGCCATGCAGCCGGGCTCGCTGGTGGTCAATAGCTCCCAGGGCGGCGGCAGCAAGGACACCTGGATCGTCGATCTGGAGGAGGCCCCATGCTCTCTCGCGTAGCAGAAAACCTGTACTGGATGGCCCGTTATCTGGAGCGGACCGAAGACATGGCGCGCCTCATCAACGCCACTACCCTGCTCCTGCTGGACCTTCCCCCCGGTGCCCGCTTCGGCTGGGACATCCTCCTGCAAGTGGCGGGGGTCAGCGAACTCTACCGGGAGCATTACGGTCCCCCGGAAGAAACCCGCATCATGCGTTTCCTCATTGCCGACGAGCGCAACCCCAGCGCCGTGCTCTCCTGCATCCATCAGGCGCGGGAAAACAGCCGCACCTTCCGTGACGTGCTGCCCGCCGAGTTCTGGGAGCGCATCAATGCCCTCTTTCTCTTCGGGCGCGATCATGCCAGCGCCTCCGCCGCCAACCGCCATGATCGCTACGCCTTTCTGAATGAGCTCATCGCCCGCCGCCACGCCCTGGTCGGGCTCCTGGTGGGCAGCATGAGCCAGGATACGGCTTATCAGTTCGTCAAACTGGGGCGCAACATGGACCGTGCCGACATGACCACCCGCATCGTCGATGTCACTACCGCTGTCATCCTCCCCCAGCGTGACAGCCTGCGCGAAGCCGTGGGCGAAAGTCTCTGGCTCGGCGTCCTGCGCGCCATGAGTGCCTTCGAGATGTACCGCCGCCATGTTTCGGTGCAGGTGCGCGGCAACCAAGTGGTCAACTTTCTCCTCAAAAACGGCAAATTTCCCCGCACCGTCAAACACTGCCTGGGCGAAATGGAAGTTGCCCTGGCCCTGCTCCCCAATTCGGGCGGCCCCCTGGATATGGTGCGGCGGGCGCGCAAACGGCTCGACGCCCTGCGTTTCGACGACCTCAGCCCGGCCCTCCTCCATGAGTATCTGGACCAGGCGCAAAAGGACCTGGGCACCATTCATCACGCCATCCATCATGAATACTTCGATCACCTCGCCGGCAACAGGCAAGCCGGGTTTTATGCCGAGCCCAGGCGCAATCCCCAGCCCGAAGGCCACCATGTTTCCACGCAGTTTCAGCAAAGCTTCCGAGAGACAAGTCCATGACCGCTTCTGCCGAATTCCCCCGCTACGGCGACAAGCAAAACTCCCCCTTTTTTGAGGAATGGCTGGGCCGCTTGCTGGAAGACCGCGACCGGCAGGGACTCACCGACCATATCGGGCGCATCGACGCCCTGATGATCACCGTCGAACCGGGCCACTCCGCCGCCTATGTGGGCGAACTCTGCCTGATGACCCCCTATCACTACCTGGTCACCCTGGAGTCGGAGCAGCATTTCACCCACATCCTGCGCATCGACATGAACGCCCCCGACATCCTCGTGCGCGAGGTCAAGGACGCCAACCTCCATGGCATCTTCCGCAGCCTCAACGAGGTCTACCCCATCGGCGCCCAACGGCCCAACTCCCGCTACATGGGAGAAATCTTCCAGGTGGCCAATCTGCACGAGGTCGTCGAAGCGCAGAAGGCGCGGGAGATCCGTTTCTTCCATCAGGACCAGATCCGCCGCCTGGAGCTGCCGGGCAACATGGCCGTCGTCAAGCCATCGCCCTACACCCACAACATCGTCGGCTACTGGGAACGTCCCGACGCCAACATCCGCGTCTACGCCCTGGGCCTGTCCAGCATCCGCAATGACATCCAGGCCGCCTACGAAGCGTCCAAGGAGATGCGCGAAACGCTCGGCCTCGACGCCCTGCTCCTCCCCATCGACCACCTCGCCACCCGCGTCTACAGCCAGAACCGGGAAGTCGCCATCCTCGAATACCTCACCCTCTCCAGCTATTACTACTGGGGCTCCTACGACATCCCCGAGCAGAATTCCTCCACCAATGTCACCAAGAGCGTCCACTTCGACAACGCCTTCCAGAGCCCGGTCAAGGTCTTCACCGCCGCCAACCACCCGTATTTTTGCAATCACCTCCTCGGCATCCCCTCCCCCACCGAAGCCTTCGTGCGCAACTTCGGCCCCCGCCTGCACCATTTCGCCGTTGCCGTACAGGACGGCCACACCGCCGGAATGACCAATATCGACTACGTCGTGCACGCCCTCCGGCACTGCGGCCGGGATTTCCTCCTGGAGGTGATCGGCTCCGAGCAGGAAGGCCTCAAGCAGATCTTCTCCAGCGCCTCCGAACACTCCTCGCTGATCATCGAATACGTCCAACGCTTCGGCGATTTTCACGGCTTCTTCACCAAGGAAAACGTCGCCGGCCTCACCGCCGCGGCGGGGGCTGATGAAACCCTGCGCAGTCTGGAAAATGCCGCGCGCCGGGGGTAGAGGTGAAGCCCCTTTCCTGGCAATGGCTCCGTGGTCGTGGCAGGAAACCCTGTTGTCAGGCCCCCTCAAGGAGCAGCAACGGACCGGGAGCAGCCAGTAACGGAACCAGCGAGAGGCGGGTGCGGAGCAATTTCGGACAGGGATTGGATGCAGAACGCGGCCTTATTCTGCCGCGCATTCTGCTTGACGCGGTGTCCGAAATCGGCGTAAATGTGCGGCATTATTTTGTGCTGGAGGCAGCGGCTTGGACAGTCACCCCAACAGGCTCCGTGGAGGCAACCCAGGGCCCTGGATACGGGGCGGATTGGTCAAGTGATGCTTACGCCGCCAACCGAGGCAGATCTCCTGCAGCATCTGCCCGAGGATGAGCGTCAGCGCATCAAGGACCGCTGGCGGATCTATCAACTGCGTCACCATCCCTCCTGGTGGCGGCGTTTCCTCTTGTTCCTGAGCCTGATCGGGCCGGGCATTCTCGTCATGATCGCCGACAACGATGCCGGCGGCGTCATTACCTACGCCCAGACGGGCGCAATGTACGGCATCGGCTTTTTTATCCCCTTCTTGTTGCTCATGATTCCCGTGGCCTACGTCGTGCAGGAGATGACCGTCCGCCTGGGTGCCGTGACCCATCGCGGGCACGCCGAAATGATCTGGGGCCGCTATGGCGCCTTTTGGGGCGTGTTTTCCCTGCTCGATCTCACCGTTGCCAACATCCTGACCCTGGTGACCGAGTTCATCGGCATCCGGGTGGGCATGAGCATCTTTTCCGTACCCCCTTTCCTTGCGGTGCCGATCGCCTGGATATTCGTCGCTTCCATCATGATTTTTTTGCATTACAGCACCTGGGAACGTTTGGCGCTGTGGATCGCCGCCGGCAACATCATTTTCGTCCCCCTGGCCATTGCCGCGCATCCGGACTGGAGCCAGGTCGTTGCCGCCGTTGGCAACTGGCATATCCCCGCCGGCGCGGCCCTGGGCGCCTTTACCTATGTCATCCTGGCCAACCTGGGCACCACCATCGCCCCCTGGATGCTGTTTTTCGAGCAATCCTCCGTCGTCGACAAGGGGCTTACCGTCCACGACATCCCCAGCGGTCAGGCGGACACCGCCATTGGCAGCCTCTCCATGGGGATCATTGCCATCGCCATCGTCGTGCTTACGGGAACGCTGGTCTATGGACACGCGGACGCGGCCAACTTTGATATACAGGCCATCATGCACATCCTGCGGCAAAGCAGTCTGGGCAGCATTGGAACCGCCCTGTTTGCCCTGGGCCTCGTCGAGGCCGGACTGATAGCAGCCATCGCCATTACCGCCAGCACCTCCTGGGCGGTGGGCGAGGCGCTCAAACTGCCCCGCAGCCTGAATCTCCAACCACAACGCGCATTGCCCTTTTATCTATCCGGGATCCTCAGCGCCGGCATGGCCGCCATGGTGGTCCTCATTCCCCATATCCCCTTGGGTTTCCTGAACCTTACCGTCCAGGTGATCGCCTCCATTTTCATGCCCGCCGCCATGCTGTTCCTGCTCATGCTGCTCAATGACCGGGACATCATGGGAAGCTATGTCAACCGGCCATGGCAGAATTGGTCGGCTTTCGCCATCGTCGGCTTTCTCATCCTGGCCAACGGGCTTTATGGCTATACCGTGGTATTCCCTTCCTCCTAAGGAGTTCCCATGACCCGCAAAGAGGACTTTCATTCTGCACCAACCCAAGACTTCCTGGCGTTTTTGCAAGAGGAAACCCACCAGGAGCCAAAACCGCTTAGTCGTGCTCCCGTTCAAGGTTGGATACAGGTCGCCTTCTGGGGCCTGCGCATCTATATCGTGGTGATGCTGGTCATGGTGGCCATCGGCTTCGCACGCGGTATCCATTGACCGGGAGCAAGGCCCGCCATGGTTCCGCAGCTACCTGACCGCACTCCCAGCGCGGAAGACCTCTGCTGGCCTTTGTCCTCGATGCCCGGTACTGCCGTTTCAAGGATAATCGCTACGGAGCGCGATCACGCAGGAAACTGCTAGGGGCTGTTAGCCGATGTTGGCTACTCCCCGGACTGGCTGCCCGGTGATGGCTTGGCAGCGTAAATTGAACTATGATTTTTTCCTCCCCTCATGCCAACAGGAGGCATGACATGGCAACGGCACGACAGCTAGAGCACACCAAAACCGACCTGTACGAGCAGGACTTTCTCGCCTGGACCGAGGACCAAGCGGAGGCTTTGCGGACAAAGCAGGCCGGAGCTTTAGATTGGGAGAATCTTCTGGAGGAAGTCGAAAGCATGGGCCGGAATGAGCGCAACGCCATGGAGAGCCGCCTTTCCCTGTTGCTCATGCACCTGATGAAGTGGCAGTGGCAACCAGAAAAACGTGGCAAAAGCTGGATGCAGACCATCCGCGAGCAGCGCAAGGCCATTCGCAAAATCCTGAAGAATTCCCCCAGCTTGCGCAGCCACGTTCCTGAAATGCTGCCTGAAGCATGGGCCGAAGCCAGGGATGATGCGGCCTTCGAGACTGAACTTCCCTTATCGATTTTCCCGGAGACCTGCCCGTGGAGCCTGGACACCCAAGTCTTGGTCGATTGGATGCCGGAATGATGGCTCGCATGTCCCATTCCGGCACCCATCGAACAGGGTCTGACCATGCGGCATCCCGGCGCTGCTTGCGTAGTGATGGCCTGGGCGCCTGAATTGAACCATGATTTTTCCATCATCTCTGCCAGCAGGAGGCATGACCACGGTCACGGGGATTGTCCGTTTCCGCCCCTTGAATGGGGTGCTTGGCATCAATGCCGTCTCTCCCAATGGCCCCGACCCCAGAACCAACGCCCGTCCCTATGCCACCAGCGGCCCGGCGCCCAGCGGGCGTAAGGGTGGGGCGGATAGGCCCAGCGCCCCGGTCCAGCCCTGCCCGGACCGGTCAACCTCTCGCGCCTGGCGGCCATCATCGACATGGTACGGCGGCCGGATCTGCTTTATCCCCCTTTCGTAC
>NZ_RIZI01000178.1 GCF_003721225.1 Acidithiobacillus sulfuriphilus | reverse complement strand
CCCGCCGATTGAGGCGGTCGTGGTTGGCGGCGGAGCGCGTGCCGGAACTGCGGCGATCAATGATCATGCTCATGGCTTCACCCTCCGGGGGCATCGCCCTTAGTGATGCTTGCGGTAGCGCATGTACCAGTCCACCAGCAGACGGACCTGCTTTTCCGTATAGCCCTTCTCGCGCATCCGGGCGACAAAGTCCTGATGCTTGCGCTGGTCCTCGGCGCTGCCCTTGGCCGCGAAGGAGATCACCGGGAGGAGGTCCTCGGTGCTGGCGAACATCTTCTTTTCAATGACGGCGCGCAGCTTTTCATAGCTGGTCCAGGCCGGGCTCCTGCCGTCATTGGCCGCCTTGACGCGCAGGACGAAGTTCACCACCTCGTTGCGGAAGTCCTTGGGATTGGCGATGCCTGCGGGCTTTTCGATCTTTTCCAGCTCTTCGTTGAGCAGGGCCCGATCCATGAGCTGCCCCGTATCCGGATCGCGAAACTCCGCATCCTGGAGCCAGAAGTCGGCATATTGGACATACCGGTCGAAGAGGTTCTGGCCGTAGTCGCCATAGCTTTCCAGATAAGCCTTCTGGATCTCCAGGCCGAGGAATTCGGCATAGCGCGGCGCCAGCTCGGTCTTGAGGAAGCCCAGATATCGGCTTTCGATCTCCGGCGGGAACTGCTCGGCACGGATCTGCGTTTCCAGGACGTGCAGCAAGTGCACCGGGTTGGCGGCCACCTCGCTCTCGTCGTAGTTGAAGGTGCGCGACAGGATCTTGTAGGCGAAGCGGGTGGAAAGACCGTCCATGCCCTCGTCCACGCCGGCGGCATCGCGGTATTCCTGGATGCTCTTGGCCTTGGGGTCCTTGTCCTTGAGGGTTTTCCCGTCATAGACCTCCATCTTGGACCACAGGCTGCTGTTGCCGGGTTCCTTGAGGCGGCTGAGGATGGCCACCTGCGCGAGCATTTCCATGGTGTCCGGCGCACAGGGCGCGGCGCTGAGGGTGCTGCTGTCCATGAGTTTCTTGTAGATCTGCGTTTCCTCGGTCACGCGCAGGCAGTAAGGCACCTTGACGATATAGACGCGATCGAGGAAGGCCTCGTTGCGCTTGTTGTTGCGAAAGGCCGCCCATTCCGATTCGTTGCTGTGGGCGATGACGATCCCCTGGTAGGGCATGGCGCCAAAGCCCTCGGTCCCGTTGTAGGTGCCTTCCTGGGTGGCGGTGAGCAGGGGATGGAGCATCTTGATGGGGGCCTTGAACATCTCGACGAACTCCAGCACGCCCTGGGTGCTGACGTTGAGGCCGCCGGAGTAGCTGTAGGCGTCGGGATCGTCCTGGGAAAAATCCTCCAGCTTGCGGATGTCCACCTTGCCCACCAGACTGGAAATGTCCTGGTTGTTTTCATCGCCGGGTTCGACCTTGGTGACGGCGATCTGGTGCAATTGCGATGGGTTGAGACGGACCACCTGGAAGCGGCGGATGTCTCCGCCGAAGGCGCGCAGCCGTTTGGCCGCCCACGGCGACATGACCCCGGACAGGCGCTGGCGGGGAATGCCGTACTGGCTTTCCAGGATCGGCCCGTCCTCCTGGCGGTTGAAGAGCCCCAGGGGGGACTCGAAGAGCGGCGAATACCGGCCCTCGGCGGCGAGGCAGTAGATGGGGTGTTGTTCCATGAGGGTTTTCAGCCGCTCGGCCAGGGACGACTTGGCGGCCCCCACGGGGCCGAGCAGATAGAGCACCTGTTTGCGTTCCTCCAGGCCCTGGGCGGC
Organism: Acidithiobacillus sulfuriphilus; assembly: GCF_003721225.1. Taxonomy (GTDB): domain Bacteria; phylum Pseudomonadota; class Gammaproteobacteria; order Acidithiobacillales; family Acidithiobacillaceae; genus Acidithiobacillus_B; species Acidithiobacillus_B sulfuriphilus. The sequence continues at coordinate 32,835 of NZ_RIZI01000178.1, read as the reverse complement.
ATGGCGAAAGTAGGCCACCAGATTTTCGATGGCGTCCTCGATGCCGTAGAAATCCTGGAAGGCCGGATAGGTGAGCAGTTTGCGGTTCATGAAGATCCGCGATAAGCGAGGATCGGCCTGGGTGTCCACCACCTGGGGCTCGCCAATGGCGGCGAGCATGCGCTCGGCGGCGGAGGCATAGGCCATGGGATCTTTGGCGCAGAGATCCAGATAGGCATCCAGGGACATGGAGACTTGCTGCTGCTGCAGGAAGCGCTCCTGATAGCGATCGAACAAAGCCATTGCTCACTCCTTGCGGCAATGCCGCTGTTTCCCAATGACCGACCAGTCAACGTGTGCCTGGCCCTGGCGATGCGTGACGTCCATTGGACCATGATGACGCGCAATAGGTCCACGTGGCGGCCCCGATGGCCTTTCCCGGCACGGCGCGACACCCGATGAATACCACCTGTGCCAGCCGCAGGGCATCCTTCGTCATTCTCGTAGTTAACATTAGCACATCCTGTGCCAAGCCGCGCCGGCAGGCCGTAGAGGGCTTTTTCCCGAGTCTGCGCGTGCTTTGCGGAGCACGAAGATGTTCCATGCCCTGGTACGAATCAGATAGCCGGGAAATGGGCGCATTGCATCAGGATCATGCGCGTTATGCACCATAACGGTGCAAATATGCGCATATCCCGCGGTAGGAGCGGCCCATGGCCGCGACCCCACCGCCTCGCGCCCCGGGCAGGTCGCGGCCATGGGCCGCTTCTACACGGTGCGCACACCGCTGGGCGCCGGCTTGCAGGCATAAAAAAGGGGCGGGGGAGCCGCCCGGAAAGCCACTTTGAGGAGGGTTGACCATGACTATGATCAATCCTGGTGAAGCACATTGCGTGCCAATAGGTTTGGCACAGTCGGATTTTTTCGCCGTCCGGCCCTTTCCCGTCCTGATCTGCGCGGCATCGCCCGCCCGGAGTGGCATGGCCTTTGCTGCAGCTTGCCCACGGAGCATTACGACTCTGCGACTGGAGGCTGGCCGCGCCATGAACCGTTTTGAACATTTTCGCGAATTGCGTGAAGACCTCGGCATCCTCCTCGGCGGCGTGGTCAGCGGGGTGGCCCACGCGCAGCTTTTTACCCACAGTGCCGAAGAGCAGCGCCGTACCCTGGCCTGCCTGATTGCCCGCCACCCCTTTCTGGACATGTGCTACCTGCTGGACGCCCAGGGGCGCCAGGTGGGAGACAATGTGGCCGCCACCCGGCGCAGGATGGCGCAAGGCGGCGATGGGATAGACCGAAGTCACCGCCCCTATTACTGGCTGGCCCGGGATGCGAAGGAGGCGATTCTCACCCCGCCCTATCTGTCTTCGGCTACGGGCAATGTCTGCGTCACCGCCGCTGCGCCGGTGCGCGACGAGACAGGCAGGCTGCTGGGGCTGGTGGTGGCCGACAGCGAGCTGGATCGTGCCCTGTCCCTGCTGGAAGAGGATGACATCCGGCGCGGCTTTGAGCCATTTTTCAAGATCTTTTACGTGTTATTCTCGCTGGGGTTGCTGACCGTCAGCATGGCGCTGGGGGCACATGCCTTACTTTCCTTGGGCACCTTGTGGATGAGCAAGGGCAATTTCGGGGACTTCAGCGCGCCCTTCCAGGCCACCATCCTCTTCACCCTGGCCCTGGCGGTCTTTGATCTGGCCAAGACCATTTTTGAAGAAGAGGTCTTGCTGCGCAAGGACATCCGCCGCCATAGCACCACCCGGCGCACCCTCACCCGCTTCATTGCGGCCATCCTCATCGCCGTGTCCATCGAGGGCCTGATGCTGGTCTTCAAGTTCGCCATGGACGCCCCCCAACATCTGCTGCTGGCGGTATGGCTGCTGTTGGCGGCGGCGGCGTTGCTGGTGGCCTTGGGATTGTATGTATTCCTGGGGGCACAGGCCGAGGTGATGCTCTTGCGCCAGCGGGAGAAGAGCAAGAAGGCGGAGCCTTGAGTCGAAAAACGACAGATGGCGGATCCAGGTTGAGAGGGGATGGAGCCTATAATGAATTGCTCTCGGTAATGTCACGGTCAAGGAGATGGACCCATGCTCACGCTATACGGCGCTGCCGTGGTCACGTTAATGATGGTGTTTTACGCCCTGGAGTCTCGTTCTGCTTGGTATACGTTGGCATTTGCCGGAGCCTGCCTGGGATCTGCAGCCTACGGTTTCATGGCAGGCACTTGGCCCTTCGGCGTGGTGGAATCGATCTGGAGTTTGGTCGCATTGCGGAAATGGGTTAGCCGGTATTTCCAGGCAGGGGGTGGGCTTTGAATGGCCATCCATGGCCGGTTTAGCGCCCCTCCCCAATGGCTCCCATCACCAGGGCACTCCGGTGGCGGAACGGTCCTCCCTGCCGCACAGGCGGAAAGGACCCGGAGTCATGGTATGTGCGAAAAGCTAGGCGGCGAGGCGGCCGGCGAACTCGGTGATGGGCAGAGACAGGGGGAGGATGTTCTGTTCGCGCAGGAAGCGCTCCTCGTTGCGGCTCAGGGGGGCGTCGATGAGTGCCCAATGGTGATCGGAAGAGCGTTTCATGATCTGGCGGGCAAAGCTGCGTTGCAATTGATCATTGAAACGGCAGCCGATGAAGAGAAACTGCCGGTCGCGGCGGAGCTCCTGGACGATCGCGGGGATGGGCGTCTGGATGTCGATTTCCGTCAGGACTTCGACAAAATCCGAATCGGAGGCGAGATAATTGCCGGCGGGGCGCAACGATCCCCAGGGTTCGTAGAGCACCGTGCGCCATTGCTCCGCCGCAGCGGCATCGGCCTCCTGGCCATCGGCCTGGTAACAACCGGTCCAGTGCCCGAAATGCTCGCTCTGACTGAGGCCCTGAATGCGCCCCCAGGAGGCTTGACCCGCCAGCGCCCGGGCCATGCTGTCGTCGTACCAGAGATGGACGATGAGGGGCAAGTGCATCGCGGCGAGGTCCAGCAGCAGGGGATGCACCGGGGTTTCGACGGAGAACGTCTTGTCGAGCAGATCCTTGAGGGTCTTGCGGTGCTTGAAGTTCTCGATGTACTGGGCCGCCGCAGTGAGGTTGCGGCGGATCCGGTGGGGGACGGTGACCTGATTGCTGAGGGTTTCTGCCAAGGCCGGCAGATCGCTGGGGACCGTCGCCCCGGCCTCGGCCAGCAGGCCGGGGCCCAGGTAGGGGATGACTCGTCCATTGGCGAGGCCGTTGAGGATGTCCGACAGGTCGTTGCCCATGAGCTTGCTTCCTTAGGTGGTGACGGGGGGGAAGGCGGCTTGCATCTGTTCGACCGCCGCCGGATCCAGGCGGAACACCCCCCTACCGCCGGAGAGGGGTTCATAGGAATTGTGCGAGTTGCGGCTCAAGTGATTGAACCACGCCTGGGGGCTGGCCGCCGCCGGGCGCTCGCCAACCTCCTGAACCGAGCCGTCGTTGGCAAAACGCACGTGAATCATGACCAGTGAATGTTCCATGCTGTGCTCCTCATAACCCCGAGGCAAAGCCCAGGAGTTCTACCGTGACATTTTCCTCGCCCAGGATGGCCTGACAGGCAAGGCGCGATTTGCTGCCGACGCCGACGATGCTGTCGAGCTGCTCGTTTTCCTTGCGCTGAATCTTGGAAATGCTCTTGCGCCCTTCGTGCACAAAGATATGGCAGCTATCGCATTCGCCCTTGCCTGCGCATTTCTGGGCGATGGAGTCACCGGCGGCCAGGATGGCATCGACTAAGGGGGTTCCTGCCGGCATTTCAATGGTTTTTCCGCTGGGCATGATGGATACGACGGGCATTGCACTCTCCTTCTTTGCTGGGTGGTCAAGGGACTTCAATAAATGGCGGCACCGGCCCCGACATGGACGGAGGCCTCTTTCAACGTCTCGATAATGAACGCGATCTGCTCCTCATCCAGGCGCGGGTGAAAGGGCAGGACCAGGGTGCGGTCGGCCACGCGCTCCGCGGTGGGGCAGCGGTTGGCCCCGCGTTCGCGGTAATAGGCTTGCAGATGCATGGGGCTGCAGTAGGACGCGGCCTCAATCCCGCGCACGCGCAGATCCTCCACGATGGCGTCGCGGCTGCTGCGGCTGAAGCGCGTGCCGAGATGCACCTCATAGACAAACCAATGCACTTCGGTGGCTTCCGGGGCGCGGTAGGGGTCCTTGATGCCTTCAAAGGATTTCATGTATTCATAGTAGAGCGCTTCGATCTGCCGGCGGCGGGCCAGGATGCCGTCGAGGCGGGCGAGTTGCGCCAGACCCAGTGCCGCCTGCAGGTCGCTCATGCCGGCCTGCAGGGGGGGGCGGGCGGCGGCCACCACGGAGATCCGCTCGGCAATGCTGCGGGATGCATACTGGCGCAGGCGGCTGGCCACCTCGTCGTCATCGGTAACTACCATGCCGCCGTCGCCGCAGAGCAGGGCGGAGGGTTGGGAGAAGTCGAAAATCGCGCAATCGCCAAAGTTGCCCACCAGCCGCTCCTGATAACGGGAGCCGATGGCCTCGCTGGAATCCTCCAAGAGCAGCACTCCGGCGGCGTCGGCCTGTTCGCGCAGGGCGGACCAGGCGGCCGGGTGTCCTTTGGTGTTGCCCGCCAGGATCGCGCGGGTTTTTTCGGTAACGAGGCGCCCCGCCCCTTGGGCGGAGAGGGTGCCGGAATAGTAGTCGATATCGGCGAATACCGGTTGCACCCCGGACCAGGCCAGCGCATGGCCGATTTGCCGCCAACTGTAGGGAGAGAGGATGACCTCGTCGCCGTCGCGCAGCTCATAAGCCCGGAGACAGAGCAGCAAGCCCAGGGTGCCGCTGGCCACCGCCACCGCATGGCGGCGCCCCAAATACGCCGCAAAGGCCGTCTCAAGGGCCGCCACTTGCGCGCCGGCGCTGATGCGCTCGGAACGCAGCACCTCTTCGACCTGTTCCAGCTCGGTCCGGCTGATGTCCGGATCGGATAGGGGGATCAGGGGATCGCTCATGAGCGCCTCCGATGCATGGCGAGAAGGACCGCCGTGGTGGCCGCCATGTTGTTGGTCAGCCGCCAGCAGTGCTCGCTGGTATCCACCAGATGAAGGTCAAAGTAATCGCCTTGCTGAAAGGGGGATTCCGTGACATCGGAGGATGGACAACGAGTAATGGTCAAGGCGGGGAAGCGCGGACGCAGCACCGCGAGCACGTCCTCCCCGGCGGCGCATGCCGTACTGCCCAGTTCCGCCAGGTTCTGCAATTCCGCTGCCGAGATGGCCATGGCTCAGCCCTCCAGCCGCCTGGCTTCCACGGTGATGGGGAGCCGGGTGTCGCTCGCCAGATCGGGCAATTCGAGGCGCCAGCCGTTGGCCAGGGTAATGGCGCCACCCCACAAGTGGGGCTTGTCCATCTGGACAATGGGTTCCTCCAGGTCCTTTTTCGGCACATAGGCGGAGAGGATGCCGGCGCTGTCTTTGCGAATCATGATCTTCATGGAAATTCCTTTATCCGGCCTTCAATGGGCGCAGGAGAGTGTTTCGCGGGCGATGATTTCGGGTACATCCATCAGCTTGAGGAGGATGGATGGCAGGACCCGCAAGAGATGATCCACGTCTTCCGCGCGGCTGTACCGGCCAAGAGAAAAGCGCAAGGACGCCAGGACGGAGGTCTTGGACAGCCCCATCGCCGTGAGTACATGGGAGGGTTCGTGGCCACCGGCGGCACAGGCGGCGCCCGCCGATGCCAGGACACCCGCCTGCTCCAGGCGGTGCAGGAGCTCCTCGCCGTCCAAGGTAGCAAACCCGATGTTGCTGGTATTGGGCAGGCGCGGCGTGTCCTGGGCATGGACCTGGGCGCAGGGCATGAAGGCCAGGATGCCACGCTCCAGACGGTCACGCAGCGCGGCCAACCGGCGCATTTCACGCTCCAACTCATCGTGGAGACGGGCCGCCACGCCGAAGCCGACAATGGCCGGCACGTTCTCCGTGCCGCCCCGCCGACCCCGTTCCTGATGGCCGTGGAAAAGGGGCGGGAGCGTCAGGCCCTTGCGCACGTACAGGGCGCCGACCCCTTTGGGACCGTGGATCTTGTGCGCGGAGCAGGAGAGCAGATCCACCGGCACTTGCCGAAGATCCATCGGTATCTTGCCCATGGCCTGGGTAGCATCGGTATGGAAAAGGACCCCCCGGCTGCGGGCAATGGCCGCCGCCTCGGGGATGGGAAAAATGGCCCCCGTCTCGTTGTTGGCCCAGAGCAGAGAGATCAGGGCGGTGTCCGGACGAATGGCCGACGGCAGCGTCGCCAGATCCAGACGGCCCTCACTATCCACCGGCAGGTAGCTGACCTCCATGCCCAAGCGTTCCAGATGGCGGCACATGAGCAGCACCGAGGGGTGCTCGACTTGGCTGGTGATCAGATGACGCTTGCCCGAGGCCGCAGACAGGGCACCGAGGATGGCGGCGTGATTGCTCTCCGTCGCCCCGCTGGTGAACACGATCTCTGCCGGACTGCAGCCCAGGAGCGCAGCCACGGCTGCCCGCGCCTCGGCCACTCCCTTTTTCGCCGTAGCGGCCGGCCCATAGGCACTGGAGGGGTTGGCATAAAGACCGGAGAGGTAAGGCAACATGGCGTCCAGGGCCTCCGGTGCCAGCGCGGTGGTCGCGTTGTTGTCCAGGTAAACAACGGAGCCGGGCATCATGGCTGCTGCTCCAGCAGCGGGGTGATCTCTTCCTCGAGGCAGCCCACGATCATGCCGTTAGCGAACTCCACCAGATACAAGGGCGTATTGCTCTCTTCGTGGTGTCCCACTCGGACGATTTCTCCTGCGCTGTCCCGGCCCACCAACAACGCATCCGCAGGCATTTCCGGATAGGAGCCATCATTATGGATATCGGCGCAGGCCAGTACCCGCAGGCCCCAGTCAAAACGGGGAGGACGCAGATCCATCATGGCGTTTCCTCCCCGACGACATCGGCATCGTCGTCTTCTTCCACCGACTCCAGTTCGCGGCCTTTCATGCCGACCATATAGCCGCGCTCGTAGAAGTCGATGCCGTAGATATAAAACTGCTGAAGAAAAGTACCGATGCTGGCCACATAACCGACGTCGCCCTTTTGCACGAGCACTTCACCGATTTCCTTACCCGGGAAGGTGCCATCGTTGCGCACATGCTTGCGCGAGCGCACCTTGTCGCCATAGGCAAAGATCGGCGATCCGCTCAATTCCACCACATCGCTGTCGCGGCTCATTCCCATATCCGTTCCTCCCCTTGCTGCGCATCCCGGAATGGCGCGCTCCCACCCAAGCGTTCCCAGGCGAGGCTGCGCACCTCCGCATCGCCATCCTCCAGAAGCGGCAGGAGCGCCTCCCGGCTCCCCCGCGCCGCCACCTCATAACGGATACGCCAATCGGGATCCCGGGCCAGGGCCGGGAGGGCTGCGGCGGGGAGGCGCAACACCACCTCCATGCGCACGCCGGAGTCGCTATCCGCGAGCATCCGTCCCAGCCACTCCGGGGCGATCCGCAGGGCCACTGCGCGCCGCACCTCGACATCCGCATCCGCCATCATCAACGGCAAAAAAGACACGGGCAACCGCCGTGCCACCACCAGGCGCACATAGTAATCCGGGTCGTTCATCATGGCTGGCAAATCGCGCTCCCCCAGGCGACTGGCTACGCGGATCCGCACTTCGCGGTGGGGATCATGGATCATCCGCAGCAAATGGCGATGGGGGAGCCGCTGCGCCACCGACCAGCGCACCGTTTCATCGGGATCGTCCATCAGCGGGGGCAGGTGGAAGATATCGGCGTAGCGGGCCGCGCAGGCGCGCACTTCAAAATAAGGATGCTGCAGATAGTCCTTGGCGACCTGGGGGTTCCAGCGAAAGAAGCGATCCACCCGCTTGGCGTAACGATCCAGGACACAGGCATGCAGCGGTTGGCAGCGGCCGGCGGGGCGGGGGTCGTGGGGGCAGCCGCTGCAACTGATCGCGCCGCCTTGCCAGTCGATGGCCTGGTCCGGGTCAGTCATCATCGTCCTCCCCTCCGCGCTGCACCACGTCCAGCAAGACCCTGGCCTGAATCTTGTCGCCCGGATCCAGTTCCAGCAGCTTTGCCAAGACCATGCTGCCTTCCTCCAGGCGTCCGAGACGGAGCTGGATGTACCCGTAGGCCTTGAGCACGAACATATAAAAGCGGGCGCGGGCGGCATCGAAGCTGCCGAACTGGGCATCGCCGGGGCGCACCCGGCGCCAGTCCGGATCCAACCCCAGCTCCGCCGCGCTGCGCTGCAGGCAGATGCGGGCGGTGGCCACGGCTTCCCGGAGCCGCCCCTTGTAGAAATAGAACTTGTACAGACCCAGGTGGACAGCCAGATGGTCCGGGGCGATGGCGATGGCCGAATGCAGATGCTCCTCGGCCCGCTCGTCCTGCCCATAGGCCCGTGCCGCCAGATGCAACTCGCGCTCCGCGGCTGCGGGCAGCGAATCGCCGTAATACCGGCGATTCAGCCAATCCTCCTCCCAGATCTCACTCATGGGGCACCCCGGCGCTGCCCACCCGCCGCCATCGCGGCCTCGCATTCAGGACACCAGACGTAACTGGTATAGGTACGGGAAACCCGGCGTTGTTCTTTGCCCTGGAGATGAGAGAACACCTCGGTACCCCGGAAGTCCATGCTCCCGACGTGCAAGGGAAGTTCTGCCGCGTTCACGGCACAGCGGTGAATGGTCGCGCTGCTATGATGTATGACCCAGGTTTCCATGGCACCCTCCTTCCCCGGACGCTCAGGCTAGTCCTTTGGTGAGAATGACGTCCCGCAGCCGCAACTGGATGCAGCGTTGGGATTCTTGAAGACCAGACCGGTATTGATGAGGCTGTCCTCGCAATCCACGACAACGCCATCCAGAAACATCAGGCTCCCATGCGCCACAAAAACCTTGATGCCATTGCTTTCCAGGGAGTAATCGCCAGGCTCCGGCGCGTTCACCACGCTGAAGTCGTAGGAAAGCCCGGAGCAACCGCCAGGCGCGACGGCCAAGCGAAAACCGCTCTCACTACCACCGCCATTGAAGGTGATCATGCGCTGGATGAAGCGCTCCGCCTGGGGGGTAAAGGTTACGTTCATGCCATCCTCCTAGGCGCTGTAGCGGGGGTAGTGGTTGTCGATGACGCAGGTATCGTCCACCGGGCAGACGGCCACGCATTGCGGCTCGTCGAAGTAGTTGATGCACTCCGTGCACTTGGCGGGGTCGATGACGAAGGTGCCGTTCTTTTCCGAAATGGCCATATTCGGGCATTCCGGTTCGCAGGCCGAACAGCCGGTGCATTGGGAAGCGATAATTTTATAAGCCATGATGCATCTCCTTGCTGGTGGTGAAGGGGGAGACACCCTCCCCCGTGGTTTCAGGCGGCGACGTATGCCCCCTGACGGATCTCCGCATCTCCGCGCTGGCCATGGACGATGGCGCCGCTACGGATCTGTTCCAGGTAATCCCGGTAATAGGCGATGACGGATTGTTCGATGTACTCGAAGGCGTAGCGGTCCACCGCGTCGATACCCGCCCCTTGCAGTGATGCCTTGGGACAGCCGCCGATCTTGGCGACGAAGACCGCCGCGCAATCGTTGATGGCACGGATGATGGTGGATTCCAGGGCCTCTTCCTCGCCGTACCCGCCCTGACAATAGAGATCCACCCGCCGGTGCCCGACGAACTTCGCTCCCGCCGTGCTGGCCTCGTAGATCTGGAACTCCGTGGCGTGTCCGAAATGCTCGTTGATCCGCCCGCTGCCCTTGGTGGCCACAGCGACCAGGATCTTGACGTCGGACTGCTCGCCGGCCATGGTCTCCAGTTCCGCCTGCTTGGCCGCAGACTTGGCTTGGCGTTCCTGCTCGACCACCGCCTGGTAGGCCTGGCGCGATTCGAGGTCGTATTCCACTTCCATGGCCATGACGTTCTCGGTGGTGAACTCGGCCGAACGATCCTCGCCCAGGAGTCCCACCGCATCGGCGCGGCACTGGCGACAATGACGCATCATGTTCATTTCCCCCTCGCAGCTATCCTGCAGGGCCTTCAGTTCCTGCGCCGAGGGGCCGCGCTGGCCGTTGAGCCCGAACACGGTGCCATGCTCGGGCGCGGAAATGAGCGGCATGATGTTGTGCAGGAAGGCGCCACGACTCTTGACGGCGCGATTGACCTCGACGAGGTGCTGGTCATTGATGCCGGGGATCATGACCGAGTTCACCTTGCACAGAATGCCGCGCTCGGTGAGCATCTCCAGCCCTTGCAACTGCCGCTCGCTGAGGATCTGCGCCGCCTCCCGGCCCTTGTAGCGCTTGTTTTTGTAGAAGATCCAGGGATAGATCTGCGCCCCGATATCCGGGTCCACCATGTTGATGGTGATGGTAACGTGGTCCACATTGAAGCTCTGGATGGTGTCCACATGATCCGGGAGCATCAGCCCGTTGGTGGAGAGGCAGAGTTTGATGTCCGGCGCCGTTTTGGCGATCAGCTCGAAGGTCTTGAAGGTCTTTTCGGGATTGGCCAGCGGATCGCCGGGGCCGGCAATACCCAGCACGGTCATCTGGGGAATGGTGGAAGCCACCGCCAACACCTTCTTGGCGGCCTGCTCGGGAGTGAGCTTCTCGCTGACGACCCCGGGACGGCTCTCGTTGGCGCAATCGTATTTGCGGTTGCAGTAGTTGCATTGAATGTTGCAGGCCGGTGCCACGGCGACGTGCATGCGTGCGTAGTGATGATGGGCCTCTTCGCTGTAGCAAGGATGGTTCTTGACCTTTTCCCAGACCTCGGGAGAAAGGTCGCCCTGTCCGGCGCCGGAACCGCAACTCGCCTTGCCCGAACCGCCACTCGTACCGCAACCCTGGTGTTCGGCCTTCTGTTGCATGATCTCATCCAGCTTGGCCCCGCCGGGGGTGGCAATGCTGGATAGGGAAATAATCGGGGATGCCATGGGCGTACTCCTCCACACTGTTGTCCAGTTGACGATGGAATTACGCGCGCCTCATGGATGTATCTGCTTGCTCCGACGAAGCCGACCGCTCGCAGTCTATATAGCAAAACCGATGCCATGCTTGTTCATCTTTTATATTCAATAAGATAGAAAGAAGTTAAGGAATTTTGTCGGCAAAACTACATGGAGATCGGGGAGCTTGTCGAAATTTGTCGCGAAACGGACAAAAAGTGATGGAAGGCTGCGGGCCTTGCCAAAGGCCGCCATTGCGCAACCGGGCGCTGCAGGAAGCACCACGCCCGTAAAGTGAAAAGTGTTCCAAAGACCTTACAGACGCTTGACCTCTATCCCATGTTTCTTGAGCGCATAGCCCAGCTTCCGGGTAGTGGTGCCGAGCAGGCGAGCTGCCTTGGCCTGGACCCAACCGCAACGCTCCATGGCCTGAACCAGTTGCTCCCGCTCGGAGAGCCCGTCGGTATCATCCAGTCTCTCCGGGGGAGATGCGTAGGTCGCCCCCTCGGCCGGAGCCGGCAGGGAGGGCCGGGCAAGGACCGCCATGGTTACGATGGGATGCCCCCCTGCCAGGGGCCGCAGCGACATGGATAAGCACTGGTTCCGTTGGCAGGGGATATCAATCTGGCGAATGAAGTCACCGCGGAGCATGGTGGCAGTGCGTTCGATGCAGTTTTCCAGTTCACGGACATTGCCCGGCCAGAAGCAATCCATCAAGGTGCTCATGGCTTCCGGCGAGACATGCAGGCGACGCTCGTTGTCCTTGTTGAAACGGGAAAGAAAATATTCCACCAGGGCGGGGATATCCTCGCGCCGCTCGCGCAAGGGCGGCAGGAAGATGCTCACCACGTTGATCCGATAGTAGAGATCGGCGCGGAACTCGCCTTTGCTCACCGCTTCTTCCAGATTGCGGTTGGTGGCGGTAATGATGCGGACATCCACGCGCCGCGTCTGGTTGCCGCCCACCCGCTCAAATTCCCGTTCCTGCAGCACGCGCAGCAGTTTTGCCTGGAAAGCAGGGGAGATATCGCCGATCTCGTCCAGGAAGAGGGTACCACCGTCGGCCAGCTCAAAGCGGCCCTTGCGCTCCTGGGTCGCCCCGGTGAAAGCCCCGCGTTCATGGCCGAAGAGTTCCGATTCGAGGATGCTCTCCGGAAGAGCAGCACAATTGAGCTTGATGAACGCCTTGTCGCGGCGGGGACTGAGGTAATGGATGGCCCGGGCGATGACCTCCTTGCCGGTCCCCGATTCGCCGCGCAGGAGGATGGTGGCCTTGCCGGGCGCCGCCTGATGCACATCCGCGAACACGGCCTGCATGCCCCTGCTGTTGCCGATGACGTTGTCGATGCTGTAACGCTTCTGCAATTCCTTCTGCAGGCGGTGCTTCTCCTGCAGGAGGCGGTTGCGCTCGGCCGTCACCCCCTGGTGCATGGTGACGGTCTGGCCGATAAGATTGGCCACCATTTGCAGCAGGCGGACATCGGAACGGAAACTCGTTCCTTTATGCTTTTCCGTCCGATAGATGGCCAGGACCCCGATGCAGTCATAGCCCACCTTGATGGGCACGCCGACGAAGGCGTGCAATTGTTGGGTGGCATCAAGACCGGCGGCGCGGTTGAGAAAAGCGGGCTCTTCGGCGATGTCAGGGATCACCACGGGCATACCCGCCCGCATGATCTTGCCGACCATTCCCTCGCCCAGGTGATAGCGGCCGCGCTCGATCTCCTCGGCGGACAGGCCCGTCGCGGCCATTACGCCGACATGGCTGTCGTCCGTGCGCAAGATGATCATGGCGGGGTACATGCGCAAATGGTTGCCCAAGGTTTTCAACACATCATTGAGGGTGTGTTCCAGATCCAGGGAAGAACTGAGCACCTTGCTGACTTCGTATACCGTAGTCAGTTCCAGATAATGATTGGGCGTCAGGTGATCTTTCATGGCAAATTCCTCGCGGCGGTCCAGCCCGGATCATGCGGGTGTGGGCACTGGGGGTTGGTCGGCGCTCATCCCCATTTGCTGATCGGGAAACGGGCAGGGTGACGGGCGCCGGCAACTTTCGGGGGCCGTCATCCCGATTTCAGGATAGCCCGCAACAGATAAGGGAATCCACATCTTCACCCCTTCAGGCTCGAAACCGGCCATGCGCCGACCCCCGCTTTCCATCAGCGGGCGGCGAATCAGCAGGGGATCCGCGATCATCAAGGCCACCGCCTGCCCGGCATCCAGCGCTTCGGGAATCACCTCGCCCGATTTCACCCGCGGTGCCGCGCGATTGAACCACTCGGCCACCGCCCGATTTCCGAAGAAGGGGCGTAGCGTCTCCGCAGACCACGCCTCGCTCAATAAATCCCGTACCTCCAGGGTATGGCCGGCAGCGCGCAGCAGGTCTTTCTGGCGCGCGTTGTTGCGGCAACCCGGCTTTTCATAAAAAATGATGCTGGCCATCTTTCAGCCCTCCCGGCTCTGTAGCCAAAGGGTGCCGGCATCCTGGGTCCACTGCGGGGACGGATGCCCCGTCAATAGGGCATCCACCTGGGCATGGATGATGCGCTGCACCCTCGGATCCAGGCGGCTGAGCCAACTATGGGGGATGGCCTGCACCCCATACATAGCCCCCGCCAGCATACCCGCCAGGGCGCCGGTGGTGTCGGCGTCATCCCCTTGATTGACCACCCCCACCAGACAGTCCTTAAAATTGTCGGTGTTGAAAAAATAATGCAGGACCGTCTGCAGGGTCTCGACAATATAGCCGGAGGAATGGCCCGGGTAGGGGTCGAAGCGGAACGCCGGATGCTTGGCGACGAGGGCGGAGGCCGCCTGCCGCGCCCCCAGCCATCCCGCGCCCCCCAGCAATCCGCGCAGCATGTGCCCCATGGCAAGGGTGCCGGCGTCGGATAAAGGGTGGTGGTGAGTAAAGCGGGCTTGCGCCAGGGTATGATGAACGAACGCCTCCTCGTCGTCGAGGGTCGCCAGGACGATGGGCAGATTGCGCACACAGGCGCCATTGCCGGCGCCCCAGTCCGAGGGCGGGCCCTCCAGGCTGCCATCATTGAGGTAGCGGCGGATCCCGCGGCGGCAGGTATTGCCCACATCCGGTGGGCGCCCCCGCAGCCAGGCAGCCAGGGCGTCGGCGATCCTTTGCAGGTTCCAGTCCTCGCCGGCAATCATGCCCCCTCCCAGGGCTAGGCACATCTGGGTATCGTCGGTCACCTGTCCGGCCTCCAGGTGCAGCCACCCGCCACCGATCATGCTGCGATGGATGCCGAACTCCTCCCGAATCTCCCGCGGAGAGCGGAACTCCACGGTCGCCCCCAGGGCGTCGCCCACGGCCAGGCCCAGATAGGCCCCCAGGGCCCGGTCCCGCAGATCATCGCTTATCATCGCCGCCCCCTCCCCTCAGAAATACCCCATACGCACCGCATAATCGCCCCCGATGACCAGATATTCCGCCTCGCCCTTGAGCGGGTGGCGCGGAAGCAACCCATTGAAGAACAAGACCTTCACGGCGGGCACCTGCACTTCCAGGATGATGTCGCCAAACTCTCCGGCAATATCCCGATCAGCGGTGAAGGAGACGAGGTTGTTCAGCCTGACTACCGCATGGTGTGCATCCAGCCGTCGCACCCACGGGTGCTCGGCAAAATCGTTGGTGCCCCGAAAAAGGCGCAAGTGCCGCTGTCCCGGTGCAAAAAATTGGCGGAAGGCCCACTGGGCAAACTCGTACAGGACATCCAGTTGGACCCGAATATTGTTGTTGTCGAAGCGCGAAGACATCCGGTCGGTCATGTACCGAATCCACGCCGGACCCGCAAAGCGGCGGATCACCGTCCGGTGATAGGTCGGCGGGATGCCAAAGCGACTTTCGACCCAAGCCTTCATGACCGCTCCTTCGGGGGAGTTGCTGTCGTACCCCCAGCCCTTGAGCAAACGGAGATAATTGGCCCGGAAGCGCCGCGGCGCCGCCGGGGATTCCGGCGCTTGCGCCTGCGGCCCGAACGTCATCTCCATGTAATCCTGAAAGCGCTGCCCCGCCTCCTCGGCGCTCTCCGCCTTCTGCAAGGCGGCAAAGAGGGCGGCGTGGGTTTCCCGCGTGCCCGCAATATGCAAAGGCAGCGGAAACTCGTGAAAGGCCGCACTCGCCAGCAATCCGGTGGGGACGCCCACGAGATTGCTGCCCGGTGCATTCACCCAACGAGCGGCCTCTTCGGGCCCTGGATCAGGGCGCTGCCGATCCCTCTCCGCCGGCAGCCCCTTTTTACTGCCCATTCCGCAGGATCATGGCCACCGTGCCGCGCACCGTTTCCAGGCGCAGGGGTTTGCGCAGTTGCGCCAAGCCCATGGCCTTACCCGCCAGGGCCACCGGGGAATCGTCTTCCCCCAGTAGGAGCAGCAGTTGCGCCTCGGGGAATTCCACCTCCATTTGCTCCAAGAGATGCACCCCCTGCTCCTGCAGATAGCTTATGCCAACGATGAGCAGGTCCGGCGGCCAGTCGCGTGCCTTGCCGACTGCGGCTGCCAACGCACTAAATTCGTGGGTCTCATACTCGTCGTGCAACATGAATTGCACCGCCATGCGCGATATCTCATCGCTATCGAGCACAAAGATGCGCTGGTTTCCCACCGCCAGGCTGCTATCCACTCCAATCTGCATGAATGCTTTCCCCTTCAACCCCGCCAAACTTTGGCCGTCGTTAATAGAAAGCATTAATCATGCCAATGCCGATTGGTCGGCGAGGACATCTCCGCAATGGGGAATAAAGGCGTTGTCATCCCCGAAGTCATACAGAAACCCGCCAGCGCGTCCGAAAGCACCCGCGATCTGTGTCATTCCCGACATTGCCGGACCGTTTTGTCGGCTTTCAAACAGAACGGAAATGACGCGGAACAAACGAATTATTTCTTTATATAACAATATGTTATTTGATTACAGGAAGAGTGGCATGGGGCTTGCAAGGGGAATGCCGCAGAGCACCTGTCCCTGGTGGGGACATTCACTTGGCACCTTCAGTACCTTTGCAGAGGAGATACGGTAATGACGGCAGGTTTACGGCAAATTGCCTTTTATGGCAAGGGGGGTATTGGCAAGTCCACGACCTCTCAAAACACCCTGGCGGCCCTGGCGGAAATGGGGCAGAAAATTCTCATCGTCGGCTGCGATCCCAAGGCCGACTCCACGCGCCTGATCCTGCATTCCAAGGCGCAAGACACCGTGCTCAGCCTGGCGGCCGAGGCCGGCAGTGTTGAGGATCTTGAAATTGAAGATGTCATGAAAGTGGGGTATCGCGACATCCGCTGCGTAGAATCCGGTGGCCCTGAGCCGGGCGTGGGTTGCGCAGGTCGTGGCGTGATCACCTCCATCAACTTCCTGGAAGAAAATGGGGCCTATGATGGCGCCAACTATGTCTCCTACGACGTGCTGGGCGACGTGGTCTGCGGCGGCTTTGCCATGCCCATCCGGGAAAACAAGGCACAGGAGATCTACATCGTCATGTCCGGCGAGATGATGGCCATGTACGCGGCCAACAATATCTCCAAGGGCGTGCTCAAGTATGCCAACTCCGGTGGCGTACGCCTGGGTGGCCTCATCTGCAACGAGCGCCAGACCGACAAGGAGCTGGAACTGGCCGAGGCCCTGGCCAAGAAACTGGGCACCAAGCTCATCCACTTCGTGCCCCGCGACAACATCGTGCAGCATGCGGAACTGCGGCGCATGACGGTGCTGGAATACGCACCGGAATCCAAGCAGGCGGAAGAGTACCGGACACTGGCGAAGAAGATCCACGCCAACGCCGGCAATGGCACCATCCCCACCCCGATCACCATGGACGAACTGGAAGATATGCTCATGGAGTTCGGCATCATGAAGAAGGAAGACGCCAGCCTCATCGGCAAGAGTGCAGCTGAATTGGCGGCTGCCGTCTGAGTTGCGGGGGCATCCCTCTGCCCCGCAAGGCGCAGGATGCCCCCCCTTTATTATGGCTGAAGGAGAGATGTGATGAGCATTACCGCTGAAGAAACGAAGGCACAGATCACCCAGGAGACCAAGGCCCGCAATCGCGCGCTGATCGACGAGGTGCTCAAGGTATACCCCGAGAAGACCGCAAAAAAGCGGGCCAAGCATCTCGGCGTATTCGAAGAAGGCAAACCGGACTGCGGTGTCAAGTCCAATATCAAAACCGTCCCCGGCGTAATGACCATTCGTGGTTGCGCCTATGCCGGTTCCAAGGGCGTGGTCTGGGGTCCCATCAAGGACATGATCCACATTTCCCATGGCCCCGTTGGCTGCGGACAATATTCCTGGGCCGCGCGCCGGAATTATTACATTGGTACCACCGGTGTCGATACCTTTGTGACGATGCAGTTCACCTCCGATTTTCAGGAAAAGGACATCGTTTTTGGCGGCGATAAGAAGCTCGAAAAAATCATGGACGAAATTCAGGATCTTTTCCCGCTGAATCACGGCATCACCGTGCAATCGGAATGCCCCATCGGCTTGATCGGAGACGACATCGAAGCGGTATCCAAGAAGAAGTCGAAGGAATTCGGTGGCAAGACCATTGTTCCGGTGCGCTGCGAAGGCTTCCGGGGGGTATCCCAATCGCTCGGACATCATATCGCCAATGACAGCATCCGCGACTATGTCTTTGAAAAGGGTGGAGCCAAACCAGCGGCCTTTGCCAGCACGCCTTACGATGTGGCCATCATCGGCGACTACAATATCGGCGGCGACGCCTGGAGTTCACGCATCCTGCTTGAGGAGATGGGCCTGCGCGTGATCGCCCAGTGGTCCGGCGATGGATCTCTGGCCGAACTGGAGAATTCCCCGAAGTCCAAACTGAATGTCCTGCACTGTTACCGTTCCATGAATTATATCTCCCGTTACATGGAAGAAAAGCACGGCATTCCGTGGGTGGAATACAACTTCTTCGGACCGTCCAAGATTGAGGAATCCTTGCGCAAGATCGCCAGCTACTTCGACGACAAGATCAAGGACGGTGCCGAGCGGGTCATCGCCAAATACCGGGCATTGACGGATGACGTGATTGCCAAATATCGGCCCCGTCTGGAAGGGCGCAAGGTCATGCTCTTTGTCGGCGGGTTGCGGCCGCGCCATGTGATCGGTGCCTACGAGGACCTCGGCATGGAAGTGGTGGGCACCGGTTACGAATTCGGCCATAACGATGACTATCAGCGCACCACCCACGACATCAAGGACGGCACGCTCATTTATGACGACGTCACGGGTTTCGAGTTCGAGAAATTCGTCGAGGCGGTGAAACCGGATCTCGTTGGTTCCGGCATCAAGGAAAAGTATGTCTTCCAGAAAATGGGCGTTCCTTTCCGCCAGATGCACTCCTGGGATTATTCCGGTCCTTACCATGGCTATGACGGTTTTGCCATTTTCGCCAGGGATATGGATATGGCCATCAATAACCCCGTGTGGGCATTAACCAAAGCGCCCTGGAAACAACACTAACGGATTACCAAGGGTGGGAAGTGGCGAGCCATGCGGTCTGGCTCCGGCCCGGGTACCTCACCCCTCCACCCTGATCTTTTTAAGGAGCTTGCCATGAGTCAGAATGCCGATAAAACCCTCGACCATTTTAACCTGTTCCGCGAACCGGAATATCTGGAGATGTTCGAGAACAAGAAGCAATTCGAGAACCCAGAACCTGCGGCGGATATCGAGCGGGTCCGGGAATGGACCAAAACCATGGAATACCGGGAAAAGAATTTCTCCCGGGAGGCCCTCACCGTCAACCCCGCCAAGGCCTGCCAGCCTTTGGGCGCCGTTTTTGCCGCCGTGGGCTTTGAAAGCACCATGCCCTTCGTCCATGGTTCCCAGGGTTGCGTGGCCTATTATCGCAGTCATTTCAGCCGCCATTTCAAGGAACCATCGTCCTGCGTATCGTCATCCATGACCGAAGATGCAGCGGTTTTCGGTGGTCTGAATAACATGATCGATGGCTTGGCCAACACTTACAACATGTACAAGCCGAAGATGATTGCCGTTTCGACGACCTGCATGGCCGAGGTGATCGGCGATGATCTCAACGCCTTTATCAAAACCTCCAAGGAAAAGGGTAGCGTGCCGGAGGAATACGATGTGCCCTTCGCCCACACGCCAGCCTTTGTCGGTAGCCACATCACCGGCTATGACAACGCCCTGAAAGGCATTCTCACCCATTTCTGGGACGGCAAGGCGGGCACTGTTCCGGCCCTGGAGCGCCAGCCCAACGCGAAGATCAACCTGATCGGCGGCTTCGATGGCTATACTGTCGGCAATCTGCGGGAAGTGAAGAGGATCTTCAATCTGATGGGGGTCGATTATACCATTCTCGCTGACAACAGCGATGTCTGGGATACCCCTGCCGATGGCGAGTTTCGTATGTATGACGGGGGAACGACGCTGGAAGATACGGCCAATGCCCTCCATGCCAAAGCCACGATCTCCATGCAATGGTTTAGCACGGAAAAGACGATGGCGTACATCACCGAAAAGGGCCAGGAAACGGTCAGCCTGCATTGCCCCATCGGCATCGCCGCTACGGATAAACTGCTCATGGAAGTGGCGCGAATCACCGGCAAGGAGATTCCTGCCGAACTGGAGAAGGAACGCGGTCGTTTGGTGGATGCGGTTGCGGATTCCACTGCCCATATCCACGGCAAGAAATTCGCCCTTTATGGCGACCCGGATTTTTGCCTCGGCATGTCTGCCTTCCTGATGGAACTGGGCGCTGAACCCACCCATGTCTTGGCTACCAATGGCAGCAAGGATTGGGCAGGAAAAATGCAGAACTTATTCGACCATTCTCCCTTCGGCAAGGGATGTCATGCCTATCCGGGCAAGGATCTTTGGCATATGCGCTCGCTGCTCTTCACCGAGCCGGTGGATTTCATGATTGGCAACACCTACGGCAAGTTTCTCGAACGGGATACCGGTACTCCGCTCATCCGCATCGGCTTCCCCATCTTTGATCGTCACCATCATCATCGTTACCCGATCTGGGGCTATCAGGGCAGCATGAATGTCCTGGTGACGGTGCTGGACAAGGTCTTTGACGAGATGGACAAGAACACCAATGTCCCGAGCAAGAGCGATTATAGTTTCGACATCATCCGTTAATCGCTATAAGGAGCGAGAGATGGGACAGGTGCAATTTATTTCACCGCGCATCGGTGGCGACTGGTCGATCCTGTGTCGCAGTCATCAGCCCATCTCTCTCTTGAAAATGGCGCGCATATTTAACGTGCCGTTACCCGTCCATTGCCAGCAGGGGATTTGCGGGACTTGTGCGGTGCAGGTGACTCCCCAGCAAGGGATCCGGCATGGGCATCTCAGTCCGGTTGAGAAACGGACGCTGCGCGCCGTCGGCAAAGTTTCCTGTATCGATGAGGGCGACGACCTGGTGCAGTGGAAAGGGCCGCGCTGGCGGCTGGCATGCCAGTGCATGGTGGAAACCAGCGATCAATTCTTTGTGGCATTTTGACGTACTGGGAGGTGCTCCATGTTGCAGAACAAGATCCAGGAAGTCTTCAACGAGCCGGGTTGCGCCAAGAACCAAACGAAGTCCGACAAGGAGCGTAAAAAAGGCTGCGCCAAGCAGTTGCAGCCTGGCGCGGCTGCAGGCGGATGCGCCTTTGACGGCGCCAAGATCGCGCTGCAACCCATCACCGACGTCGCTCATCTGGTCCACGGTCCCATTGCCTGTGAAGGCAACTCCTGGGACAACCGCGGCGCCAAATCCTCGGGATCACGGCTCTACCGCACCGGTTTCACCACCGACATCAACGAACTGGATGTGGTCTACGGGGGTGAAAAGCACCTGTTCAAATCCATCAAGGAGATCATCGACAAATACGATCCTCCCGCCGTTTTCGTGTATCAGACCTGCGTCCCGGCAATGATCGGCGACGATATCGAAGCGGTCTGCAAAGCCGCCAGCGCCAAATTCGCCAAGCCCGTTATCCCGATTAACGCCCCCGGCTTTGTCGGCGCCAAGAATCTTGGCAACAAGCTGGCCGGCGAAGCGCTGCTCGATTATGTCATCGGTACGGAGGAGCCGGAAAGCACTACGCCCTATGACATCAATATCATCGGCGAATACAACCTTTCCGGCGAGCTCTGGCAGGTCAAGCCCCTGCTGGAGCATCTCGGCATCCGCATCCTGGCCTGTATCAGCGGCGACGCCAAATACCATGAAATAGCCCAGTCCCATCGTGCCCGCGCAGCCATGATGGTGTGTTCCAAGGCGATGATCAATATCGCCCGCAAGATGGAAGAGCGTTACCAGATTCCCTTTTTCGAGGGCTCCTTTTACGGCATTTCCGACACCAGCGAGTCGCTGCGGGAGATCTCGCGGCTGCTGGTGGAACGCGGCGCCCCCGCCGAACTGCTGGAGCGCACGGAAGCCCTCATTCAGCGGGAGGAGGCGCGCGCCTGGGAGCGCCTGGCGGCCTATAAACCGCGCCTGCGCGGCAAGCGCGTCCTGCTCATCACCGGCGGCGTGAAATCCTGGTCCGTGGTCGCGGCCCTCCAGGAAGTAGGCATGGAAGTGGTGGGCACCAGCGTCAAGAAATCCACCGCGGAAGACAAGGAGCGCATCAAGGAGATCATGGGCCAGGACGCCCACATGATCGACGACATGACGCCGCGGGAGATGTACAAGATGCTCAGCGAGGCCCAGGCCGACATCATGCTCTCCGGCGGCCGCTCGCAATTCGTCGCCCTCAAGGCCAAGGTCCCGTGGCTGGACATCAACCAGGAAAGACATCATGCCTATGCCGGCTATGAAGGGATGGTGGACTTGGTGCGGGAAATCGACAAGGCGCTCTACAACCCCATCTGGTCGCAACTGCGCAAGGCGGCGCCCTGGGACGCCCGGGAGGCGGCGCAATGGCTACCGTAACCGTCAGTCACAAGGCTTGTACCGTAAATCCCCTGAAGATGAGCCAGCCCATCGGCGGCGCCCTGGCCTTCCTGGGCCTCGCCCAGTGCATGCCCATGCTGCACGGCTCCCAGGGCTGTACGGCTTTCGGCCTGGTGCTCTTCGTGCGTCATTTCCGGGAAAGCATTCCGTTGCAGACCACCGCGATGAACGAGGTGGCCACGGTTCTGGGGGGGCTGGACAATATCGGCAATGCCATTCTCAACATCCAGAAACGCGCCAATCCACGCATCATCGGCATCTGTTCCACCGGGGTCACCGAGACCAAAGGTGACGATGTGGACGGCTATCTCAAATCTTTTCAGGCCGCGCACCCGGAATTGGACGATCTTGCCGTGGTCTATGTCTCCACCCCGGATTTCCAGGACGCCTTTCAGGATGGCTGGAGCAAGGCGGTCAGGAATATGGTGGATGCCTTGGTGGAGCCTACGGCCGCCAGGGTCGCGGGGCAGGTCAATTTCCTTTTGGGTTCGCATCTGACGGTGGCGGATATCGAGGAACTCCGCGAAATGGCGGCGGCCTTCGGCCTCCACGCCACCTTCCTGCCGGACCTCTCCGGATCCCTGGATGGCCATATTCCCGACGATTTCTCTCCCAATACCCTCGGGGGGGCCGGCCTGGACGAGATTCGCACCATGGGCGAGGCGGAGTTGACCATCGCCATCGGCGAGCAGATGCGTCCCGCCGCCGAGGCGCTGGCACGCAAGACCGGGCAGCCCTATATCCTCCTGGAGCGGCTCACCGGACTGGAGCCCAACGATCAACTACTGGATTGCCTGGCCCAACTGAGTGATGCGCCGGTTCCGGAGAAATATCGCCGCCAGCGCAGTCAACTCATGGATGCCATGCTCGACGGCCATTTCTACTTTGGGGGCAAACGCATCGCCATCGGCGCTGAGCCGGACCTGCTATGGACCCTGGCGACATGGCTGACGGAAATGGGTGCGGTTGTCGCAACGGCGGTCACCACCACCCAATCGCCGCTCCTGGAGCAGATGGCTTGCCAGGAGGTGGTGATCGGCGACCTGGAAGATCTGGAGGCGCGGGCCACTGATTGCGATCTGCTCATTACCCACTCCCATGGGCGCCAGGCCGCCGAGCATCTCGGCATTCCTTTTTTGCGCATGGGCTTGCCTATTTTCGATCGCCTGGGGGCCACCCATCGGCTCACGGTGGGTTATCGAGGTACCCGGGATTTGCTCTTCGAGGTGGGCAATCTGCTGATGGCCAATACCCATGAACACCATCCGGAGAGTTGGCCCTTGCCAGGAGGAGATCATGCACGTTCGCAGATTGCGGTTGGTTAGGATCGGTGGTCAAGGGATCGCCGAGGGGCCAGGGTCGCGCCAGGGAGGAGCTATGAAGATTGCCTTTGCTACACAGGATATGAAAAGGGTCGATGCCCACTTTGGTTGGGCGAAAAATGTAGCCATCTATGAAGTCACGGCGGATGGGCATCAATTTTTAGAGGCCATTCAATTCGACGGCGAACTGGCCGAAGACGGCAACGAGGATAAGTTGGCACCCAAACTGGATGCCATCAAGGACTGTGCCATTCTCTATGTCGCCGCCATCGGCGGATCCGGCGCTGCACGGGTCGTTGCCATGAAGGTGCATCCCATCAAGGTCAACGAACCGGAGTCCATCACGGATATCCTGAACAAATTGCAAGTCGTGTTGCGCGACGCCCCACCGCCCTGGCTGCGCAAAGCCATGCTCAAGGGACAGGAGCGTCAATTCAATTTTGACGAAGAGGAAATGAGTCATGCCTGAAAACGCCGCAGTCATCGTGCCGAACCCCATGGAATCGGCCTTCATCCGTGAACTGGTCAAACAATGGCGGGCGCAGGATAGCTATGGAGCCTGGGAGAAGAAGTCGGACGAATTGTTATTGGCCCCGTATATCCTCGATAAGGAGCAACGCAAGGCATTGCCCATCATCGGCGATCCGGACCCCGAGGTATTATGGCGTGTGGAGCTGTTTTACAACGCCGTTGGCCTGGCCACGGAACGGCGCACGGGGATCATGGTAGCGCCGATGATGAAGATGAGTCATGAGGGCTTTGGCCGCATGGTGCTCATTGCCGGCAGGCTGATTGTGGTGAACAAACAATTGCGGGATGTGCATCGCTTCGGCTTCCCGAGCATGGAAAAGCTCGCCGAAGAAGGGGACAAGCTGGTGAGTGCCGCCGTGGAAATGATCGAACAATTCCCCGCGGTGGCGCGATATTGACGCGATCGAACGGAGGACGCAGTCATGTCAAACGTACTGGAAATGGAACTGGTTGTAGAGGAACAAACCCGGCATTGGGAGTCCATTATGGATGAGAAAGAGGCGCTGAAAGCAGAAATAAAAAAGCTGAATGCCCAGGCAACACGACTGAAAATGGATCTCCATGACCTCGCCGAGGATCTCCCCATCGGCTGGGAAAACATCATGGATCTCGCCTTGCACACGCATACCGCGTACAGCGAGTTGGCGGCGGCCAGAGAGCGCTTGGCCGCCTTTGCGGGAGGATAAGTCCGTGACAACCCTCACCGCACAGACCAAGGGCGGGCTCACCTGGACGCCCCATTTCGTGGAGCAGCTCAACGAGGAAAAGTGTATCGGCTGCGGGCGCTGCTTTCGCGCCTGCGGCCGGGGCGTGCTTCTGCTCAAGGGCGTCAATGAAGACGGGGAGATGGTGGCGGCGGACGACGATGAGGCGGAGCGGAAGGTGATGACCATCGAGCACCCGGAACTGTGCATCGGTTGCGAGGCCTGTTCCCGGGCGTGTCCCAAGGATTGCTATACCCACGCCGCCATCCAAAACGAGCTGATACTCGCCTAGGACAGGACGCCTGGCGGCAAGGAGGAAAAAATGCCCTCACCCATCTACGACTATTTGATGGCGGGTCGCGACCCCCGGGAAGACCCGGAGGATGCCCGGCTTTTTGCCCTGAGTGTCAGTTTCCACGCCCAGGGGCTGACCGGTGCCCTGCGCGCCGCCCTGGGCCTGTCGCCTACGGACTTCCGCCATCTGCTGAACCGCTATTTTCCCCAGGCCCTGGATGCCAAGCCCTTTGACCAGTGCATGAAGGTCTATCTTCATCTTGCCGCCGGTGAGCATTTTCTGTGCCGCTGCTACGGCGGACACGGGGAGCCCCAAGCCGCTCCACGGGAGCAAGAGACGACCGATTTACGCCAACTTTTTCTCAACCATCGTGGTGGGGCCGGAGAGGAAGAGGAATGGTTTGCCTCCCTCATCGCCAGCGCCTGCATGGGGAATGATCATCTCTGGCAAGACCTGGGGTTCACCGGCCGCGACGATCTGAGTGCTTTGCTCCGCCGCCATTTTCCGGATCTCCATGGCAAGAATAGCGGCAACATGAAATGGAAGAAATTTTTCTACAAACAACTCTGCGACCAGGCGGCAGTATCCCTCTGCCAGGCGCCGAGCTGTAGCGTTTGCAACGACTACGGCAAATGTTTCGGTCCCGAAGATGCCGCCGGCTGGAACATGCTGGCTGGAATTCGCTAGCATTCAACTAATCATAGCCAAAGGATAGCATCAACATGAGCACCATCGAAAAAACTGCGTTTGGCAAACTGGATGTCGATAAGCGCCTGCAGAATCCAGTGTTCAAGGACTGGACAAAAAAACCCGGAAGGTTCGGCTTTCGCGGCGAGATCGCATTGAAATTTGCACCGAATATTGCTGACGAGGCCCGCCCTCCGGAGATCGTGGCCGCGCAGACCATCGCCGTTGCCGAGGAAGGCAAACCCGGCATCGACTTTCTCGCCTGTTATCTCCTGTCTTTTGCTTATCTCAAGTCATTGGTGGACGCGTTGCGAGGAATACTAGTCCCTGGTGGCAAATATTTCCTGTTCTGCAATAATATCGACCTCAATAAACGCTATCAGGTAACCTACGAAGGCGTTTCGTTCTATATACTCCCTATTGATGAAGCAACGGTATACAACGAGACATTGGAGCTTTTTTATATCGAACGCAATGACTTGAAAAAGCTGGATACCGCCGGTAAGACGGATCGCATGGCCGACGCCGCGCTGCGGTATGCTGCGGTATTTCCGGAGATCAGCTACGAGGAAGGGCTGTCCTTGATGGGCCCCGTGCGGGATCCGGGCGCCAACCGCCCTGTTTAATCCTAACGAACATGCATCCGGTGCACCCCGTCATCATGAAATGGTCCTCGCGACCGGTAGGAGCGGCCCATGGCCGCGATCTTCCCGGGCGCCGGCACGGGTGGTCGCGGGCCTGGCCCCCTCCCGCACGGATGCGCGCGCCGCCGAGGGTTTGACCCTTGATCGTTGTTTCACGTTAAAAACGGCAATGCTGGATCCAGGATGAAAGAATGCGGCTAACCTACCGCAGGGCTTGATGTTTCGACGAAAGATCCCCTAGAATGACCCAAGCTCATTGGATGGCAGGCCCATGCACTCACGCATTGATCTCCATTGGTTCCGGCTCAGTGCCTTTGCCGTGGCGGCGGCGGCGCTGTCGGGTTGCGCCAGCATGTCCGGCAACGTCGCGCCCGTGGCCACGGGTTACGGTTCCGCCAGTGTGGCCTCCGGCTACGCCAGCAACGACTATTGCTACGCCCCGCCCGCCGATCTCAACGCCGCCTACAATCAGCCCTATCAGATTGATGGGCAAAGCTATTACCCCATGCACAGCAGTACCGGCTATGACCGGCGCGGCATCGCCTCGTGGTATGGATGGGAGTCGGGCGCCGTCACGGCCATGGGTACGGCCTTCCGTCCCCGGGCCCTGACCGCGGCGAGCCGAACACTGCCCTTGCCCTGCTGTGCGCGGGTGACCAACCTCGACAACGGCCGCAGCGTCGTGGTGCTGGTGGATGATCGCGGTCCTTTCGTGGCCGGGCGCATCATGGACCTCTCCTATGGCGCCGCGCGGGTGCTGGGGATGGTCCAGCAAGGCACGGCGGAAGTGCAGGTCCAAATCATCCCCAGCGACAGCGCGCTCCCGCCGACGCCCCAGCCTCAAGTATTGCCGGTGGCCCAGCGGGTGATCTCCGCGCCGCCTCCCGCCGCGCAACCCCGCATGATCCCGGTACGTCTGCCCCCACCCGTCGCCATCCCGGCTCCCCGGCCCCTGCCGGCAGTGCAGACGCAGCCACCGGCATTATTCCTGCAAACGGCCCAGCTCATGAGCCTGAATGAGGCCAATCGCGAGCGTCGGCGCCTCAACGATTTTGGGATCAGCACGGCGGTACTGGTGCCCGTAACCAGCCACGGACAAGCATTTTATCGGGTCCGCATTGGTCCGCTGGCGCCCAATTCGTCCCCGGCCGCTTTCCTGGCCAGCCTGCGCCGCCTGCAATTGGGAGATTTTTCCGTAGCCACCCAGTACGGCTAGCCAAGCCCGAAAGTCCCCGGACGCCCGCCGGAAAGCGCTCACGACATCAGAAAATCATGCAGCGCGTCGCGGGTCTTGACCAGGTCGCCGGAAACGCCGGCCAGTTCCGTCGTCAGGCTTTCCAGCCATTCGCCAATGGCCAGATCGTCGCGCTTGAGCACGACCCCGCGCACCTCCCTGGCGCGAATGGCACGCAGGCCCGCGCCTTCCCGCTCCAGATGAAACTGATAGTTCTGGGTGCGGATGGAAAGCCCCTCCACATGGCTGCTCTTGGAGAAGATGCCGTCCTTTTTCCGGTGCACTTCCACTTGGCCGGGGAAGCCCGCTTCCAGGGAAGCCGCCAGGGCCTCGAAAAAGGCCTTGATGTCTCCCTGGGACTTGCGCATCCAGGCCGCTTGCAGGTCAAATGCCTCGCTCATGATCTTCCCGACGCTCCCGCATCCTTCGCCCATATCGATTTGCCCAGGATCGCCCAGATCAGCAAAACAATCCAGGCGATACCCGACCACCCCAGGGCAATATTGAGTACCAGGACCCACAGCACATGCTCATGATGACGGGCGCCGGCAATGATGCTCGGAATAAAGTAAATGAAGAGCCCGCCAACGGCGACGAGCAGCCACCAGGCTAGATGCACGAAGATGGCGGCGATGCCCAGGCCGAGCAAGGCGAGGACGACGAGGGCGATGGCAAGGGTGGCGCTCATGGCCGAAGTCCCTTAGGTGGCCGCTTTGTCATCGTCTTTTGCGGCGTTTTTCGGCTCTTGGCCCGCCATCTCGGCCTTGAGACGCGCCAGGTCGGCATCCACGCCGCTGCTGGCGCGCAACTGGTCCAGGTCCTTGTCGGTCTGGCTGCGCTGATCCAGCGGGTCGCTGAGCACACCCGCCGCCATGAGGCCGTCCATGGCCTGGGCCTTGGCCTGCATCTGGGCGGTGCGGTCCTGGGCGCGGCGCAGGGCATCACCGGCGTCCGCCAGACCATCGCCGATGCCGGTCATGGATTCGCCCACCTTGATCTCGGACTGGGCGGCCTCCATCTGACTTTTCATGACCTCTTTCTGGGTACGAAACTGCTCGATGCGCTCCTGGAGTTTTTGCTCGTAGTCGGTGAGCTTTTGCGCCTGGGCCGCCACATTGTCGTGGGCGGCCTGGAGGGAGGCGATTTTCTGCAGCGCCACCTCTTTTTCCCCCAGCGCGGCCTTGGCCAGGTCCTCGCGCTGGGCGCCGAGGGCCATCTTGGCATCGGCCTCGGCCTTGTCGGCCGCCTTTTGCGCCTGGGCCATCTGGTTTTCCAGGGAAATCCGCTCGGTGACCACGTCGGCCAGATGGCGTTTGCTGTCCTGCAGGCTTTCAATCATCTTTTCATAGGAAAGGTCCAGGGTCTCGGCCGGGTCTTCGGCCTTGTTGAGAAAGTGGTTGACCCGGGCTTCCAGGATCTCGCTAGCGTGCGTAAAGATCGACATGACAATCCTCTCGATTGATTAATCGTTGACGGGAATGACCAGTTGCGGACTCAGGGCGTCCACCAGGTCATTGGCATGCTCCATGGCCTTGACGGCGGTACCCACGGCAAAAAATTCAATGACATGGGGCTGCCAGTTGTGGGAGCCTTCATGCAGATTGACGCCGGTGATCCCATCGGCCTGGGCATCCTGGGCTTCATGCTGCATGCGCTCCATGGCCAGTTCGCGGGCGTCGTACATGGCCTGGGTGAAGGGCTCCAGTTCGGTGTTGCGACCCAGGTTGCCCATGGACTTCAGGAATCCCTGATGCGCCACATGGTAGACGCAGGAGCCCATGACCATCTCCATGGGTCGGTAGCCGGCCTGCAGGAGCATCCAGAAATCCTGTCCGGAAAGGTCGGAGGTGAAGGGCTTGCCGCCCACCCCCTTGAAGCCTTCCTGGCCGTCGCGGTGGGCAATGGCGGTACCGATGGCCATGAACTCCAGGATCTCCTGGTCCCATTCCATGCGTTTCACTTCCAGGCGCACACCGACAATGCCGTCGGCCCGGAGCAGAATGGCTTCCTGCTCCATGCGGCTCATGGCCAGCTCACGGGCCTGATACATGGCCTGGGAGAGGACATCCATCTCCATGTTCTGGCTCCATTGACCATACTGGATGCCCATGTGGTAGATGCAGGAGCCGACCACCAGCCCCAGGGGCTCAAAACCGGCCTTGCGCACCATGACAAATTCGTTGACGGAAAGATCGGAAGTAAAGATGCCTTCATGGCTGCCATGGGCCCGCAGACCTTTGAGGCGTTCCACGGCATGAGGAGCGAGGTGTTCGGTGAGTTCGGTCATACGAGCGGCCTTTTCTGGTGGGAAGATGCGGTGAGGAGGGATTGGCGCAGGGAGTAGACGGGGTGTACGGAAGTGCCCGGCGCCATCCGGCGGTCATGGTCGATGACGGTGCCTATGGCGATATGCCGGCAGAGGAAGCGCTCGGGGTTTTCGCTGTCGCCCTCCTGGCGTGCCATCTGGGTAAACTGGGTATGGGCGAGGACCGAGCCGCCCAGGCGCTGGCCATCCTCGCCCAGGGCGTAGAGCGCCCGCCGCCGGACTTGCTGCTGGAAGGCCGAGACGTCGGTGAGTTCCTGGTTCCACCAGGAGCGCTCGCCCTGGGCCCGGCCATAGGGCGGCTGGTACCAGTCGTAATAGGCGCCGATGGCCACGCCCACCGGCACCATGCCCCCTTCCAGCAGGCGCACGAACTCCACGGCAGAGACGGTAGCCACGAGGGGGTTGCTCGACTCGGGCAGGCTGTCGATGCGAATGGCGGTCCCCGAGACGGCGTAGTCCATATCGTCCGACTCGCCCTTGCGTACCCGCATCTGCACATCCACCACCGCATTGGCGCCCATCAGATAGGCCTCAGCCCGCAAGCGATCCAGGGCGCCGTGCCAGCCATCGATATGCCCCTGGGTCCAGGAATAGCCGAAGTGATACCAGCAGTTCCCCGAAACAAAGCCCAGGGGACGAATGCCGTGGCTCTTTTGCAGCAGCAGTTCGGCGGGGGTGGCGGTGGTGAGCCAGGGCAGGCGGCCGGCAGCGGTCTCCTGCAAACGACGCTGCACAAAATCCGGGAGGGTTTTTCTATCCAGCGCCCGTGTCCAGCTCTCCTGCCGCGCCAGGGCTTCCTGGCTGGGCGGCGTAGGTGCGAGGCCATGTAGCGCCTGACCCAGTCCTTGGGACAACTTATCCCAGATCGACATGCAGACCTCCTGTTGTTGCGGCGAAGGCGGCGCCACAGCCGCCTGTTGCGGCCATCTCCAAAGAAGATCGCCATTATGGAATAAAATTGAGAGTCCCATGGCGGACGATAGTTCCTTCCCTTGGGTAAACAGAGGCTGTTGGCCATCCAAGATTCGGCAGTCGGCAGAGGGGTTTTTTTGCTCCGGCGGCCCTCGCCTGTTGTTCTACGGCTCATCCCGCTGGCAGGCGAAAACTCGCCCTGCGGGCTCAAACAGTTCGCCTGCCGGACGCGGGCTTTCGCCTAGAACAACAACGGCTCGGGCCGAAGTCGCGGCAAAACCCCTCTGCCGACTGCCGAATCCGGGATCATGCCTTGGCGCTGAACATCCTGCTCATCATGGCCTCGCCGTCCAAACTCTCCCCGCTGAGGGTCATGGCCAGCAGTTCGCCGCCCAACACCTCCGGGGCGATGATGAGGTCCGGCTCCACCCGCCGCATTCGCTCCATATTTTTGCCGTCTTTCACCGCGGCCACCGTTCGCGCACGGCCGCCCAGCTCCTTGGCGGCGAGGACGATGAAGGCGTTTTCACTGTCATCCAAACGCAAGGCGAGGATGGCCAAGGCCTGTCCGCCCCCGGCCTTTTTGAGCGCCTCAACCTCTGTGGCGTCGCCCATTAGGAGATCCTCGGGGTCCATCCACATGCTTTGGGGCTGGCCGGGGAGCAGGACGATGGCCGGCAAATGACGCGCTTTCAGCTCCCGATAGGTGTTATTGGCCAGCGCGTTATCACCAATAATGAGATAGTGATTTTGTTTCATGGGCTTTTTTTCACCCATGAGCAGCCGGTTCATGCGGCCGTTCACCAGCGGCACAATGACGGTGGAAATGGAGGTCGCAAAGACGGTGATTCCCAGAATAATGATGGATACCACAAAGAGCCGGGCGTCCTGGCTATGGGGTGTAATATCACCATAACCCACCGTGGACATGGTCACCACGGAAAAATACAGCGCCGTGACCAGATTGGTGATGGGCGGAGTAAATCCCTTCCCCAGCACGTAACTGCCAAATACCGCATAGCCCAGCAGCAGGAGGATGGATATGGCGGCAAAGAGGGTCCCGGCAGCCACGCTGGAACGGGAAAAACTGCGATGGAAGAGCAGCAGGCCGATCAGAATGACCCCATTCAAAATGGCGATTCCGCTCCACACCAGTCCGTAGTGGTGCAATAAAAGGACCAGCGTGGCCGCCGCCAGGAGCAGGGTGATGGCCCAGGAGAAGCGCGAACGAAAGAGCAGGCCGATGGACATGAACAGGAGCACGACCCCGGCCACCAGTTCCGGTACCGCGCCAAGCACCCTGAGCACCGGCGAATGACTCAGCACCGTCACCGGAGCGAGGATGCTGAGTTCCGGGAAAAACCGGCTCAGCCGCGGCAGGCCGTCCAGTATGTTGAGGATGCCCAGCACCCCCACGGCCAGGGCGAGGGGGATCTGCGGAAACCATTGTTCGAGGCGGAGCGCGACCTGCGCCCTGCACCAGGAACGGCGCAGGCGCTGCCAAAAATTGGGCCGTAAGAGCGGTGGCAAACGGTGCATGGATACCAGATCTCCCATTCAGAAGTTATAGACCAGATTTACCGCCGCCAGGGTATTGAGTTTTTGATAACTTATAGGTACCTGAGTATTGTAAGTAGCCGTGTAGGACAGTTTCATGGCCAATGGCCCATACACCTGGCTACGCAATGCCGTTACCGATTCATAGGTATTGGCACCATTACTGGCCAATATGGCATCCACGCTCTGGGAGAATGCTGCGTGCCGATCCAGATTCCATTGGTATCTGCCATGGAGGCGCAGAATAGGGCGTAGATGACTCCGGCTCCCGATGCGATGCGCTTCCCGCGCACCCGCCCCGGCTTCCAGATCCAGACGCATATCCCGGTGCGGATGCCAACGTCGGCCATACCCCAGTGTTTCATCCATGCGATAATAGTATCCGTCAAAATGGTTGCGATCATAACGAAGGTTGCCAAAGGCATACTCGGCAGGGGTGAATAGATAACGGGCCTGATTCTGTAGGACCAGCCGATCGGCGTCGACTATCCCTTGGGATTGCGCATAGTTGTAATCCAGGTGCGCACTGTCTTCCCACTGGCCTCCATGCCAGTGCAAGGCATCCTGGGTATTGGCACTGAGGGATTGGCTGGTCCCCGTACTGCTGCTGGCCCCCAGCCCGATGTTGCCCGACCATGCTGGTTTTCCTACTTTTGCCCAGCCGGGGCCGGCCAATCCCGACAGGAAAAGAAACAGTAGACCCGCCTGCAGGCGGTACCGGTTTGATCCATAAATCTTGCTGCGTACTAACGGCATCTTCCTT